>JBKECG010000326.1:0-24204 GCA_047974395.1 Pikeienuella sp. | reverse complement strand
GCGCTGACGGCGCCGAGCATGAAGACCTCGCCATGCGCGACATTGACGACGCGCATCACCCCGAAGACCAGCGACAGCCCGACCGCGGTCAGCGCCAGCACGGCGGCCGCGACCGCGCCTTCGAGCGAGGCCAGCAGGAGATAGGGGCCGAAATCCATGCGCCGTCGCGTATCCGCGTTCAGAAGGACATCTTGGTGTAGTCGACCTCGTCCTCGTAGAAGGTCTCCTCGATCGAGGTCGTATGCTGGACGACCAGCCTGCCGTTCTCCACTTTCGAGATATGCTGCCGGCCGAAGACCTGATGGGTCCTGCCGTTGAAGATCTTGTCGCCCTGCGGATGATCGTCCGAAAGCGGCATGTCGGTCATCGCCTCGACCGCCTCGATCAGCTTGGCGCGATCCTCGATCGAGCGGTAATCGGCGGTCTCCATCGCCGCCTTGACGACGTTCAGCGTCTCCCAGCAGCCGAACATGTGGCTGTAGGTGGAGATATTGCGCGGGTCATCGACGGACGCGCCGCGTTCGTCCACCCCCACCGCTTCGCGGTAGAGCCTGTCATGGCTGGTCTGGTCGGCCTGCGCGTCGCGCGGATGCCCTTCCCAGAAATAGCTGCCTTCCAGGAACTCCAGCCCCGGAGAGGCGAGGTCCACCGCTTCGAGACTGTCGATGAAGCCGAAGAGCGCCGGCGCGTTCGGCCCGTAGAACTCGCCCAGCTCCTTCACGAAGGTCAGGACCGCGGGGCCGACCATGACATGGTAGATCACCTCGGTCCCGCGCGGAATCCTGGGGAAATAGCGGGTGAAGGAGGTCTCGGTCGGCGGGATCGCGATCTTCGCCAGCACCTCGCCGCCCTGGGCTTCGACCGCGGCCGAGAAATAATCGCGGTGGTCATGGCCGAAGGCGAAATCGGGGAAGATCATCGTGACCTTCTTGCCCAGATTGCCGGCGACGAAGGGCGCCATCGCCTGCACCTGGCTTTTCACATCGGTGATGCCGGGCTGAATCGTCCAGCGGTTCAGCATGCCGGAGGCGACGTGATGCCCTTCCGAGACCACGAAATTGGGAATCTTCAGCTCTGCGGCGCGCGGGGCGGAGCCGATCACCACATGGCTGAACAGCGTGCCGAAGACGATGTCGCATTGCTGGCTGGCGAATTTCTCCACCAGTTCGGCGCCGCGCCGCGGATCGGTGCCGTCATCCTCGGCGAAGATGTTGACCTGGCGGCCGTTTATCCCGCCGGCCTCGTTGATGCGTTTCGCCGCGGCCATGGTGACGCGCTCATACCAGCGGCCATAGGCGGCGCCGATGCCGGTGCGGTGGACCGGAAAGCCGATCCTGATCGGGGCCAGGGTCCTCGCCCCGGCCGGGCCGATCAGCCGCGACGCGGCCGCAAGTCCCGCGCCCGCGCCGATCAGTTTCAACGCGTTGCGCCGGCTCGGCGCCGGTTTCGTGGATTTCGCCATCAAGGAACTCCTGTCGGTCAGGACGCGGCGCATCGCCGTCTTTCGCGCCCCCGGCTGTCTCGGGCGGGAACATCCCGCCCCCGCGCCGGCGCCGTCAACCCCCTTTGGCCGCAGCGCGGGCGGGCGCTGGCCTGCGGCTGTAGGTAAATCGGCTTATTCAACCGCAGGTATTTGCGCGCGCCGCCCGGCGGACGGCGCGCGGGCGCGGTTCAGGCCGCGATATCGGCGGATTCGGCGTTGAGCTGGAGGTATTTCTCCTCGCCGATCATGTTCAGAAGGTCGAGCTGCGTCTCAAGGAAGTCGATATGGCCCTCCTCGTCGGCCATGAGCTCCTCGAACAGCGCCTTGGAGACGTAATCGCCGACCTTTTCGCAATGGGCGCGGGCCTCCTGATACAGCGCGCGGGCGTCCTGTTCGGCGGCGAGATCGCATTCCAGAGATTCTTTCACGGTCTCGCCGATTCGCAGCGGATCGAGCGACTGCAGGTTCGGGTGACCTTCGAGGAAGATGATTCTGTCGACCAGCTTGTCGGCGTGATTCATCTCCTCGATGCTCTCCTCGCGGGATTTCTTCGCGAGTTTGCCGACGCCCCAGTCCTTCTGGAGCCGGTAATGCAACCAGTACTGGCTGATCGCCGTCAATTCGCTTTTCAGCGCGCGATTAAGGTATTCGATGGCTTTCGCGTCGCCTTTCATGGGCCTTCTCCTGTTTGCCTGCCGCTGCGCAAACCGCGCAGTTCTTCGGGTGGGTCTTTGGTCAACTCGGCCCGCACATTATCCACGAACAGACGCATACAGCCACCGCAATCAGGCGTCTTGCCGAGGGCGCGGTAAACTTTCCCGGGGGTGACGATCGCGGTCGGATCGGCGGCGCGCATCCAGGCGATGGCGGTGCGGATATCCCTGGTGCTGATTCCCGCGCATGAGCAGACGATCATGGTTCGGCTCCGTACCCGGCGGGCGCGCAGGGGTTGCAGGCGATGATATGGCCTGCGATCCGGCTCGTCAGCGTCTCTCTCCGGCGTTCGGGCGCGCTGACGCCAAAGCCGAGGGGGTGTAAGAAATTGATAAAAATAGTTAGATAAGTCAATCTAGACCTTGATGAAGTTAACAGTTATCGAAAGGTCGTCGTCAGGCGGGTCATCGCGTCGTAGCGTCGGCCCGACATCGACGATTGGCGTGTGTCTTGCGTATGGAATTCAACTGGAAAATCCGGGTGTGAAGTAGCCAGATATTTATCGCCTACAGCAACTAATGCGAGCATTGGACTTTATCAAACCTGAGAAATGTGCTACCCAAAGTGCGTGGGGCCAATCTGAGAAGGCACGCATTCGCAAAATCCCGCAACCCCAGGAACATGGTGACGCCAACCGGACGTCAAAGGCGGTTCTTTGGGAATGCAGAAATCGGAGCAAACCCACGTGGCTATACGAGTACGAAACAGCGATGAGTTGAAAGCGGCGCTCCAGTCCGCAAGAGGCGGTGAGCGTATCGAACTGGTCGAGGGCGATTACAACGCCCTCACCGTCAAGGGTCTCAACTTCAATCCGCCGGTCACGATCACCAGCGCGAATCCCGACTCGCCCACGACCATCGACGGGCGGATCTGGCTCCAGAACTGCAACGGCGTGGTCTTCGACAATATCGAATTGCGACTCGCCGATGACGAACCCGCCTCCTGGATGGCGCAACTGTACACGACCGACTCGAGCAATATCACGGTCAAGGATGTCGTCGTGGCCGGGCGCATAGCGACCTCCGAGGACGGCATCCCCTATGAGGAGCTTTCCGCCGACAACTATTCCCAGAATGTCGAGGGCCACGCCTTCGGTCTGGGCATGGTCTTCCGTCAGAGCGGCGGCATCACCCTCGACAATGTGGACGTCTCCACGGTGCGGACCGGGATCGTGATTCAGGATGTCGACGGGTTCGACATGACGAATTCGCGTCTCCACGACATCAGGGTCGATGGCCTCATCGTCACCGACGCCTCCAATGTGCGGGTCGCGGACAATCTCTTCGACAATTTCCACCCGCTGTCCGTGCCCTGGGACAGGGCGGTCGCCGATCACGCCGACTTCATCCAGTATTACGGCACCAACGGGACCAAGGGCGTCAACGGGTTCGAGATCACCGGAAACGCCTTCCTTCAGGGCGGCGGCGCCCCGCTGCAGGCGATTTTCGGCCGCATGAACACGACCGTCAACGCCAGCAACAGCGGGATGAAATTCACCGATTTCGTGATCCGCGACAACATCATCAGCACCGCGCATCCGAACGCGATTTTCGTCAGCGATGTCGAAGGCGCCACGATCACCAACAACACGCTGCTGCCGGCGCCGCAGGATCTCAGCGCGCCGACCACCACCATGGGTCTGCCCTGGATCACGGTCACGACCGACGCCCGCCCGCTTTCCGGGGGCGGCTATGACCTGACCCGCGGCCGCCTGCCCGATGACACTCTGGTTCAGAACAATGTCGTCGTGGGTCACCGCGGCGAGGATGGCGTCCGGGTCTTCTATCTCGACGGCCGTGAAATGGCGGCCCGCGATATCGTCATCGGCAACAACGCCCTGCTCACGATCGACGACAAACTGTCGAATTACTGGGGCAGACTGTACCCCGACCTTCAGAACGGCGTCATCACCGACATCACCGATCTGATCGGCGCGAGCATCGGCGGCGCCAGGAATCTCGCTCCCTGGCTGATCGAGGCGGCGTCGAAGATTCCCACGACCGCGCCGGGGGATGTTTCGGGAAACGCCGGGAATAACGTGCTGACCGCGAATGGCGGCTCCAGCAAGCTGATCGGCGGGGCGGGCAATGACCGTCTCACCGGCGGCGCCGGGATCGACACGCTTTATGGCGGCGTCGGCAACGACACCATGACCGGCGGCGCGCGCGGCGACGGTTTCAGCCTGACCGCGCCGGCCGGGCGCGCGGTCGAGACCGACATCATCACCGATCTGAATTTCGGCCAGGGCGACTACATCCTGTTCGGCGATGGTTTCCCCGCCTATTTCTTCGACGATGGTCTGGACAGCAGCAACGCCATGACCGTCATCAAGACCCGCAGCGTCGCCGTGCTCGCGGATAACGCCGACATCCGGGAACTCCTCAGGAGCGACAAGGTCACCTCGGTCGAGACATCGGCGGGCGATCTGGAGCTTCGCTTCAATCTCGATGGCGTCAGCGGGGTGGATTACATCCTGCGGCTCACCGGCTATGGCGACATGGTCAGCGGCGGCCCCGGCGGCGAGACTGGCGGCGGTGAAACCGGCGGGGGTGAAACCGGCGGCGGCGAGACCGGCGGTGGCGAAACCGGCGGTGGAGAGACGGGTGGCGGCGAGACCGGTGGCGGTTCCGGCGGTGGAAACGGCGGATCCGGTGCGACCAACCAGATCATCCGCGGCGACGCGGGCGACAACATCCTCTCCGGCGCCGCCGGCAATGACACGCTCATCGGATATAATGGCGACGACGTGCTGCTTGGCGGGGCGGGCAATGACGTGTTCTGGGGCCTGATCGGAGACGATGTTCTCTATGGTGGGGCCGGCGCCGACCGGTTCGACCTTTACGGGTTCGGCAACGCCGCGATCGGGAACGACCGCATCGCCGATCTCGATTTCGCCCAGGGCGACAGCATCTATCTGCGCGCCGAAACCTCCTTCCCGCGTCTCGGCGTCACCGGAACCGGGGCGCTGCGCGTCACGGATGGCGGGCGCGGTCTGGTGATCGACAGCCAGGACGGGCTGGTCGAGCTCGCCTCCCATGGCTTCGCCCGGTTCGCCTTCGCGACGAACCGGGCGACCATCAGCTTCGACCTGAACGGAGACGGCGTGACGGATTTCGCCACGACCCTTCAGGGCGACGGCATCGACGGCCTTCGCGCCCGGATCGAGACCGGGACGGGCGGCTCCTCCGGCGGCCCGCGCGACATCAGCATCAGCGCCCCGGATTTCGCCGCCGGCGAGACGATATTGCTCGAAGGCTTCCCGGCGGGCTTTTTCACCGCCGCCGGGCTCGGGACCCCGGCCGGCCATGCGGCCGGCACGGCGGTGGAGCTCGACTCGCTGGCGGATCTCACCCGGCTGGCCTCGCAATCCTATGCGGACGCCAGGATGGGGCCTGACGGGCTGCTGACGATCTCGTTCTCGCTGGACGACAAGAACGGCGATGACGTTTCGCTCAGGATCACCGGCATGGGGACGGAGAGCGCCTATCGCGTCACCCAGGGCGATATCGGCCCGATCACCCATTACGGTTCGGCGAATGGCGGGCGGGTGATCGGCTCGACCGGCGACAATGTGATGATCGGCCGGTCGCGGGCCGATCTTCTGGAGGGCCGGAACGGCGACGACTGGCTTGAAGGCGGCGCCGGCAACGACACGCTGATCGGTGGGAACGGCTCCGACACCCTGATCGGCGGCGGCGGCCATGACCGCTTCGCCATCTTCGGCAACAGCCTGACCCGCGGCGTCGACGACACCTTCGTCGATGTCGATCTCACCAGCTCCTACCGGGAGGGGGATGTGATCTTCCTCCGCCTGTTCGAGCGGGGGACCTTCAAGAACGGCTTCCAGAACGGCACGTCCTATGATGTGAGCTCGCTGAACGATCTGGCGCGGCTCCATAACGAGACGGGTTTCTCCATCAGTCTGGAGAGCGGCTACAGCGCGGTGCTGACCATCCAGCAGCCGGCGGGCTCCAGCGCCATCGAGATCATGCTGGACGCCGGCGCCTTCAACACGCTCGAAGGCATGCTCATCGTCTGAGGCGGTCAGGACCCTCGCGGCCGCCGGCGATCACGCGCCCGGCGGCCGCCGACAGAAGAAAGACGCCGGTCGCGACCACGACGATGGTCGGGCCGGTAGGCGTGTCCAGAATCCATGAAACGCGAAGCCCGGCGATGACGGCGATCACGCCGGCCAGCGCCGCGATCGCGGCCATCCGCTCCGGTTCGCGGGCGAAGGGCCGGGCGGCGGCGGCGGGAATGATCAGCATCGCCGTGATCAGCAGCGCGCCGACCACTTTCAGCGCGACCGCCACCACCAGCGCCAGCGCCAGCGTCAGGATCAGCCGTTCGCGCCGCGGGTCGATTCCGGCGGCGGTGGCCAGATCCTCGTTGATCGTCGCGGTCAGCAGCGCCGACCAGCGCCAGGCGAGAAGCGCGACCACCAGCGCCCCGCCGCCCCAGATCATGGCCAGCTCCTCTTTCGTCACCATCAGGATTTCGCCGAAAAGATAGGCCTCCAGATCGACCGGGCGGCCGGAGGCCAGCGCCACCGCGACCAGCCCCGCCGCCAGCGCGCCATGCGCGGCGACGCCGAGCAGCGTGTCCATCGCCAGCCCCCGCCCGGAAAGCATGGAGACCCCGATCGCCATCATCAGCGCCGTCGCCAGCACCCCGGCGAAGATGGAGAATGAAAAGCCGAGGCTGAGCGCGACGCCGAGGATCGCCGCATGCGCCGTCGCGTCGCCGAAATAGGCCATCCGCCGCCAGACCACGAAACAGCCGAGCGGCCCCGCCGCCAGCGCGACGCCGATCCCGGCGAGCCCGGCGCGAATCAGGAAATCGTCCAGCATCACGCCTCCGCCCGCCGGTGTTCGCAGGCCCCGGTCGCCGGGCCGTGGCCGTGATCGTGGCTATGGTCGTGATCATGCCGGTAGAGCGCCAGCGCCCCCCCGGTCCCCGGCCCGAACAGCGCGCGGTATTCCGGGGCGGAGGAGACCGCGCGCGGCGCCCCTTCGCAGCAGATATGCCCGTTGAGGCAGATCACCCGGTCGGAGGCGCTCATCACCACATGCAGATCGTGGCTGACCATCAGCACCGCGGCGCCGGTGCGGGCGCGGACACGTTCGATCAGCCGGTAGAATTCCGCCGCTCCCGGCTGATCCAGCCCCTGGGTCGGTTCGTCGAGAATCAGCAGATCAGGCGCCGCCGTCAGCACGCGGGCGAGCAGCACGCGCTGCATCTGCCCGCCTGAAAGCCCGGCCATCGGCCGCTCGGCCAGATCGGCGACCCCGGTTTCCGCCAGCGCCGCCTCGATCGCGGCGCGGATCGGCTTGCGTCCGGGCAGGCCGACGAAGCGGCTGACGGTGATCGGCATGGTCGGGTCGATATGCAGGCGTTGCGGCACATAGCCGATCTTCAGCCCCGGCGCGCGCGCGACGCGCCCGCCGCTGGGCGCCAGCGCCCCGATCAGCGCGCGCAGCAGCGTGGATTTGCCGGAGCCGTTCGGCCCGACAATGGTCACGATCTCTCCCTTCGTGATGGAGAGATCGACCCGATCCAGCACCGCCCGCCCGCCGAACTGCGCCGACAGCGCCTCCGCCCGGATCAGGGTCATGACGGCGCGCCCGCGCGGCATTTCGGGCAAAGTCCTTCGATCTCCACCATGGTGCGCTCGATCTCGAACCCGGCCGCCCGCGCGTCGCGGCCTAGCGCGTCGCGGGCCGGGTCGGCCTCGGTCTCGGCCACCGCGCGGCAGCGCCGGCAGATCATGAAGGCCGGATCATGCCCTTCGCCGGGGCGCATGCAGGCGACGAAGGCGTTCAGCCGCTCGATCCGATGGGCGAAACCGTGGGCGACAAGGAAATCCAGCGCCCGGTAGGCGACAGGCGGCTGACCGCCGAATCCTTCCGCCTCCAGCCGCTTCAGCAGCTCATAGGCGCCGAGCGCGGCGTGGCTTTCCAGCAATATCTCAAGCGCGCGCAGGCGCACGGGGGTGAAATTGATCCCGGCGGCCTCGGCTTCGCCCAGCACATGGCGGATGCAGGCGGCGTGGTCATGCGCCGCCATCGCCGCCGGATTATGGTTCGCGTCGTTCATCGGCGTTCCCGGAATTACGATGTTATCTTGTAACATATGGCGCAGGCCGCGCAAGTCGCCCGATTTCTTTTCGCATATGCAGCAAAAAAATATTGCAACTGCGAGATATGCGACTATATCCCTTCTCGCCCGGGTCGAATGTGAACGGGCCCGAACCCATAGCTTCCCGCAAGGATGGAAAAGACATGACCGCCAGAAAGACCACCGCCCGCAAGACCGCCGAGGCCGCTTTCGACGCCTCCACCGTCGCCGAGGGCGCGCGCGAATATGTGCAGCGCGCCGCCGCCGACGCCAAGGCCCGCACCGACAGCGCCTATGAGGGCGCGCTCCGCTTCAACGCCGGGCTGGAGAAGACCATGAGCCGCATGGTCTCCGGCTATGTCGGCGTGCTGGGCGACATCGCCGAGGCGACCCGCGCCAATCTCGTCGACGGCTTCGCCGCGATGGAGAAGGCCGCCGCCGCCAAGAACATGGGCGAAGCCCTGCGCATCCAGGGCGAGTTCCTGCGCGCCAACGCCGAAGCCAATCTCGACCGCGCCCGCAACGCCGCCTCCGCGACCCGCGACGTGGTGGCCGAGGGCGTCGAGGCGCTGCGCGACGGCGTTTCCGATATCTGGGCCGAGAGCCGTAAGGCCGCCTGAGCCCCGACGCAGCCGGAACGAGAGACATATAACGGCCCGCCCCCGATGGGGCGGGCCGTGTTTGCATGTCGGGGGCTGGCCCGGCCTCCGGTTGAACGGCCCGCTGCGACGGCGTGGCGCCCCCGCAGATGTTGCATTACAATCACATAGCCGCATCCCTCCGGCCTCGGGGGAGATTTTCTTTGCTCCGAATCCCCTTTTGCGGCATCTCGCGCCTTCCGTCTCAAGCGGACCGGATCTCAGCGGTGGGGTTCAGACGCCCCACCGGTGCGCGGCGGCTCTGTCGCAGGCGTATGCCGAGGCCGGACAGCCGGGGCGGGTGGAGAGTTCAAATCTCTTTGCGACCGGGAAGCAGCCCAGTTGATGAGGCGGTAGACAGAAAATCTACATGTCTTGGGTTCGAGTCCCGGATTCAAACCGGCCTGAAAAGCCGATCGCCGCCGAAAGGCGGAGACAAGAATGGGTGTCCGGGGCCGGACCGCCGAGGGCGGGGCCCTCGCCGAAAGGCGGGAGACCCGGTCCGAAGCGCCGGCGGGCGGCCGGCCGAAGGATGACGCGATGACGGCCCGGGTCCCCCGGCGCGCTTTCGGGCGGGTCGGGCGCCGGGGCCCTCGCCGCCGCTCTCCGACGGTCCGTCATTCGCCGGTAAAGGTCCGGCCCCGGCGCTTTCAACCGCCCCTGACGGGGCCATAACCCGGCCCGGATGGGCGCCAGCCGAAAGGAACAGGAAAGAGACGAAGGGGAAAACCATGTCCGAATTCATGAAGAAGCTCGCAGGATACAAGATCCTCACGGTCGATGAGACGAAGCGCGTGCTGGTTCTGCGGAACGGGCGCATAGACGCGATCCTCGGGCCGGGGCGGCACTGCCTGCCGAAAGGCAGGGAGCTGACGCTGGAAGAGCATGGCATGGACCTTCCGCATTTCATCTCCGGATATGATGCGGCGCTCTTCCGGGAGCGGCCGGATCTCGTCGAGGCGCATCTGACCGAGGTCCGCACCGGGCCGGGGGAGGCGGCGGTCGTCCTGCGCGACGGGCGGCTCCATGCGACGCTTCGCCCGGAAGAACGGCAGGTCTACTGGACCGCGGCCGGCCCCTGGACGGTGGAGCGGCTGGACCTGGATGAGGCGGCCGCGGTTCCGGCGGCGCTCGGCCAGCGTCTCGCGCGGGCCCGGCTTCTGTCCGATGTGGACACGATCGAGACGCCGGAAGGTCATCTGGGCGTCCTGACCGTGGACGGCGCCGCGCCGGCGCTGCTCGCGGCGGGCGCGCATCGCTTCTGGATGGACGGACGCAAGCGGGTCGTGCGGATGGTGGATATCCGCTGGCGCACCCGCGACGTGACCGGGCAGGAGATCCTGACCAGGGACCGGGTGACGCTGCGGGTCAACATTTCGGCCGACTACCAGGTGGTCGACGCGCTGCGGGCGGTGACCGCGGTGAAGGATTTCGACGAGGCTCTGCACCGGGCGCTGCAACTCGCCTTCCGCAAGACGCTGGGGGCGGTGACGCTGGATGAGCTTCTGGCCGACAAGGTCTCCGTGGACGCGGAGGCGGCGGAGGCGGTCCGCGCGGAGATGGCGGCCATCGGGGTCGAGGTGGCGCAGATCGCCCTGAAGGACGTCGTCCTGCCGGGCGAGATGCGCGAGATCCTGAACCGCGTCGTCGCCGCGCAGAAGGAGGCCGAGGCCAACGTGATCCGTCGGCGCGACGAGGCTGACGCGACGCGGGCGCTTCTGAACGCCGCCAAGGTCATGGCCGACAACCCGGTCATGCTCCGGCTGAAGGAGCTGGAGGCGCTTCAGGAACTGGCCGGCAAGGTGGGGCGCCTGACCGTCCATAACGGCGCCGAGGGGCTGCTGACCGATCTGGTCCGGCTGCGCGACTGAGCCCGACCCGCCCGATCCGACCCGCCCGATACCAACCCCCCGAACCCACCCGCCCGGAGCGATACCGGCGGGTTTTACGAATAATGACCGGATACCACGCGCCCGGTTGGCCGCTAAAGCCGCCGGAGCCGGGCGCTAGCCGATCTCCGCCGCGAGGCGCTTCTCCACCGTGCCGCGCGGCGTGGTGAAGCGGGCCAGCAAATCGTAGAGCACCGGGGTCACGAACAGCATCAGCAGGCTCGCCAGCGACAGGCCGGCGACGATGACGCTGCCGATGGCGATCCGGCTTTCGGCGCCTGCGCCGCTCGCCATGACCAGCGGCAGCGCGCCGAGCACGGTGGAGACCGCCGTCATCACGATCGGGCGGACGCGCAGCACCGAGGCGTCGATCACCGCCTGGCGGATCTCCAGCCCCTCGTCGCGGAGCTGGTTGGCGAATTCGACGATCAGGATCCCGTTCTTGGCCACCAGCCCGATCAGCAATATCACCCCGATCTGGCTGTAGATGTTCAGCGACAGCCCGCCGAGCGCCATGGCGTAGACCGCCCCGGCGAGGCCGAGCGGCACGGTGAGCATGATCGAGACCGGATGCACGAAGCTCTCGAACTGCGCCGCCAGCACCAGAAAGACGATCAGGAGCGCCAGCCCGAAGACGAAACCCGCCCCGGCGGAGGTGTCCTTGAAGGCGCGGGACTGGCCCTCATAGCCAAGCTGCGCCTCGGGCGGCAGGATCCCCCGCGCGGCCTCCTCCAGCGAGGCCAGCGCCGCGCCGAGATCATGGCCCGGCGCCAGCGAGGCCGAAAGCTGGATCGAGGGCAGCCGGTCATAGCGCCGGAGCGAGGGCGCGGCGGCGTTCTCGCGCAGATTCACCAGCGACCCGAGCGGCGTCAGCGTCTCGCCGTCGCCGGAGCGCAGGAAGATGTTGGCGATGTCGGAAGGCGTGCGCCGGTCGTCATCCTCCGCCTGCAACAGCACCGGATATTCGCGCCCGCGGCTGACGAAGGAGGTGACCTCGCGCGAGGCCAGCATGGTCTGGAGCGTGGAGGCGATCACCTCCGCCGAGATGCCGAGATCGTCGGCGCGGCGCCGGTCGATCTCGATATCGAGCTGGGGCAGGTTCTCCTCGAAGTCGATCTCCGGGTTCACGAGGCCGGGATCGGCCCTGGCCGCCTCCAGCATGGCGGCGGCCCAGAGCTTCACGCTTTCGAAATCCGGCCCGCCGATCACCACCCGGACCGGGGTGGAGGAGCCGCGCAGCCCCAGCCCCGCCGGCGTCACCGGCGCGCCGCGCGCGACCGTGACGCGATCCATTTGCGGAGAGATCTCGCCGACGATCTCGGCGACGCCGCGGGCGCGCTCCTCCCATGGCGCGAGGCGGAAGACGACGAAGGAGCGATAGGCGCGCCCATAGCTGCCGGAGAAGGTGAAGACCGCATCGACTTCGCCGCTCTCGCGCAGGGGGGCGAGGATCTCCTCCACCTGCCGCGCGGCGATGTCGGTATGCTCCAGCGTCGAACCCTGCGGCGCGGTGAGCGGCACGAAGCCGACGCCGCGATCCTCGGGCGGGGTCAGCTCGCGCGGCAGGGTCTCGTAGATCGGGACGGCGCCGAGGGTGACCAGGACGGCGACCGCGAGCACCACGATGGGCGCGCGCACCGCCTGGTTCAGCAGCCGCCGGTAGAGCCGGAGGAAGAACGCCTCCCGCCGCGGCGCGCCCTCGGGCCGCGCCGGCGCCGCGCCCAGAACCCTGGAGGCGAGGGCGGGGCAGGCGGTCAGCGCGACGAAGGTGGAGATCGCCACCGCGCTGGCCATCACGAAGCCGAACTCGACGAAAAGCCGCCCGACCTGTCCGGGCAGGAAGGAGAGCGGCACGAAGACCGCGATCAGCGTCGCCGAGGTCGCCAGAACCGCGAAAGTGACCTGTCGCGAGCCGCGGAAACTGGCCGCGAGCGGGCTTTCGCCATCCTCGATCCGGCGCTGGATATTCTCCAGCACCACGATGGCGTCATCGACCACCAGCCCGATGGCCAGCAGAAGCGCCAGCAAGGTCAGTGTGTTGATCGAAAAGCCGAAGCCGCTGATCAGGATGAAGCAGCCGATCAGCGCGACGGGAATGGTGATCGCCGGCACCAGCGTCGCCCGCAGGGAGCGCAGGAAGATCAGGATCACGAAGATGACCAGCCCGAGCGAGATCATCAGCGCCGAGACCACTTCCGCGATCGAGGCGCCGACGAAGATAGCGTCATCCGAGCCGATGGAGATCGCCATGCCCTCGGGCAGGGTCTCGGCGATTTCGGCGACCTCGGCCCGCACCGCGCGCGAGATCGCCAGCGTGTTCGCCTGCGCCTGACGCAGGACCGCGACGCCGACCGCGTCGGCCCCGTCCGAGCGGACGATGGAGCTGTCATCCTCCACCCCGGCGGCGACGCGGGCGACATCGCCGAGCCGGACCGGGTAGCCGGCGACCCGGTCGATCACCACGTCGCGGAAATCGTCGATCGAATTCAGCCGGCTGTTGAGCCGCACGGTCAGCTGGCGCTCGACGGATTTCACCTCGCCCGCCGGCAGCTCCAGGTTGTTGCGCCTCAGCGCGGTCTCGACATCGGCGACGGTCAGGTTGCGCGCGGCCAGCGCCCGCCGGTCCAGCCAGATCCGCACGGCGAAGGGCCGCTCGCCATAGATATCCACCGTGGCGACGCCGTCGATGGTGGAGAGCCGGTCGGTGACGTAGCGATCAACGTAATCGGTGATTTCGGCCGTGGTCATCCGCGTCGAGGTCACGGCGAGGCGCATCACCGGGTCGCCATCGGCGTCGCTTTTCACCACCTGCGGCTGTTCGGCTTCTTCGGGCAACTGGCCCAGCACCCGCCCGACCGCGTCGCGCACGTCATTGGCGGCGATATCGACATCGACCCCGGTTTCGAACTCGATCGTGGTGCGGCTGCGGCCCTGCCGGCTTTCGGAACTGATCGAGCGGATGCCGGAAATGGTGGCGACCGCGCCTTCGATGGTTTCGGTGATGTCGGTGTCCACGATCTCGGAGGCGGCGCCGCGATACTGGGTGGTGACGGTCACCACCGCCGTATCCACATCCGGCAATTCGCGGATCGGCAGGCCGAAAAGCGCGGAGAGGCCGAAAACGATGATCAGCAGGCTCGCGACCGCGGCCAGCACCGGGCGGCGGACCGAGATGTCGGAGAGGGTCATGAGCGTCGCGACCCCGCCGCCGCGCCCGCCACCGCGCCGGCCACCGGGCCGACGACCTCCACCGCGGCGCCGTCGCGGATGCGCTGAAGCCCGCGGGTGACGACCTGATCGCCGGCCGAGATCCCGCTTTCAATGGCGATCATCCCCGCCTTCCTCAGCCCGGTGACGACGGCGCGCCGGCGGGCCCTGCCATCCTCGATCACGAAGACGAACGTGTCGGCGGCCTGGGCGACGATGGCCTCTTCGGGCACCACAAGCGCCTCATCGGCCGAGAGCGTGAGCGAGAGCGACATGAACATCCCGGCGGGCAGCTCGCCCGCGGGGTTGGGGATGGCCGCGCGCAGCCGGAAGGCGCGGCTGACCGGGTCGATCCGGTTGTCGATCATGGCGACGGCGCCGGTGAAGGCCCGGTCGGCGAAAGCGGCGCTGATCGCCGAGACCGGCATGCCGATGGCGATATCGGCGAAGAGCGTCTCGGGCAGCGAAAACTCGATCTCCACCTCGCTCAGATCGTCCAGCCTGGTCAGCATGTCGTCGATATCGACCCGCGCGCCGAGATCGGCGTCGCTCAGCCCGACATGACCGGCGAAGGGGGCGCGGATCACCCGGTCCTCCAGCCGCCGCTTCGCCCGGTTCAGCGTCGCCTCGGCCACGGCGAGATCGGCGCGGGCCTGTTCGGCGACGGAGACGGCGATCGCCCGGCTCTGGCGCAATTGCTCGGCCCGCGCCGTCGCCCGGCGCTGCTCGTCCAGAAGCGCCTCGGCCTCGGCGAGATCGGCGCGCTGGATCTCGTCATCGAGCCGCGCCAGCACCGCCCCGGCCTCCACCCGGTCGCCGGGGATGATCGCCAGTTCGACGATGCGGCCGGAGGCCAGGGGCGTGATCTCCACCGATTGTTTCGCGCGGGTGGTGCCGACCGCCTCCACATTGCGCTCCAGCACCGCCATGCGCGCGGCGGCGATCTCGACGGAGACGGCGCGCTCGCTTCTCCCCGGCCCGGTCTCCGTGGCCTCTGCGGCGGCGAAATAGCGTTGATAGCCGATCAGGCCGGCATAGCCGAGCCCGGCCATCACGAGTAGGATCAGCACCTGCCGCCAGATCGCCATTCACCGCTCCGAAATCCGTCGCTGCGCCGCGCAAGCGCCACCGGGCGGAAAGTTCCGCCATCTTCATCCCGAATATAGCCCCCGTCCGGGCGCGGGTCGATAATTCCCACATGCATTATACGGGCGGGGCGCGGATTCCGGCGGCTTGACAGCGGCGCCGGGGGCGCTGACGGTTGAGGATTGGCGGCGTCTGATCGTCGTCCGGTTGCGGGAAGGATGCGCGAGATGGCCGAAGACCTCACCATTCTGATCATCGGCACCTATGACACCAAGGCCGAGGAGCTTTCCTTTCTCGCCGGGAGGATCAGGGATTCGGGCGGCGCGGCGATGACCATGGATGTTTCGGTGCTCGGCGATCCGCCCTTTCCGGTCGATCTCTCCAAACATGATGTCGCGGAGGCGGCTGGGTCCTCCATCGCGGCCGCCATCGCCGCCGGGGGCGAGAACGAGGCGATGCAGATCATGGCGACAGGCGCCGCGCGCCTGACGCGGCGGCTCCATGACCAGGGTGCGATTGCGGGCATGATCGCGCTCGGCGGTTCGATGGGGACGGATCTGGCGCTTGATTGCGCCGCGGCGCTGCCGATCGGGGTTCCGAAATATGTCGTCTCCACGATCTCCTTTTCGCCGCTGATCCCGCCGGAGCGGCTGACGCCGGATATCCAGATGATCCTCTGGGCCGGAGGGCTTTACGGGCTGAACCCGGTCTGTCGGGCTTCATTGGCGCAGGCTGCGGGCGCGGTGACCGGCGCGGCGCGCGCCGTGGAGCGGTCGGGGGCGGGGCGGCCGCTGATCGGCATGACCAGTCTCGGCTCCTCCTGTCTTTCCTACATGAAACGGCTCAAGCCGGCGCTGGAGGCGCGGGGCTATGATCTCGCGGTCTTTCACGCCACCGGCATGGGCGGCATGGCCTTTGAAAAGCTCGCAGCCGAGGGCGCCTTCGCCGCGGTGATGGATTTCGCCCTGCCCGAGCTTGGCAATTTCCTCTCCGGCTCCGCCGTCAACGCCGGCGCGGACCGGCTCCGCGCGGCGGGGCGGACGGGGGCGCCGCAGATCGTGGCTCCGGGTTGTCTCGATCTGGTGGATTTTCCGGCCTGGCAGACGCCGCCCGCCCGGTTTCAGGGCCGGCCCTTTCACGATCACAACCGGCTTCTGACCTCCACCGCGCTCAACGCCGGGGAACGGCGGGAGACCGCGCGCGAGGTCGCGCGCCGGCTGGCCGAGGCGACCGGCCCGACCCATCTGATCCTGCCCGCCGGCGGGGTCGAGGAATGGGACCGGCCCGGCGGCGACGCCCATGAGCCGGAGGCGCTGGCCGCCTTTCTCGACGAGATGCGCGGCGCGATCCGCCCGCCGGTGGAGATGACGGAGATCAAGGGCCATATCAACGACGAGGAATTCGCCGAGACCGCGCTGGCGATCTTCGACCGCTGGCGCGAGGAGGGGCGGATAAGCGGTTGAGCGCCGCCGCGTTCAGGCGGCGGAAAGCCCCAGATCCAGCGCCGACAGCACTTTCGCGATATCGTCCGCGTCGATCACGAGGGGCGGGGACAGGATGATGTTCGGGCCGGAGACGCGGATCATCACCCCGGCGCGATAGGCGGCCTCATGCGCCCGCGCGATGGCGTCCTTGCCGATCGGCGTTTTCGCCGCGGGGTCGGAGACCAGCTCCAGCGCGCACATCAGCCCGTGCCCGCCGCGCACGTCGCCGACGATCGCGTGTTTCTCCGCCAGCGCCTTCAGCCCGGCGAAAAGCTCGGCCCCGCGTGCGGCGGCGTTCTCGTTCACCTTCAGCCGCTCGGTTTCCTTCAGGCAGGCGATGGCGGCGGCGGCCCCGACCGGGTGGCCGGAATAGGTGTAGCCATGGCCGATGGCGCCGGCGCCGGTCCTGTCCTGTTCGAAAACCTCGGCCACCGCATCGGCGATCATCACCGCGCCGAAGGGGAAATAGCCGTTGGTGATCGCCTTCGCGGTGCAGGCCATGTCCGGCTTCACCCCCCAATGGCGCGAGCCGGTCCAGGAGCCGGTGCGCCCGAAACCGGTGATCACCTCGTCCGCGATCAGCAGGATCCCGTGGCGCGAGCAGATCTCGCGCGCCATCGGCATGAAGCTCTCATGCGGCGGGATCACCCCGCCGGCGCCCAGAACCGGCTCCATGATGAAGGCGGCGACGGTGTTGGCGCCCTGAAAGCCGATCTCGTCCTCCAGCGCCGCGGCGCAGAGCTGCGCCAGCTTCGCCGGGTCGGTCTCGTTGAACGGGTTGCGATAGGCGTAGGGCGCGGGGATGTGATAGCAGCCGGGCAGCAGCGGTTCGTACTGGGTGCGGAAATTGGCGTTGCCGTTCACGCTGGCGGCGCCGGTGTGGGTGCCGTGATAGCCCTTCTTCAGCGAGATGTATTTCACCCGCCCGGCCTCGCCCCGGATCTTGTGATATTGCCGGGCGAGGCGCAGCGCCGTCTCCATGCTGTCGCCGCCGCCGGAGGTGAAGAAGGCGCGGCTGAGCCCGTCCGGGGCGAAGAATTCCTTCAGCATCCAGCTCAGTTCGATCGCCGCGTCGTTCGAGGCGCCGCGAAAGGTCGAGTAATAGGGCAGCCGGTCCAGTTGCGCCGCGATCGCATCCTTCACCGGCTGGCAGGAGAAGCCGAGATTGACGTTCCAGAGCCCGCCGACCGCGTCGATGGTCTCATGCCCGTCGAGATCGGTTATCCTGACGCCGGAGGCGCCGGTCACGATCGTCGGCGCATTGGCGAGCGAATCGGCCGGATGAGCCATCGGATGCCAGAGATGCCGGGCGTTGTTCTCGCGCAGGAAATTCGAATCCTTCATCTCTCCGCTCCTTCCGGGTTTTAAAAACGGCGCCGGCATGCTTCGGCGAAGGGGCTGATGCTGTCAATTTGCGGAATCGGGATTCCACCTCTTCAAATTCGGGGCGGGATGGCTTTTTCTGGGATTGACAGATTACGGCCGATTACGGCCGGGAAAGAATGAGCAGGCGAAGATGTTGCATGTGAAGGATTTGCTGGAGGTCGGCCCCGGCGCCGCGGAGCCGTTCCGCAAGGTGTGGCGCGGCGTGGCCGGCACCGTCGCGGTGGTCGCGACCGAACATGAGGGCGAGCGCCGCGCCATGCTGGCGACCGCCGTCACCTCGCTTTCGATGGACCCGCCTTCGCTTCTGGTCTGCGTGAACAGGTCCGCCGCCGCGCATCAGGCGCTGATCGGGCGCGGGGCCTTCACCCTCGGCATTCTCGGCGCCGATGAGGTCGGGCTTGGCGCCCATCTCGCCGCGACGCGGGGCGAGGCGCGCTTCACCAGGGGCGAATGGAGCGCGATCAGCGCGCCCGATCCGGTGCTTGACGGCTTGCCGGCGCTTGAGGGCGGGCAGGCGCTGCTGGTGTGCCGGCTCGACAGGCATATGGATTACGGCAGCCATTGTATCCTGATCGGACGGGTGGACCGGGCCAGCCGGGCGGAAAACTGCGACCCGCTGCTTTATTGCGACGGGATGTTCGGCGGTTTCGCCGCCGCGCCGAAACCGGGCTGAGCCGGCGGCTCAACCGATCGTGACGGTCTCCACGCGGGCGAGGCGCTCATCCTGCTCGCGCCAATGGGCGTGGTTCAGCACCCCGCCTTCGCGGCGCACCCGCGCGACCGGTTCGGGGGCGCAATCGGCGATCACCCAGCCGGGCGCGTCCCGCTCGCCAAGGGCGGCGATCCCGTCGGCGGGAAAGCCGAGATCGGGCGGGCCGTAGATGGCGGCGGCGCCGGTGTTGCTCTCGATCATCTCCGCCCAGTCATTCTTCCCGATCAGCGGCGCATGGGCGACCCAGAACTGGTTCTCCAGCGCCCGCGCCATCGCCCCGATCCTGACGCGCCAGTAGCCGGCCTCGGTTTCCGTGCAGGAAGGGGCGAGCAGCAGATCCGCGCCGGCATCGACCAGCGACCGGGCGATCAGCGGGAATTCGCTGTCATAGCAGATGGCGACGCCGATGCGCCCGAGGCCGGTCTCGAAAAGCCGGAGCCCCGCGCCGCCTTTCATGCCGAGCGCCTCGCGCTCCCACCGGGTGGGCGTCATCTTGTCCTGATGGCCGAGCGCGCCCGAAGGCCCGATCAGCGCGGCGCGGTTGAGGATCAGCCCGTTCTCGCGGATCGGGGCGGAGCCGGAGAGGATATGGACGCCATGCGCCGCGGCGAGCCGGGCGAGGATCGCCTCCGCCTGATCCAGATGCGCGGTGATCGCGTCGATGGCGCCGAAATGATCCTCGCCCCAGCTTTTCCCGCCCAGCGTCGCCAGTTCGGCGCCGCCATATTCGGGAAAGACCAGCAATTCCGCGCCCTTCCCGGCGGCCTCGCCGATCCAGCGCGCGAGTTTCGCCTCGTAAGCGGCCCAGTCCCCGAGCGGCGAGAGCGGATAGGCGGCGGCGGCGATGCGGGGCATCAGAGAGTCCTCATCCAGAATTGAAGCTCTTTTTCGGTCTCTTCGGCGTCGCCGATATCCTTCCAGCCCAGCCGGGCGACCAGCCCTTCGACCGGCTGATAGCCGATGGCGCGCCAGAACCCGTCGAGCGGGCGATAGCCGGCCGGGCGCGCGGGATGGTCTTCGGGCCGGATCACGGCGCAGAAACAGGTCTTCGCCCGCCCCATCGCCCTCGCCTTCGCCTCTCGCGCGGCGAAAAAGGCGCGTCCGGCGCCATGGCCGCGCCAGTCGGGCAGCAGCACCGATTCGGCGCAGTAATAGAAATCCTCCAGCGCCCAGCCGCCGGCGCGGAACGGGGCGCCGAAGGCTTCGGCGTGATCCTCCAGCGGCGCGCCGGTGGAGGCGCCGACCATCCGCTCCCCGGCCCAGGCGCCGACAATGATCGCGCCGGCGCTGGCGGCGTAGGGGGCGAGATAGCGCGCCTCGTAACCGGGATCGCCGTCATAGAGATAGGGCCAGTCGCGAAAGACCCCGATCCTGAGCCGCGCGACTTCCGGCAGCGCCGCCGCGCGCGCCTTGTCGGGGATCGGCGCGACGCGCAGCGCCCCTGTCGTCATTTCGAGACCTGGGAGATCCATTCGGGCAGGTTGTAATAGGTGGTGACCCGCGTGATCATCCCGCCATCGACCTCGAAAAACGCGCCGCC
This sequence comes from Pikeienuella sp., assembly GCA_047974395.1. GTDB lineage: Bacteria > Pseudomonadota > Alphaproteobacteria > Rhodobacterales > Rhodobacteraceae > Pikeienuella. The sequence continues at coordinate 3,948 of JBKECG010000326.1, read as the reverse complement.
CGGCAGCTTGTATGTCTGCCCCTTCGCCTCCGGCAGCCCCTCGTCCGTGGCGATATAGGCGCCGTTCACGATGAATTCCGCCGCCACGCGGGCGTCGTCGGCCGAGGCGATGATGACCATGTCGGTCAGCTCCTCGCGGTAGCAGCGCGTCATATGGGCGCAGAATTCGGCGAAGGCCGTTTTGCCTAGCCGCGTCTCGCCCTGATTGACGTCATGGCGGACATCTTCGGTCAGACAGGCGAGCATCCCTTCGGCGTCGCCGGCGTTGAAGGCCGCGTAATAGCGCGCGACCAGCGCCTGCGCCGCGCTCACGCCGCGCCCGCCGCGTAATCCCAGTAGAGATCGCGCGCCCTTCGGGCGAGCGGGCCGTACTGATAGTCGCGATCCTCCAGCCGGGTCGCATGCATCACCTTCATCGCGTTCCCGGTGGTGAAGATCTCGTCCGCGCCGAGAAAATCCTCCATCCGCAGCGATTGCTCATGCACCTTCACCCCATCGGCGCGCAAAAGTCCGATCACCCGCTGGCGGGTGATGCCGTTCAGGAAACAGCCGGAGGGGATTGGGGTGAAGACCTCCCCGTCCTTCGCCATGAAGATGTTGGAGGTGGCGGTCTCCGCGATATTGCCGATCGCGTCGCGGACGATGGCGTTCTGGAAGCCGCGGGCCGCGACCTCGCGCAGCATCCGGGCGTTGTTCGGATAGAGACAGGCCGCTTTGGCGTCCACCGGCATGCAGTCCGGCGTCGGGCGGCGAAAGCTGGTCTGGCCGAGGGTGATCCCCTTCGGCTCCGGCATCGGCAGCTCCTCGATGCAGATCGCGAAGCGCGTGCTTTCAGGGTCCGGCGCGATCATCAGGCCGCCGCCGGATTTCGCCCAGAGCATCGGACGGATATAGAGATGCGCGCCGGCGGGGAATTTCGCGACGCCCTCGCGGGCGATGGCGGTCGCCTCCTCATCCGTATGCGTCGGGATCAGCCCCATGCGCCGCGCGCTCTCGTTGGCGCGGGCGCAATGCAGATCAAGATCGGGGGTCATACCGTCAAAGGCGCGGGCGCCGTCGAAGACCATCGAGCCGAGCCAGGCGCCATGATCGCTCGCCCCGAGGATCGGCGCATCGCCTTCGCGCCATGCGCCCTCATGCCAGGTCCAGATTGCGCGCTTGCTCATCGCCGATGCTCCCCTGTCCACGTTCCAGCGTTGGTAGAGCGGGGCGCCGCCGGGGGCAAGGGTGGGCGGTCAGAAGAGCGCGTCGCCCGGATCTCGCCACGCGAACAGGATCACTTCATCGTCGATCTCCGGCGGGAGGTAGGCTCCGGCGTCGGACGGCGGCGGCTCCGGCGCGTCAGCCGCCCGGACGGGCGCGTCGAGGTCGAACCAGATGCTGTCCGCCGCGCCCGCCGGCGTCTCCGCGCCATAGAGCGTGTTGTCGACGATGCGATGAAACGGGACGATCGGCATGGTTTCGCTCCTTGAACAATCTCTTGCTCGTCAGATGGCGATCATTCGCGGCGAAGCCAGTCTCGGCCCGCCCGCGCCGTGATCCGCGTCACATCGGAGGGGTGGCGCTCATCGCGCGAGACCGACGCCGCCGGTGCGGATCGCGGGCGCCGGCCCCGCGTCCCGCGCCAGCCGGGCCCTCACCAGCGCGGCGATATCGGCCGGGAAGGGCGCCGCGCCCGGCCCCGCCGCCTGATCCACATGCAAAAGCACCTCCTCGACCACCGCCATCGCCGCCCCGGTCTCGTCATGGCGGATCAGCGCATGAAGGTGCAGGCGCTTTTCATCCGCCGCCAGCAGGCGCATCTCCACCCGCAGGGGATCGCCCCGACGCGCCTCCTTCAGATAGCGCGCCCGCGTGTCGAGATTGTAGAGCGTCCGCCCGGTTAGTTTCAGATAGGCAGGGCCCATGCCCAGCTCCTCCATGAGCCGGTCATTGGCGAAGCTTACCAGAAGAAGATAGTAGGCGTCCCGCATATGGCCGTTGAAATCGACCCATGATCCGGGACAGCTTCGCTTCAGGACGAGCATGTGACCCCTCGTTGCAATCGCGCATCGGGGCGACTATTTACCGCCGGCGCGCGGCGCGCCAGACCGGAAGACGACCGGAGACGACATGAACTGGATCTCGAACTATGTCCGGCCGAAGATCAACTCGCTCTTTTCCCGGCGCGAGATGCCGGAGAATCTCTGGTCCAAATGCGATGATTGCGGCCAGATGATCTTTCACCGCGAACTGGCCGAAAATCTCAATGTCTGCCTGTCCTGCGATCATCACATGGCGATCACCCCGCGCGATCGGCTGACGGCGCTCTTTGACAATGGGGTTCTGGTCGAGATCAAGACGCCCGAGGCGAAACCCGATCCGCTCGGCTTTCGCGATCAGAAACGCTATCCCGAACGCCTGCGCGAGGCGCGCAAGGCCACCGGCGAGCAGGAGGCGATGCTGGTCGCCCATGGCGCGATCGGCGGGGTCGCTGTCGTCGCCGCGGCGCAGGATTTCAGCTTCATGGCCGGCTCCATGGGCGTCGCGGTCGGCAACGCGCTGATCGCCGCGGCGAAGGAGGCGGTGAAACGCCGCGCGCCGCTGATCGTCGACCGCGCCGCCGGCGGCGCGCGGATGCAGGAGGGGATCCTCTCGCTGATGCAGATGCCCCGCACCACCGTCGCGGTGGAGATGGTGAAGGAGGCGGGTCTTCCCTTCATCACCATTCTCACCCATCCGACCACCGGCGGGGTCACGGCCTCCTACGCCATGCTGGGCGATATCCAGATCGCGGAGCCGAACGCGCTGATCTGCTTCGCCGGGCCGCGGGTGATCGAGCAGACCATCCGCGAGAAACTGCCGGACGGGTTCCAGCGCGCCGAATACCTGCTTGAGCATGGCATGCTCGACATGGTGATCGACCGGCGCGCGCTCAGGGACGAGCTGGCGACGATGCTGCGGCTTCTGCTGAACATGCCGCCGCGCATCATTGGCGATCTGCCCGCGCCGACGCCGGAAGCGAAGCCGGAGGCCGGGGCCGAAAAACCGAAGGACAAGAAAGCGTGAGCGACGGGCCGGCCGGCTCCGACCTCATTCTCGACAGGCTGCTGACGCTTCATCCGAAGATCATCGACCTGTCGCTGGAGCGGATCGAGCGGCTTCTGGCGCGGCTCGGCCACCCGGAGCGGGACCTGCCGCCGGTGGTCCATGTCGCCGGGACCAACGGCAAGGGCTCCACCATCGCCGTGATCCGCGCCGGGATCGAGGCGGCGGGCGAGACCGCGCATGTCTACACCTCGCCCCATCTCGCCCGTTTTCACGAGCGGATCCGCGTCGCCGGCGAAGAGATCGGCGAAGCGGCGCTTTGCGCCGTCCTGGCCGAATGCGAGGCGGTGAACGCGGGCCAGGAGATCACCTTTTTCGAGATCACCACCGCCGCCGCGCTTCTGGCTTTCGCCCGGACCAAGGCGGATCATCTGCTGCTGGAGGTCGGTCTTGGCGGGCGGCTCGACACGACCAATGTGGTCGCGCGGCCGGCGCTGACCGTCATCACCCCGATCTCGCTTGACCATCAGCAATATCTGGGCGAGACCATCGCCGAGATCGCCGGCGAGAAGGCGGGGATCCTCAAGCGCGGCGCGCCCTGCGTCGTCGCCGCGCAGCCCGATGCGGCGCTGGAGGCGATCGAGGCGCGGGCGGCGGCGCTGGGCGCGCCGCTCCTGATCTCGGGGCGCGACTGGAGCGCGACGGCGGAGGATGGGCGGCTGGTCTATCGCGACGAGGCCGGGCTTCTGGACATGGACCCTGCGGCGCTGCGCGGCGCGCATCAGGTGGAGAATGCGGGCGCGGGCGTCTCGGCCCTGCACCGGACCAGCGAACTGGACTCGTTCGAGCGCAATCGCTGTGGCTCCTGCGCGGCGCCGGATGATGATTTCAACATCAATATCCGCACACGGGACGAGGGCT
>JBKECG010000309.1:0-2766 GCA_047974395.1 Pikeienuella sp. | reverse complement strand
CCATGGCCGCGGACCAGCGAGAAATGCCCGCTCGACGCGCTCGATCACGCCACGGGCGCGGGAACCGAATTCGAGTTTCGTCTTCACGACCGGGAGGCGGAGAGCGACGGGCTCGGCCGCGCGCGCCGCGCGCTCGACATGATCCGGGACGGGGGCGCCTCCATCGCCCTGCAACCGGTGGTCGCCGCCGACGCCAGCGGCAGGGTGATGTTCCGCGAGGCGCTGATCCGCGTCTCCGGCCCTGACGGCGCTGCGATCCCGGCGGGAAAATTCCTGCCGCGTCTCGAACGGCTCGGCATGACCGAGGAGGTCGATGTCGCCACGCTCCATTTCGCCTTCGATGAGCTGGAGCGCGATGCTGGGCTGCGCATTTCGGTCAATCTCTCCGGCGCCGCGATCACCCGGCGCCGCTGGCCGGAGGCTTTCGCCGAACGCGCCGCCGCGGCGCCGGGCGCCGCCGCCCGCCTGATCGTCGAGGTGACGGAGGAGGCCGCCATCGCCCGCGCCGGCGCGGCGAGCGGGCTTTTCTCGCTGGTCCGCGCCCATGGCGCGGCGCTGGCGCTCGATGATTTCGGGGCCGGGCGCACGTCTTTCCGGCATCTCAGGGATTTCCGCTTCGACATGGTGAAGATCGACGGCGGCTTCATCCGCGGGGTCGACGCCTCGGCCGACAACCGGATGCTGGTCTCGGCGCTGGTGGCGATCGCGCGTCAGTTCGACATGATGGTCGTCGCCGAACATGTGGAGACGGCGGCGGAGGCGCGGGCGCTGCGCGCGCTCGGCGTGGACGGGTTCCAGGGCTTCTTCTTCGGCCGGCCGGCGCTGGTCTGGTCGGATGGGAACGCCTCCGGGCGCGGGGCGGCGGGCTGAGGCGTCTCGCCTTCGCCGCGCGATCGCGAAACGTCCCGGAGTTCAGGATTTCCGCGAGAGCTTGTCCAGTTGCGCCTGCATCTGCGCAAGCTGATCCTTCAGCGCGCCCAGCTCGCCGCCCGAACCATCGCCGGCCTCGTCCCTGCGCGCAGCCCGGCTTTCCTGCGGGAAGGGAGAGAACATGCTCATCGCCTGTGTGAACAGGTCCATGTTGCGACGCGTCATCGCCTCAAACTTCTCGATCGCCGGGTTGGGGCCGAAAAGCCGCGTGACCTGTTCGCGCATCTGTTCCTGATTGCGGTTGAAGCTCTCCATGGAGGCTTCGAGATAGCCCGGCACCACGCTTTGCAGCGAATCGCCATAGAGGCTGATGATCTGCCTCAGGAAATTCGTCGGCAGCATCGAGGCGCCCTTGGTCTCCTCCTCGAAGATGATCTGGGTCAGCACGGAGCGGGTGATATCCTCGCCCGATTTCGCGTCTCGAACCACGAAATCCTGACCGTCACGCACCATTTCCGCAAGATGATCGAGCGTGACATAGCTGCTGCGCGCGGTGTTGTAGAGTCGCCGATTGGCGTATTTCTTGATGATGACCGGATCGCTCTTTCCGGCGCCGTTATTCGTCGCATCTTTGGCCGCCGCCATGGCTCGCTCCCTTTGCATATGAATTGAGCATATTCCCGCGCCGCGCCGCGCCGCAACCTGAATTTGCCGCATCGCCGCATGGGAGGGGGCGGGCGATGGACGCAAGCGGGCCGCGCCGATAATCTGATCCGATGGAGCAGGATCCCGAAGAGGACATGACGACGGAGCCGCAGGGCGGCTGGCCGACGGCGGCGGCGCGCCGCCGCGCCGCGGATTTTCTCGACCTCTGGGAACGGCAGGTCTCGGAGCATGCGCGCCGCGGCCCGGCCGAAGGCGCCGGGGACGCGGCGGGGCGGTGACGCCCGCCGCGAGGGGGGGCGACCGGCGCGGCGTTCCGGCGCCGCTGATCCTGCATCTGATGTGCGCGGCCGAGATATTCGAGGCCGGCGCCCGCCTCGCCCCTCTGGCCGACGCGCCGCGCTTTCCCTGGGCGGCGGCGCCCACGCCGGCCGAGCGGGCGTTGGCGCGCGAAGTCGCCGGCGCGCCGGGGCTGGAGATGGCGATCGCGCTGCGGCTGGAAGGGGCGGAGCGCCTGGCGGCGATGCTGCGGGGGCTGAAACTCTATCAGCAGAGCGGGGAGACCCGCAGCCTCGCGGATCCGCCGGCGCTCTGGACCGGGGGCGGCGCGCGCCTGCTGGATTTCGGCCCGCCGAACGGCCGGCCGGCGCTGGTCACGCCCTCGCTGATCAACCGTCATCACATTCTCGATCTCGACGATGGCGCCTCGCTGATGCGTCATCTTTCCGGCGCGGGGCTGCGTCCGCTGCTGCTCGACTGGGGCGAGCCGGGGTCGGAGGAGCAGGGTTTCGGCCTCGCCGATTATGTCGAGCGCCGGCTGGTTCCCGCCTTCGACGCCGCGCGCGCGGCGACGGGCGGGAAGCTGGCGCTGATCGGCTATTGCATGGGCGGCGCGCTGGCGGTGGCGCTGGCGGGGCTGCGCGGGGATCACGTTTCGCGGCTGGCGCTGATCGGCGCGCCCTGGGATTTCGCGCATATGACGCCGATGCGCGGCGCGCTCGCCTCCTTCGGCGTCAGCGGCGAGCGGGCGATGCTGGCGCGGATGATCGACGCCGTGGCCGGCGCTTTCGGCGCGGTGCCGGTCGCCGCGCTGCAGGCGGTCTTCGCGCAGCTCGATCCCGGTCTGGCGGCGCGCAAGTTCCGTCGTTTCGCCGGGCTGGACCAGAAGGGGGCGGAGGCGCGCCGCTTCGTGCTGATCGAGGACTGGCTGAACGCCGGCCCGCCGCTCAGCGG
>JBKECG010000288.1:0-5498 GCA_047974395.1 Pikeienuella sp. | reverse complement strand
AACCGCCCCACCTCAACGCTCCGCGACGGCGATCATCAGCCCCTGCGGCGGCGCTGCTGGCCTGACCCCGGGCCGGGTTCCCTCGCGTCGGCGCGGGCATTCATCGCTTGACGGGAAAACGCCCGATCGGGCCTACTCCGGCCTGTCGGCGCCCGGAGGATCCGGGCCGCCTCGCGGCGGATGCGGGTTCGTCGGGACGAAACTCTCTGATTGCGGGACAGGCCATGACCATTTTCCATTACGACACCGACGCCGAGGGCGTCGCCACCATCGCCTGGAGCCTGCCCGGCGCCTCGATGAACGTGCTCACCGCCGAGGGGATCGAGGAGCTGGACGCCGCCATCGACAGGGCGCTGGCGGACGAGACGGTGAAGGGGATCGTGCTGACCTCGGCGAAGAAGGATTTCGCCGGCGGCATGGACCTCAACATCCTCGGCCGGGCGCGGGCCGAGGCGGAAAAAGCCGGGCGCCCGCCCGCCAAGGCGATCTTCGACGGGGTGATGCGGCTTCATCGCCTGCTGCGCAAGATCGAACTGGCGGGCATGGACCCGAAGACGAAAAAGGGCGGCAAGCCGGTCGTCTGGGCCTGCCCCGGCACGGCGGCCGGGATCGGGCTGGAGCTTGGCCTCGCCTGTCACAGGCGCCTCATGGCCGACAATCCGAAGGCGAAACTCGGCCTGCCGGAAATCAGGGTTGGCATCTTCCCCGGCGCCGGGGGAACCACGCGGCTGGTGCGGATGCTCGGGGTGATGGGCGCCTCGCCCCTCCTGTTCGAGGGGCGGATGATGGCGCCGAAAGCGGCGAAAGCCGCCGGCGTGGTCGATGAGATCGTCCCCGCCGAAGGGCTGCTCGCCGCGGCCAGGGCATGGGCGCTGAACGCCAATCAGGCCGATCTGGTCAAGCCCTGGGACGCGAAGGGCTACAGGATGCCGGGCGGCGCCCCCTATACGCCGCAGGGTTTCCAGACCATGGCCGGCGGGATCGCGATGATCCACGGCCGGACCCAGGGCGTCTATCCGGCGGCGAAGGCGCTGATGAGCGCGATCTATGAGGGCGCGCTGGTCGATTTCGACACCGCGATCCGGATCGAGGCGCGGTGGATGACCAATATCATGCTCAACCCGAGCTCCACGGCGATGATCCGCTCGCTGTTCCTCAACAAGGAGGCGCTGGAGAAAGGCGCGACCCGCCCGAAGGGCGCGCCGGACATGAGCGTGAAGAAGCTCGGCGTGCTCGGGGCCGGGATGATGGGCGCCGGCATCGCCTATGTCTCGCTCCGCGCCGGGATCGAGGTGGTGCTGATGGACCGCGACCAGGCAGCCGCCGACAGGGGCCGGGCCACGGTCGAGGGGCTGCTGGATGGCGAGATCAGGAAGAAGCGCCTGACCGAGGAGGGCAAGGCCGCGGTGCTCGCCCGCCTCACCGCCACCCCGGATTACGCCGCGCTGAAGGGCGCCGATCTGGTCGTCGAAGCGGTGTTCGAGGATCCGGGCGTGAAGGCGGAGGTGACGAAGCTGGCCGAGGCGCAGCTGGCCGAAGACGCGATCTTCGCCACCAACACCTCGACCCTGCCGATCAGCGGGCTCGCGACAGCCAGCCGCAACGCCGAGCGCTTCATCGGCATCCATTTCTTCAGCCCGGTCCACCGGATGATGCTGGTGGAGATCATCAAGGGCGAGAAGACCGGCGACGAGGCGGTGGCCAAGGCGCTGGATTTCGTCCGCCAGCTTCGGAAAACCCCGATCGTCGTCAATGACGCCCGGTTCTTCTACGCCAATCGCTGCATCATCCCCTATGGCGGCGAGGCCGCGCGCATGGTCGCCGAAGGGATCGAGCCGGCGCTGATCGAGAACGCCGCCAAACAGCTCGGCTTCCCGCTCGGGCCGTTGCAGCTCGGCGACGAGACCTCGATCGACCTCGCGGAGAAGATCATCCGCGCCACGAAAGAGGCCATGGGCGAGGATTACCCGGAAAACCGGGGCGACGACGTGGTGCAGGCGCTCTTCGACGCCGGGCGGCTCGGGCGCAAGACCGGAGCCGGCTATTACGATTACGACGAAGCCGGCAGGCGCGCCGGCCTCTGGCCCGGGCTCAGCGAGCTTTTCCCGCTCGCGGCCGAACAGCCCGATGTGACCGAGGTCCAGCACCGGCTGATGCTGGCCCAGGCGCTGGAGGCGGTGAGGGCGCTGGAGGAAGGCGTGCTGGAGGATATCCGCGAAGGCGATGTCGGGGCCATTCTCGGCTGGGGCTTCGCACCCTGGTCGGGGGGGCCTTTCTCCTGGATCGACATGCTTGGCGCGGCGGAGGTCGTGCGCATCTGCGATCGGCTGGCGCAAAGGCGCGGGGGTCGTTTCGCGGCGCCGAAACTCCTCCGGGATATCGCCGAGAGGGGAGAGAGCTTCTACGGCCGGCATGACGCTGCGAAAGCCGCCTGAGCGGCGGGGGCGCGCTTGACGCGGCGCGCCGTCCCGTGGCAACCGGATCGCGTCCTTCGGCCCCGGAGCAAGTGAAACCGCATGGTTCAGAACAAGGCGCCCGGCGCGATGGAGACCTCGGTTTCGGTGGTGATTCCCTTCTACAGGGACGAGGTTTATATCGAAGAGGCGATCCTCTCCGCCCGCGCGCAGCGGATAGACGATCTGGAGATCATCGTCGTCAATGACAACCCTTCGGCCGAGAGCGACGCCTTTCTGGCCGATATCGCCGCCCGCCACCCGATCCGCATCGCCCGGCACGAGGTCAATCGCGGACTGTCGGCGGCGCGCAACACCGGAATCGAGGCGGCGACGAAGCGTTTCGTCGCCTTTCTCGACGCCGATGACGTCTTCACCACCAACGGGCTGGCCGCCAGCCTGAAGATGGCGATGGCTTCGGGCGCCGACATGACCCATGCGCCGAGCATGGTGCTCTATGTGCGCTATCTCCACTCGACCATGCTGTCGCGCGACGCGCTGCTCTTCTGCCGCGATATCGCCGACGCCGATCTGCGCAGGAACCCGGAGGCGCAGTTCATCGTCTCCTCCTGGTCCTCGCTTTATCGGCGCGATTTCCTGAATGCGAAACAGGTGCGTTTCGACGAGGCGCAGCGCATGTACGAAGATCGGCTCTTCGTGCTGGAGGCGGTGACGAAAGCCAGAAAGATCAGCTTCACCAGCGCCCCGGCCCGGATCTATCGCAAGCGCATGGGCTCCATCACCACCAGCCTGAAGGAAGAGCGGAACATCGCCCTCCAGAGCGAGTTGATCGTCAAATGCATGGCGGTAGCGAAAGCGCATGTCGCGGCGGGGGGCGATCCGCTATTTCTGCTGCGCGAGGCCTGCCATTCCGTCAACCGGCTGATCTGGGACGTGAATTTCTTCTCGCTCGACCCCGCGGCGACCCCGGCGCTGGACGGGGTGCGCGCCCGCCTCGCCGCCGCGTTCGACGGGGTGAAGCTGGAGAAGTGGATTTTCGGCGACAAGGTGCTGACGCCCATCTCGCGCATCGGCCATGGCGGCCCGTCGCAAAAGCCGGTTGACCGCAAGGCCTTCTCCGCGGCTTTCGAGATGACCCGCCAGGGACGCTGGGCGGATCTGCATCAATGGCGGAAATCACTCGATATTCCGCCCGCCTGGTGGCCCCGCGCGAAACCGCGCCAGCTGGATGCGGAACTGGTGCTGCATGTCGGGCTGCACAAGACCGGCACGACCCATATCCAGCGCATGCTGGAGGAGGACCGCGCGCGGCTGGCGGAGAACGGCCTGCTTTTCCCGAAAACCAGCTTCGTCGGCGGCGTCGCGGATAACAGCCGCGCCGCGGCCACCCCCGGCCACGCCCCGTTCCACAGTTCGCTCCTGCGCCGCGATCTTTCGCTTTTCGCCAAGCTGCGCGAGGAGGCCGCCGCCGCCGGCGCGAAGCGCATCCTGATCAGCAGCGAGAATCTCAGCTTCCCGATTCAGGACGCCGACGAGCGCCGCACCGCCTTCGCCGCGGCGAGGGAGGCGGCGTCGATCTTCTCGAAAGTCTCGGTGATCGCGGTGATCCGCCGGCCCGACGAGTATATCGAACGCTATTATCGCGAGCTGGTCTTTCTGGCGCAGCCCTGGGCGCGGCGTAGCCCCGACCAGTTCGCCTCCGAATTCGCGCCGCTCCTGACCGATCTGCCGGCCCTTCTCGGCCCCTGGGCGGAACTCGCCGGGGGCGATCTGAAGCTGATCTCCTATGAGGCGGCGCGCAGGGACGGGTTGGAGCGGGCGTTTTACGGCGCCATCGGCGCCCATCCGCCGGCCGCCGCGGGCGTACGGGCGCCGACCTATGTCTCGCCGACCGCCGCGCAGGTCGCCGCCGCCCGCGTGATCGCCACCTCGCGGCTCAACCAGACCGGGCAGAAGGCCGCGCTTGGCGCGTTCCTGTCCGATACGGCGGGCCAGCCGCCCGAGGGCCGGGCCTCGCTGCTCTCGCCCTGGATGCGCCGCCAGTTGATCAGGCGCTTCGACAGGGCCTCTTCCGGCTTCATGGCCGCGCATGGCGCGCCGGCGCCCATCGACGCCTGGCTCGCCGATATCGGCGACGAGGCGCCGGCCGCGCCCGACGCGCGCATGATCGAACGCGCCGTGGCCGCGATGGAGCGCGCCGTGGCCGCGATGGAGCGCGCCGCGCCCGCGCGCGCGGCCCCGACCACGCCCTCGCCGGGGCTGCGGCTTTACAGGCTGGCGAAGGCGGCGCTCGCGCGCCTCACCTGAAGTTGCACGAACAAAAGGTGCGCCAATTCCAACTCACAATTGACCATATCCCGGCCCGGAAACTAAACAGACAGTCGAGCAAGATGCCGCGAATGCGAAAAGGGGCCCAGCCATGAGCGACACCAGCCGCGAATCCATGGAATATGACGTCGTGATCGTCGGCGCAGGTCCTTCGGGGCTCGCCGCCGCGATCCGGCAGAAAAAGCTTGGCGGGGACGACATCTCCGTCGTGGTGCTGGAGAAGGGCTCCGAGGTCGGCGCGCATATCCTTTGCGGCGCGGTGCTGGACCCATGCGGGCTGTACGCGCTGATCCCCGACTGGAAGGAGCGCGGCGCGCCGCTCACCGCGAAGGTCGAACAGGACCGTTTCTTCATCCTCGGCCAGTCCGGCGAAGTAAGGGTGCCGAATTTCCCGATGCCGCCGCTGATGAACAATCACGGCAATTACATCGTCTCCATGGGCAATGTCTGCCGCTGGATGGCGGAGCACGCCGAGGAGCTGGGCGTCGAAATCTTCCCCGGCATGGCCTGTTCCGAACTCGTCTACGGCGAGAATGGCGAGGTGAAGGGCGTCGTCGCCGGCGAATTCGGCATCGAGCGCGACGGAACCAAGGGCGCCGGCTATGAGCCCGGCATGGAGCTGCACGGCAAATACGTCTTCCTCGCCGAGGGCGTGCGCGGCTCGCTCTCCAAGCAGGCGATCGAGAAATACGGGCTTTCCGACGGGCGCGAGCCGCAGAAATACGGCATCGGCATGAAGGAGATCTGGGAGGTCAA
>JBKECG010000123.1:0-15363 GCA_047974395.1 Pikeienuella sp. | reverse complement strand
CCGGGGCGGCGCTTGCGCTCGCCTCCATCGGGCTGGAGGTCGCGCTGCTGGATGCGGCGCCGGCCCCGACGCCCGGCGCGCCCTATGACGGGCGGGCCTATTCGACGCCCACGGGTTCGCGCAATTTCTGGCGCGCGCTCGGCGTCTGGGACCGGGTTGAGGGCGATGCGCAGGAGATCAGCGACATCCTCGTCACCGACGGGCGGGTCGGGGAGGGGGCGGCCTCGCTCTTTCTGCATCTGGATCATCGCGACCCCGCCGGCGGCGGGTTCGGCGCGATGGTGGAGGACCGGCGCCTTCGCCCCGCCGTCTACGCCGCGCTGGCCGAAGCCCCGGGCACCACAATCCGGCGCGAGGCGCGCGCCGTCTCCACCCGCGAAGGGCCGGGGCGCAGGATCGCGGTTCTGGAAAGCGGCGAGGAGATCTCCGCCCGGCTGATCCTCGCCGCCGACGGGCGCGAAAGCCCGCTCCGCAAGGCCGCCGGGATCGAGCGGCTGAGCTGGAGTTACGGGCAGAACGGGCTGGTCTCCGCCGTCGCGCATGAGCTGCCGCATCAGGGTTTCGCGCATGAATTCTTCCTGCCGGCCGGCCCTTTCGCGATCCTGCCGCTGCGGGGAAACCGCGCCTCGCTGGTCTGGACCGAGAGCCGGGCCGAGGCGGCGCGCATCCACGCCCTGCCCGACGATCTGTATCTCGCCGAACTTGAAAGCCGTTTCGGTGATTTCCTCGGCGCGCTGACGCTGGAGGGCGGGCGCTGGACCTATCCGCTGAATTTCAGCCTCGCGCATGAATATGTCCGCCCCCGGCTCGCGCTTCTGGGCGACGCGGCCCATGCGGTGCATCCGATCGCCGGGCAGGGGCTCAACCTCGGGCTTCGCGACGCCGCCGCGCTGGCCGATGTGCTGGCCGAGGCCATGCGCCGGGGCGAGGATATCGGCGATCTCGCGGTGCTGGCGCGCTATCAGCAATGGCGCCGCTTCGACAACGCGGCGCTCGGGCTCTCGATGGACGCGCTGAACCGGCTCTTCTCCAACGATATCGGGCCGGTGCGCGCGATCCGCGATTTCGGCCTCGCGCTGGTCAATCGCGCCCCTTTCGCCAAACGCGCCTTCATGCGCGCGGCTTCGGGGCTTTCGGGCGAAGCGCCGCGGCTGATGCGGGGGGAGCGGGCCTGAACTGATCCGGCCCGCCACGATCGCTCAGAGCTTCTTTTCGATCTCCGCCGACATGTCCGCCGGCGAAAGCGCGCCCTCGACCCTGTCGCCATTGATGAAGAAGGTCGGCGTCGATTCGACCGCATCCTCGGCGATGCTGGTCTGGAAATCGGTCACCAGCCGCTCAAGGAAGGCCTCGTCGGTCAGGCAAGCGTCCATCCGTTCGTTGGACAGCCCGGCGAGGCGGCCGATCTTCTTCATCTCCTCGATGATCGGGCCGGGGTCCTTGGTCTCGTTGAAGGCGCGGACATGCTCGCCATACCAGACGCGCTGCCGGGTCAGGAAATTCTCCGCCAGCCGGTAATAGCCCATATCGCCGGCGCAACGCGCGACCATCGACGCCCAGAGGCCGAACTGGTCGAAATAGACCTCGCGCAGGATCAGCTTCGCCTTGCCGGTGTCGATATAGGCCTTCTTGATCTCCGGCAGGGTGTAGATGGCGAAATTGGAGCAATGCGAACAGGTGTAGGAGGCGTATTCGATGATCGTCACCGGCGCGTCTTCCTGGCCCAGCACGATGTCGCCCAGCGCATAGCCCTTCTCCGCCAGACCTTCGGCGAGGGCTGGCGAGGCGACAAGCGCCGCAAGACCCGCGCCGAGCGCCAGCGCGCCGCGGCGGGTGTGGTGGAAGGCTTCGGTCATTCGTCGCTCCTTGACGCTTCGCCCGGTTGTTTCGGGCCGTTTTCCGCGGCCTGCGCCGCCTTCGCCTTCACATTGGCGCCGAGCCGGGCCAGCGCAAGCGCCAGTCCGGGGTCCTCGATGTCGCGGATCGGCGCGGGCGGCGGCCCTTCCCATCCGCCCGCCGGTTCGGCGAAGCCGGCGGGGGCGGGGGCGGCCATCATCGGCGCGCGCGACTGGTCGATGGCGATGCGCGAGACCGCGCGATAGCCGTAAAAGGCGTTCACCCGTTCGATGATCCGGGTTTTCTGCATCTCCACCTCCGGGGCGCGCGCGCCCTCGGCGGTGATGATCAACGAGGCGCCGAGACCGGCGCGCCCGCCATAGCTCACCTTCATCGGCCGGCAGATCGCGGCGAGCGAATCGCCCACCACCGCGCGCCATTCGGTCAGCAGCCGCAATTCGGCGAAACCGCGGCGGGCGCCGGAGGATTTCAGCGCCTCGGGCGCGATCTCGGCCGCGCGCAGAAACCCTTTCGCCCGCCGCGCCGGCGGCTCCGCCCCGCAGGGCTTGCGCCGGGGCTTCGGTTCTGCTGTCTCCTCGCTCATGGGCGTTGCATGCCATAACCGGCGCGGAAAGTGGATCGCGAATTTCAGCAAAGGCGCGATATGAGCGAATTCGCGCGCGATCTTCTGGGCTGGTATGACGCCAACGCCCGGATCCTGCCCTGGCGCGCCCCGCCCGGCGCCGGGCCGGCGGACCCCTATCGCGTGTGGCTGTCGGAGATCATGCTGCAACAGACCGTGGTCGCCACGGTGAAACCCTATTTCGCGCGTTTCACCACGCTCTGGCCCGATATCGGCGCGCTCGCCGCCGCCCCGCGCGAGGCGGTGCTCGCCGAATGGGCGGGGCTTGGCTATTACGCGCGGGCGCGGAACCTTCACGCCTGCGCCCAGGTGGTCGCCAAGGAGCACGACGGGCGCTTTCCCGATACGGTCGAGGGGCTGCGCGCCCTGCCGGGGATCGGCCCCTACACCGCCGCCGCCATCGCCGCCATCGCCTTCGGCCGCCCCGTCGCGGCGGTGGACGGGAATGTGGAGCGGGTGATTTCCCGGCTCAACGCATTGCAAACGCCGCTGCCTGCGGCGAAGCCCGAAATCAGCGCCGAGGCGGAGACGCTGGTTCCACCCCATCGGCCCGGCGATTTCGCGCAGGCGATGATGGATCTGGGCGCGACGATCTGCGCGCCGAAGGCGCCGCGCTGCGCGGATTGCCCGGTGAGCCATGGCTGCGAGGGGCTGGCGCGCGGGATCGCCGCCGATCTGCCGCGCAAGGCCCCGAAAAAGGCGCGGCCCGAACGTGAAAGCACGGTCTTCGCCCATTTCCGCCCTGACGGCGCGATCCTGGTGGAGACGCGGCCGGACAAGGGGCTTCTGGGCGGCATGATCGGCCTGCCCGGCCCGGCATGGACCAAGGGTGCGGCCGAGGCCGGCGCCGCCGCGCCGGGGCCGGCTGACTGGCGGCGCGCGCCGGGCGAGGCCCGGCATGTCTTCACCCATTTCTCGCTGACGCTCGGCGTGATGGTCGCCGCCGGCCCGGCGCTGCCGGGCGGCCGCTACATGCCGTTCGATAAGGCCCACGCCGCCGCGCCCAGCGTGATGCGCAAGGCGATGGAGATCGCCCGCGCCGCGGTTTCGGAGGAAAAATGAACGATCTTTCAGCCTATGCGTCGCTCTCCGCCCGCCTGGCCGTGATCGGCCCCGACGACGAGGTGACCATCGCAGCCGGTGATTTCCCCGAGGCGCTGGCCGATCACAGCCCCTTTGACGGGCTGGTGATCGACACATCCTTCATCCACGAAATCGGTTGGGCCGGAGAGGGCGAGGCGCCCTTCGGGATCGTCGATCGGAGCCGTGGTTTCGCGGGATTCGCCCTGCCCGAAGGCTATCGCCGTTTCGGGCTCTGGCTGCTGCATCTCCTGTTTTCGGGGCGCGAATGGGCCGGGCGGGAGCTGACCCGCCCGACCAGGCGCGTGCGCTGGGTCTATGCGCGGATCCGGCGCCCGATGAGCAGCGTCTTCGGGCTGCAAAGCGCAGGGCCGGAGCGATATTCCGCCTATATCCACTATCCGCAGGAGGTCTGGCGACATCCTTTCGCCGGGCCCGAGATGACCCCGGTGAGCAGGATCGGACGGGAGGAGGACCGCCCCTTCTTCGCCTTCGGCTGGAGCCGCGACGCGTTGCGACACCAGTGGGATATCTCGAAAGCGGATCAGATCATCTTCGAGGCGACGCCGCAGGGCGTGGCCGCCATGGCCGGGCTGATGCTCGATTTCGCCCACCCGGAATTCGGGCGCGAGCAGATCGACATGGAGCCGCCCCATATCGGCTTCGCCGCCACTCAACCGCGCTCCATCGAGGCGCGGTTCTGGCTGCCTGATTCGGTCTGTTTTCCGGGCGACGATCTGGACAGACTCTGCTTTTCTCCGTTCCGGTAAGGCGCCGCCAAAGAAAAAGCCCCGCCTGTGTGGGGCAGGCGGGGCCAGTCGGGGGCGCTGGCGGCGCCCCAGGCGAAACTCATCGGCTCAGGCGGTCATCTCCGAGCGGATCTGCTGGCGCAGAACGTCGATCGGCACACGCTGGCCGTCGCGGCGGAAATGCCAGTAGGTCCAGCCATTGCAGCTCGGCGCGCCCTCGACCGCGGCGCCGACCTGATGGATCGAGCCGGCCGAATCGGCGCATATCAGCGTGCCGTCGGCGCGCACCCGCGCCCGGTGGCGGCCGTTCACGCTCTCCAGCACCTCGCCCGGCTCCAGCATCCGCCGCTCGACCACCTGGCCGAAAGGCACGCGCGGCTCCTTGCGCTTGGAGGCGGTGACGGTCAGCGCCTCCTTGCCGGCGGGAACGACATTGGCGATGCGGGCGCGAGCGGCCTTGATGTAGTCGGCTTCGCGCTCGATCCCGATCCAGTGACGGCCGAGCCTCTTGGCCGCCGCGCCGGTGGTGCCGGTGCCGAAGAACGGATCGAGCACCACGTCGCCGGGTTCGGTCGCGCCGATCAGGATCCGGTGCAGCAGCCCCTCGGGCTTTTGCGTCGGATGGGCCTTCTGCCCGTCTTCGGTCTTGAGACGCTCGCCGCCGGAGCAGATCGGCATCTCCCAGTCGGAGCGCATCTGCACGCCTTCGTTCAGCGCCTTCAGCGCGTCATAGTTGAAACAGTATTTCGAGCTTTCCGACCGCGCCGCCCAGATCATCGTCTCATGGGCGTTGGTCAGCCGCTTGCCGCGGAAATTCGGCATCGGATTGCTCTTGCGCCAGACCACGTCGTTCAGGATCCAGAAACCGAGATCCTGCACCGCCGCGCCGACGCGGAAAATATTGTGATAGGAGCCGATCACCCAGATCGCGCCATCCGGCTTCAGCACCCGGCGCGCGGCCTTCAGCCAGTCGCGGGTGAAGCGGTCATAGGCGGCGAAGCCGTCGAACCGGTCCCATTCGTCATCCACCGCATCGACGCGGGAATTGTCGGGCCGGTGCAGCTCGCCCTTCAGTTGCAGATTATAGGGCGGGTCGGCGAAGATCAGATCGACCGAGGCTTCGGGCAGCGCATTCATCACCTTCACGCAATCGCCCGAAAGGATGCTGTCGAGCGGAAGCGCGGCTTTCCCGGTCTTCTCTGTCGTCATGGTCTTGCCCCCGCCGGCGAATCATTTCCTGGAGTCAAAATGATTCAGCGATTCGCTGGGGTCAATAGTTATTTTGAATCAATCATTTGTGGGATCTTCTTCATACAGCATATTGTGTATGGGCCGAAAGCTTCGCCGATGATGTGGTGTCACCCCATGGGCGAGAAGCGCCGCCCGATGCGCCGCGACGCCATAGCCGGCGTTGCGCTCCCACCCATATTCGGGATGCGCCTTCGCCAGTTCGGCCATGAGCGCGTCGCGCGTCACCTTGGCCGCGATCGAAGCCGCGGCGATGGAGAGCGAACGCCCGTCGCCCTTCACCACCGCCTCAGCCGGACAGGGCAACCCCGGAAGAACCCTGTTCCCGTCGATCAGCGCGAAACCCGGCGCGCGCGGCAGCGCCGCCAGCGCGCGGCGCATGGCCAGGAACGACGCCTGAAGGATGTTCAGCCGGTCGATCTCCTCCACGCTGGCGGCGCCGAGGCCGATCTCGGCCGCATCCTCCAGCGCCGCCATCAGCGCCTCGCGCCGTTTCGCGCTCAACTTCTTGGAATCGTTCAATCCTTCCGGGATGCGCGCCGGGTCGAGGATCACCGCCGCGGCGACGACCGGCCCGGCCCAGGGGCCGCGCCCGACCTCATCCACCCCGGCGACCGGGCCGGCGGGGGCGTCTTGTTCGAAACTGTAATCGGGGCCGGTCACGCCATGCTTCCTGTTCTCATCCCCGATTTCCTCGTGGAAACGCGGCTGCGCTTCCGAATCATCGCAGAGAACCGGAAAGGAGGCCGAAACGCCAGCGCCGCCCGCCACATGTCGGGCGCATCGGCCGGTCGCGCCGCATATGGGGCGAGCGTTGAACGGGCCTGTATTTCGTCGCCGATCCTGCTTATATCGCGATCATGAACAGACGCGCTCTCATCATCGTCGGCCTTGCGCTCGCATGGGCTGGCTTCGCAACGCCCGGCTCGGCGCAGGATGCGCGCGAACTGGCGCGAATCTCCGCCTATCTGAACTCGATCTCGACCCTTGAGGGCGATTTCGTGCAGATCGACCCGGACGGAATCCTTTCCGAAGGACGGTTCCTGATGTCCCGGCCGGGACGGATACGGTTCGAATATAACGAACCCAACCCGGCGCTGGTGATCGCGGACGGCTCTCAGGTCGGCATCGTCGACAAGCGTTACAATCAGGTGGAGCGTTATCCGCTTGATGAAACCCCGCTGAACCTGATCCTGCGCGAAAACGTGAATCTGGCGCAGGAAGGCGCGGTGCGCGGGATCGAGGTCGCGGACGGGCAGATGCGGGTTCGCGCGCAGGACCCGGACAATCCCGAGCGCGGCTCGATCACCATGATCTTCGGCGCCAATCCGCTGGAGCTGCGTCAGTGGATCATCGACGATTCGCAGGGCGGATCGACCACGGTCGCGCTCAGCAACACCCGCTCGAACGTGCAGATCGCGCCATCGCAATTCGTGATCCCGAAACGGGGCGGACGCGACGCGCGGCCCTGACCGGCCGCGCTCAGATATCGAAAGTCGCGAAGACCGGCGCGTGGTCGGAGGGTTTTTCCCAGCCCCGCGCGTCGCGCAATATGCGCGAGCGCCCGGCGCCCGGCGCCGGCGCGACATCCGGCGTCGCCCAGACATGATCCAGCCGCCGGCCCTTGTCTGCCGCATCCCAGTCCCGCGCGCGATATGACCACCAGCTATAGAGCTGACCGTCGCCGAAATCGCCGCGGGTGACGTCCACCCAGCCGCCGGCGGCGCGGGCGCCCTCGAAAGCCTCCACCTCCACCGGGGTGTGACTCACGACTTTCAGCAATTGCCTGTGCGACCAGACGTCATCCTCGCGCGGGGCGATATTGAGATCGCCGACCAGAATCGCCGGCGCGGTTTTCTTTTCGCCCCAGCGGGTCAGATCCTCGACGAAGCGGAGCTTGTGGGCGAATTTCTCGTTCACCTCCGGGTCCGGCTCATCGCCGCCGGCGGGAAGATAGACATTGTGGATCTCGACGCCGCTCGCAAGCCGGCCGACGACATGGCGCGCATCGCCCTTGCCGCCGAAATTCTGCGGATCGACCGGATCCAGCGGCAGTTTCGAAAGGATGGCGACCCCGTTATAGCCCTTGTCGCCCCGCGCCAGCACATGAGCATAGCCAAGCCCGGCGAAGCCTTCGAGCGGGATTTTCTCCACCGGCGACTTGGTTTCCTGAAGGCAGAGGATATCCGGCGCCTCCTCTTTCAACAACTTGAGCACGATCGGCTCGCGCAGGCGGACGGAATTGATGTTCCAGGTGCAAACGGTGACGGGCATCGGGGATCCTCTTCGTGGGCGGCGAGAATGGCCGCTGTTCGCGTTCCGTTCAAGGGTGGAATGCGAAAGCGCCCGGCGCGAGGGGATCGCCGGGCGCCCGCCTGTGTTTCAAGGCGCTCCGGCGCCGAGGGTCAGCCCGGAGAAGTCAGCGAGACGACGCGATGGCCGCCCGCTACCTGCCCCAGAGATGGTGAGCGCCGCCATGCCGCGCAAGGGCCGGCGCTCAGGTCGCCAACCGGTAGCCGCCGCTCTCCGTCACCAGAAAACGCGCGGCGGAGGGGTCCGGCTCGATCTTCTGGCGCAGGCGATAGATATGCGTCTCCAGCGTATGAGTGGTGACGCCGGCGTTATAGCCCCAGACCTCGTGCAGCAGCACGTCCCGCGCGACCACCTTGTCGGCGGCGCGATAGAGGAATTTGAGGATATTGGTTTCCTTCTCCGTCAGGCGAACCTTCTTGCCGCTCTCATCCGACAGCATCTTCACCGCCGGGCGGAAACTGTAGGGGCCGATGGTGAAGACGGCGTCCTCGGATTGCTCATGCTGGCGCAACTGGGCGCGGATGCGCGCCAGCAGCACCGGAAACTTGAAGGGCTTGGCGATATAGTCGTTCGCCCCGGCGTCAAGGCCGAGAATCGTATCCGCGTCGCTGTCATGCCCGGTGAGCATGATGATCGGGCAGCGCACGCCGGCCTTGCGGATCAGGCGGCAGACCTCCCGCCCGTCCATATCGGGCAGGCCGACATCGAGAATCACCAGATCATGCGGCTGCGATTTACCGCGAGAGACGCCATCGCTGCCGGTTTCAGCTTCGAAAACATCAAATTCCTCGGTGAGCACAAGCTGGTCGGCGAGCGCCTCGCGAAGGTCGGGATCGTCGTCTATCAGCAGTATCTTCTTCAGAGCAGTCATCTTTTTCCCTTTGGTGGCGTCAGCGCCGCCGGGCGCGGGAACTTGCGACATCCGCACCCTTTTTCGACCAAACCAGCGCCGGACGCCAGTACTCACGAATCTTTCAGCGTTCAGGCGGGATTGTTTCAACCCGCCATGCGTCTGATATAGGGATTCTCTGCGCAATCTGGCGGAATCGATATGCTGAGCCTGACGCCCGAAGAAAAGGTCGCGCGCGCGCGCGGCGATTTCAGGATCGGGGCGCCGGTCGCGCTGGTTGCGGAGGCCGGCGCGATTCTGGCCGTTCCAACCGAGGCGCTGAGCGCGGCGCGGCTGGCCGATCTTTTCGCCATCGCGCCCGGCGGGGCCGAGCTGGTGCTGACGCGGCGGCGGGCGGAAACACTGAAAGCCCGCGCCTATGACGGCGATCTGGCGCGAATCGACCTGCGGGAGGGTTTCGACCTGAAGCGGATCCAGGCCGCCGCCGACCCGGCGCTGGCGCTGGCGCATCCGATGATCGGGCCGTTCCGCGCCCGCCGGGGCGGCGATGCGGCGCCGGAGCGGATGGCCCTGCGCCTCGCCAAATCGGCGCGGCTGCTGCCGGCGGTGGTCGCGGCGCCGATGCCGGCGGAGGACGCGCGCCGGATCGCCGCCGCCAGCGGGCTGACGCTGATCGAGGCGCCGGAGATGCGCGCGGCGGAGGACGCCGCGCTTGATCTCGTCCGGGTCGCCTCGGCCGCGGTGCCGCTCTCCGCCGCCGAAAACGCCCGCGTCCATGTCTGGCGCCCCTCCAGCGGCGAGGAGGAACATTACGCGATCGAGATCGGCGCCCCGGACCGGAGCGCCCCGGTTCTGGCCCGGCTGCATTCCGCCTGTTTCACCGGCGATCTGATCGGCTCGCTGAAATGCGATTGCGGGCCGCAATTGCGCGCCGCGCTCGACCGGATCGGAGAGCAAGGCGCGGGTGTGCTGCTCTATCTCAATCAGGAAGGGCGCGGGATCGGGCTCGCCAACAAGATGCGGGCCTATTTTCTTCAGGATGAGGGGTTCGACACGGTGGAGGCCAATCACCGGCTGGGTTTCGAGGATGACGAGCGGGATTTCCGGCTCGGCGCGCGGATCCTGGGCGCGATGGGGTTTTCCGCCGTGCGGCTGCTGACCAACAATCCCGGCAAGATCAGCGCGATGGAGGCTTCGGGCGTGCATGTAGCCGAGCGGGTTCCGCTGATCGTGGGGGAGACGGCGCATAATCTCCACTATCTTGCGACGAAGGCGAAAAAGAGCGGGCATCTGTTGTGAGGCCGGGGCCGGACGATCTTGTCGTCACCCGCTGGGGCGCGCGGTTTCGCGGCCGGATCTTTCCCTGCTCGATCGGGCGCGCGGGGCTCACCGCTGCGAAACGCGAAGGCGACATGGCGACGCCCTTCGGCGTCTACCGGATCACCGGCGGCATGTATCGCGCCGACCGGATCGCCCCGCCGCCGGGCGCGCCGCTGGCGCCGGCCGGGCCGCGCGATATCTGGTCGGACGATCCGCGCGATCCCGGCTATAATCGGCTTTCACGAAATGGCGCCGGCCGGTTCGGGCATGAGCGGATGCGCCGCGCCGATCCGCTTTATGACATCGTGCTTTTCACCGATCAGAATCAGCCGCCGGTTCCCGGCATGGGCAGCGCGATCTTCGTTCATCTCTGGCGCGGGCCGCGAAAGCCGACCGCGGGATGCGTCGCCTTCCGGAAGCGCGATCTGCTCTGGATCTGGGCCCGCTGGACGGCGCGTTCGCGGGTGATCATTCACGGGGCGGCGCGATCTCCGAAAATCGCGGAGCCGACGCGGAGATAGGTGGCCCCCATCCGCGCCGCGGTTTCGAAATCGCCGCTCATGCCCATGGAAAGCTCTTCGACGCCATTTCGTTCGGCGATTTTTGCGAGCAGCGCGAAATGCAGGGCCGGTTCCTCCTCAACCGGCGGGATCGCCATCAGCCCCGTGATCGGCAGATCCATGGCGCGGCATTCGGCGATGAAACCATCCGCGTCGCCAGGAAGAATCCCGGATTTCTGCGGCTCCTCGCCGGTATTCACCTGAACGAAAAGCATCGGCGCCTTTCCCCGCGCCTGAACCGCATTGGCGAGCTTGCGGGCGAGGCCGGGCCGGTCCAGCGACTGGATCGCATCGAAAATTTCCAGCGCCTGATTGAGCTTGTTGCTCTGAAGCGGGCCGAGAAGATGCAGTTCGACCCCGGAAAAACGCTCGCGAAAACCCGGCCATTTGCCGGCGGCCTCCTGCACGCGATTTTCGCCGAAAAGGCGATGGCCAGCCTCCAGCGTGGCCTCGACACGCTCATCTGGTTGCATTTTTGACACGGCGACAAGCCGCGCCGCGCCGCGCCCCCGGCCGGATGCGTCCAGCGCGGCGTCGATACGGGATTGTACGGATGCGAGGGTCATGCGCCTTCTCTACAGTAATTTCATCTTTCTGATGATACCGCGAAAGGCTCCAGCGCAGGAATGGTCCGCGCAAAAGAAAAGAGCGGGCCGAAGCCCGCTCTTCCCTGTTCAGGATCCGAGAATCAGAAGCTGAGGCCGATCATCATCGCGCCGCCGATATCCTCGTCCGCGCCGGTCTCGGCCCACTCGATGCCGCCGCCGACCGTCACGCCCGGAGCCGCCGCGTAGGTGACCCAGCCGGAGATGTTGTCGGAGTTGACAACGTTCGAGTCGGAGTAGCCGCCAGCGACGGTCCACGGACCGGTCTGGTACTGAAGGCCAACGCCCCACTCGTCGCCGCGGGAGTCATCGTCGTAGAAGCCGCGGAAGCCGAAGCCGGCATAGGACACGCCGCCGGCGATGCCGAGGCTGTCGAAGCCCGAGCCGAAGGCGCCTTCCTGCTCGTAGTAGCCAACGCCGACATCGAAGCCGAAGTCGCCGAAGTCGCCAACGTAGTTGGCCGCGACCGCCCAGGACTCATCGACATTCGAGTCGAAGACGAAGTTGTTGCTGTCGCCCAGACCATCAGCCGAGTTGCTCGGGATGTAGGAGGCGCCGGCCTGGAAGCCGTAGAAGCGCGGGGTGTAGTAGTGAACGCCAACCGCGTCGCGGCCACCGCCGATGATGCCGGTGCCGGCGCCAGCGACACCCGCGCCGGTCAGGCCGAAGTTGTCCTGATAGCCGAGATGCGCGCCGAAAGCCGAGAAGGCGGCGAGCGAAGAGACCATCGTGTAGGTGGCGTCGTCATTGCCGCCGAACTCGATGCGACCGAAGGAACCGTCGACATAGACGTAGTTCTCGTCGATCTGGTCGCCGCCCTGGGTCCAGGCTTCGAGCTGGGCGATCGCGCCGAAGGTGATGCCGTTGTCGGCGACCAGCTTGGCGGTGAGATAGATTTCGCCGTCACGAACCACGCCGAAGCCGTCCGCGGCGGAGTCATTGTCGGTCAGCGCCATACCGCCGTAGAAGTAACCGCCAACGCCGGTTTCCCATTCCGCAGCCGAAGCGCCCGAGGCGAAGCCCGCGGCGACAACGAGAGCGGAGGAAGTCAGAAGAAACTTTTTCATTTTGTCCCTCACAGTTTAAAGCGCTTGCCGCGCCCATAGACGGGAGGCCGTTGCGCCCCGCTTGCAGGGCGGGAATGCGCCATAAGCCGCATCGGGTCAAGCAACATCGCGCTTTGTGGAACCTTCGCCGCGGAACTGTGCGGAGAAGCGTGTTTTTTCCGCAACAATCCCGTCGGGGAAGGATGGCGGGCGGGCGCCGCCGATCCGCCGTTTCCTGTTTTGACTTTCCCAGGCCGAAGGAATATCCGGTTCCTGCAGGATAAAGTGGGCGGCGAGATGCTGAAGCTACGACATGAATGGCTGGCGGCCTCGGCCGCGATATTTCTGGCGGCCTGTTCGGGGGGCCAGCGCGCCGACGCGCCGGTCGATTCCCACGACACGATCGGCAGCGGCGGTTATCGGGGCACCAATGACTCGCGATTGGGCGACTTCATTGATTTCGGCGGCGGCGGCGGGGCCGGGGGCGAGTCGCTCACCCCGGTGAACCGTTATCTCTGGCGCGCCTCGCTGGACACGCTTTCCTATCTGCCGCTCGCGTCGACCGACCCGTTCACCGGCGTCGTCGCCACCGACTGGGCGACCTCCCCGGAGGCGCCGGGCGAACGGTTCAAGGTCACCGCCTATGTGAAGAGCGTCGAACTCGCGCCGAGTTCGTTGCAGGTCGCGGTGTTCCGCGAGGTGCGGGACGATAACGGCGCCTGGGTGACGGCGCCCGTCGCCGGCGAGACCGCGCGCCGGCTGGAGGATGCGATTCTGCTGCGCGCCCGGCAGATCAAGATCGAAAGGCGCGAAGCGGAAGGCTGACGCCCGCGCATCCGGCCGGGCCGCGTGTTGAAAGAGCGCGCGCGCTCGCCTATCAGGGCTGCGGTTCCCATCGTTCGCCCATGAAAGCTCTGCGCAATGCCCTCGGACAAGCCCTCCTCCTCGCCCGTAACTGCGAACGCCGAGGCTCAGGACGCCGCGCGCCGCTATGACGCGCAGGCGGTCGAGCGCAAATGGCGCGAGACCTGGGAGGCGCGGAAGAGCTTCGAGGCGAAGCGCGATCCCGACCGGCCCAAATATTACGTGCTGGAGATGTTCCCCTATCCTTCGGGGCGCATCCATATGGGTCATGTCCGCAATTACGCCATGGGCGACGTCGTCGCCCGGTTCAAGCGGGCGCGCGGCTTCAACGTGCTGCATCCGATGGGATGGGACGCGTTCGGCCTGCCGGCGGAGAACGCGGCGGTGGAGCGCGGCGTGCATCCGGCGAAATGGACGCGGGAGAACATCGCCTCGATGCGGGCGCAGCTGCGGCAGATGGGGCTCAGCCTTGACTGGAGCCGGGAATTCGCCACTTGCGATCCGGAATATTACGCGCAGCAGCAGCGGCTTTTCGTCGACATGATGAAGGCCGGCTTCGTCTATCAGAAATCCTCCATGGTGAACTGGGACCCGGTGGACAACACCGTGCTGGCCAATGAGCAGGTGATCGACGGCATGGGCTGGCGCTCCGGCGCGCCGGTGGAGCGGCGGGAGCTGACGCAGTGGTTTTTCCGCATCTCCGACATGGCCGAAGAGTTGCTGGAGGCGATCGACCGGCTGGAGGCCTGGCCGGAAAAGGTGCGCACCATGCAGCGCAACTGGATCGGGCGCAGCACCGGCATGCAGATCCGCTTCGGCATCGTCCCGAACGCGCTGGTCTCGGCGGAATCGGTGGAGATCTACACCACAAGGCACGATACGCTTTTCGGCGCCAGTTTCGGTGCGATTTCGGTCGATCATCCGCTGGCGGCCGCGCTGAAGGACAAGGTTGAGGGGCTGGACGGGTTCATCGCCGAATGCCGCCGCGCCGGGACCACCGAAGCGGCCATGGAGACGGCGGAGAAGCGCGGTTTCGACACCGGTCTGCGGTTGCGTCATCCGCTTGACCCGGAACGGACAATTCCGCTTTTCGTCGCCAATTTCGTGTTGATGGACTATGGAACGGGCGCCATTTTCGGCTGCCCCGCCCATGATCAGCGCGACCTCGATTTCGCCCGCAAATACGGGCTGGAGGTGATCCCGGTGGTGTGCCCGGAAGGGGCGGAGCCCGGCGATTTTTCGGTCGGCATGGAAGCCTATGTCGGGCCGGGGCGGCTGATCAATTCGCATTTCCTGGACGGGATGGGCGTCGAGGCAGCGAAAGCCGAGGTGGCGCGACGGATCGAGACCGCAGGAACCGGCGCCGAAAAGGTGAATTACCGGCTTCGCGACTGGGGCGTGTCCCGCCAGCGTTACTGGGGTTGCCCGATTCCGGTGGTTCATTGCGAAAGCTGCGGCGCGGTTCCGGTTCCAACCGCGGATCTGCCCGTGCTATTGCCGAAGGATGTCAGCTTCGACAGACCGGGCAATCCGCTCGACCATCATCCGAGCTGGAAACATGTCGATTGTCCGTCCTGCGGGGCGAAGGCGCGGCGTGAAACCGACACGATGGACACGTTCGCGGACAGTTCCTGGTACTACGCCCGTTTCACCGCGCCCGATTTCGCCGAGCCGACCAATGCCGATGACGCCAATTATTGGATGAATGTCGATCAATATATCGGTGGCGTCGAACATGCGATCCTGCATCTTCTCTATTCGCGTTTCTGGGCGCGGGCGATGCAGCGCACCGGCTGGCTGCCGGAAAAGGCGGTCGAACCTTTCGATGCGCTTTTCACCCAGGGCATGGTTTGCCATGAGACCTATCGCGCTGAAGGCAAATGGCTTTCCCCCGAGGAAATCCGGCCGGCCGATAATGGCGAGGGCTATGTTTCCGTCGCGAGCGGCGCCAGGGTGGAGGTCGGCCCCTCGGTGAAAATGTCGAAATCGAAGAAGAACGTGGTCGATCCGGAGATCATCATCGCCCGCTACGGCGCCGACACCGCGCGCTGGTTCATGCTCTCGGACAGCCCGCCGGAGCGCGATGTCGAATGGACCACGGAGGGGGCGGAGGCCTCCTGGCGGTTCCTGCAGCGGCTCTGGCGGATGATCGACGGCGCGGCCGATATGCTGCCGCCGGCGAACACGCCCTGGCCCGGATCCCTGTCCGATGCGGCGCTTGATCTTCGCCGCGCCACTCATCGGGCGAT
>JBKECG010000120.1:0-2571 GCA_047974395.1 Pikeienuella sp. | reverse complement strand
TCCAGTGGGTCAGCTCCGCCAGATCGCGCAGCACGGCGACCGGGTCGGCCCCGTCCGCATACTGGTTCGCAAGCTCGCCAAGGGCGGCGGCGGCGTCCCCGCGCATGATCGTATCGAAAAGGTCGATCACCCGGCCCCGATCCGCGAGGCCGAGCATGGCGCGGACCTCCCCGGCGCCGGTCTCTTCGTCCCTCCCGTGCGAAATCGCCTGATCGAGAAGCGAGAGCGCATCGCGCACCGAACCTTCCGCCGCGCGGGTGATCAGCGCCAGCGCCTCCTGCGAGACCTTCGCGCTCTCTTCCGTCACGATCCGCGAGAGATGCGCCATCATCACCTCCGGCTCGATCCTGCGCAGATCGAACCGCTGGCAGCGCGAAAGCACCGTCACCGGCACCTTGCGGATCTCGGTCGTGGCGAAGATGAACTTCACATGCGGCGGCGGCTCCTCCAGCGTCTTCAGCAGCGCGTTGAAGGCGGAGGTGCTGAGCATGTGCACCTCATCGACGATATAGACCTTGTAGCGGGCCGAAGCCGCCCGATAGCGGACGGAATCAATCAGCTCGCGAATATCGCCGACCCCGGTGCGCGAGGCCGCGTCCATCTCCAGCACATCGACATGCCGGCTTTCGGCGATCTGGCGGCAGGGCTCGCAAAGCCCGCAGGGCGAGGTGGTCGGCCCGCCCCGACCGTCCTCGCCAACGCAGTTCAGCCCCTTGGCGATGATCCGCGCGGTGGTGGTCTTTCCCACGCCGCGCACGCCGGTCATGATGAAGGCGTGGTGAATCCGGTCATGGGCGAAAGCGTTGGTCAGCACCCTGATCATCGGCTCCTGCCCGATCAGGTCGCCAAAGCTCTGCGGACGGTATTTGCGCGCAAGCGCCTGATAGGCTTCGCCCTCATGCGCCGGCGCCCCGTCTTCGCCCTGTCGTTCCTCGGCCATCGCGCCCTTCCACCGGAGTTGCCGCCCGAAACTATGGGCGCCGGCCCGCCGCCGCAAGGCGGGGCGTCACTCCGGCGCGCGCGGCGGGTCCGGGCGCAGCACGATGATGGTGGGAACATCCGGCAGGGTCGTCGCGGAGAACACCGCCTCCGCGCCCCTTGTCAGGTCGATCTTGAACTGGTCGGCCATGCCGGAGAGGAACCGCTCCATGGTGAACCCGCTGAAGACATGCATCGGGATCACCACCCGCGCCCTCACCCGTTTCAGCACCGTGATCATGTCCGGGACCGACATGGTGTATCCGCCATCGACCGGCGCCATCACCACGTCGAGCCGGCCGATCTCTGCATATTGCTCCTCGGTCGGCAGGTGATGGAGATGGCCGAGATGGCCGATGCAGAGCCCCTGATATTCGAAGATGAAGATCGAGTTGGCGTCCCGCTCCCAGCCGCCGCCGGCGCGGATATCGGTGGCGACATTGCGGATCAGAAGCTCGCCAAGCTGAAGCCAGTGCCGCGCCGGCGCGCCATTCTCGCCCCAGCCCTTCAGCGGATGGGCGATCTCGGCGGGGGGATAGGGCGTCCAGTGCGAAGAATGCGCCTGGTTCATCGTCACCGCGTCGGGCGGCGCGCCCGGCCCCGGATCGCCGTAGAAATCGGTGACGGCGGCGGCGCCCTCGCCGGTCTCCAGCCTCAGCGCGGCGTGGCCGAGATAGCGGATGCTCACCTCTTCGGGCTTCAGCGCCGCGCGCCAGATCCGCGCGGCCGGATCGCCGGCGAGCTGCATGCATTGCGAGGCCGCCGCCGGCATGGCGGCAAGGGTCAACAGAACGGCGGCGAGGCGGATCATGCGCTATCCTCCCGATCCGGAGGATAGCGCGAATCGAGGCGAAAGAAGAGCCTCAGATCATCGCGAAGATGCGCGCCGGCCCGCCGGTGCCGCCCCGGTGCTTGGGCGCGCCGACCACCAGAGTCGCCCCGGTCGCCGGAACCTTGTCGAGATTGGCGAGGCACTCGATCCCGAAACGGCCCGCCGGCAGCCAGAGATAATGGGTCGCGAAATCAGGCGAGATCCCGTGATCGAGCGAGAGCGTGTCCACAGCGATCGAGCCCGCCCCTGTCTCCAGCAGCATCGCCGCCGCCTCGACGTGGAAACCGGGATAATGCTGTTTCTCGCCGTCAAAGCCGCGGAACGCCTCGGTCTTCACCTTCGCGGACCAGCCCGAATGCAGCGCGACGCAGGCGTTGTCGGGGATCGGGCCGTTGGCGTCGGTCCAGGCCTTCAGGTCGTCCGGCGTCAGTTGCGCGTCCCGGTCCTCCGCCGCTTTCGCCGCGATATCGACGACGCAAAGCGGGGCCACCAGCGAGGAGACCGGAAGCTCGCTCACCGAAAGACCATCCGTCGAGAAATGCAGCGGCGCGTCGATATGGGTGCCGGTATGCTCGTCGATGGTCAGGTCGAACAGGTTGTAGCCGTCAGTATCGTATTTGTATTTCTGCTTCATGCTGAAGCCCTGCGTGCCGGGCCAGGTCGGAAAATCCTCCGAAAGCTCATGCGTCATGTCCTCGACCCGCCCGACCCCGGCGGCCAGCGCCGGCGGGGCGATGGCGGAGCCGATCGCGACGCCGGCC
>JBKECG010000119.1:0-9417 GCA_047974395.1 Pikeienuella sp. | reverse complement strand
CGCGACGCCGCGCGGTTGCTGGCCGGAGCCGAGCGGCTGGACACCGAAGTCGCCACCGGCGCCGGGCGCGGCGCGCTGCGCGCCTATCGCTTCAGCGCCGAGGGGCCGGCGCGCGGGCTGGCGTTGCTGCTGCATGGCTGGACCGCCGACGCCCGCGCCCTGGCCGCCTTCCTCGGCCCGCTGGTGGAGGCTGGCTAGGACGCGCTGGCGGGGGACCTGCCGGCGCATGGCGGCTCCTTCGGCGTCGTCACCGACGCCGAAAGCGGAGCCGAGGCGGTGGCGGCGATGCTGGCCGCGCGCGGCCTGACGCCCGACCATGTGATCGCGCACAGTTTCGGCGGCGCGGTGGCGAGCATCCTCGCCGCTTCAGGCGCCGCGCCGCGCTCCGTGGTCTCGATGGCGGCGCCCTCGGCCATGGCCGAGGCGCTGGACGAACTCGCCCTCGCCTTCGCCTTCGGCCGCGCGGCGCGCGCCCGGCTTCTGGCGCAGGCGGCGCGGCTTTCGGGCCGGCCGATGGATGAATATGACGTGCGCCGGATCTGGCGCGACCGGAATTCGGCGATTCTGGTTCTGCATGCGCCGGAGGACGACTCCGTCTCCTTCACCCATGCCGAACGCTTTCGCGCCCTTCCCAACGCAAGGCTCGCCCCGGCGCACGGGATCGGGCATCGCGAGATCGTCTGGCATCAAGGCGTCGTCGCCGCCGCCATGGCCCATATCCGCGAGGTGGACGGCGCCCCTGCCTGAAGCTCCGACCTGAATCACAGGGGCCGGACAAAGCCGGCCCCCAATTCCTCCGACGGTGAAAGGCGCCCGGTCAGCCGCCGAAATCGTCCAGCATGATGTCTTCGCGATCGACCCCGAGATCGAGCAGCATGTTGATCACCGACTGGTTCATGATCGGCGGGCCGCACATGTAATATTCGCAGTCCTCGGGCGCGGGATGGTTCTTCAGGTATTCCTCAAAGAGGACATTGTGGATGAAACCGGTATAGCCCTGCCAGTCATCCTCGGGCAGCGCGTCGGAAAGCGCCACATGCCATTCGAAATTCGGGAATTCGGCGGCCAGCTCGTCGAAATCCTCGACAAAGAACATCTCGCGTTTCGAACGCGCGCCGTACCAGAAGCTGATCTTGCGATCCTTGTTCTTCAGCCGCTTCAACTGGTCGAAGATATGCGAGCGCATCGGCGCCATCCCGGCGCCGCCGCCGATGAACACCATCTCCTTTTCGGTGTCGCGGGCGAAGAACTCGCCGAACGGGCCGGAGATCGTGACCTTGTCGCCCGGTTTCAGGTTGAAGATATAGGATGACATCTTGCCCGGCGGGATGCCTTCGGATCGCGGCGGCGGGGTGGCGATGCGGACATTGAGCATGATCATGCCCTTCTCGTCCGGGTAGTTCGCCATCGAATAGGCGCGCTCGGTCGGCTCTCCGACGACCGATTCATATTGCCAGATGTTGAACTTGTCCCAATCCTCCCGGTACTCCTCGGCGACGTCGAAACTGTCGTATTTGAGCCCGTAGGCCGGCGCCTCGATCTGGATATAGCCGCCGGCGCGGAAATTCACATCCTCGCCCTCGGGCAGATCCAGCACCAGCGCCTTGATGAAGGTGGCGACATTGTCGTTGGAACGCACGGTGCATTCCCATTTCTTGACGCCGAAAACCTCCTCCGGGACCTCCACCTGCATGTCCTGCTTGACTGCGACCTGACAGGAGAGCCGGTCGCCGCAGGCGGCCTCGCGCTTGGTGATATGGGATTCCTCGGTCGGCAGGATCGAGCCGCCGCCCTCCAGCACCTTCACCCGGCACTGCGCGCAGGTGCCGCCGCCGCCGCAGGCGGAGGGCACGAAGAGCTTTTCGGCGGCCAGCGTCTGCAACAGCTTGCCGCCGGCCGGCACCGATATCGTCTTCTCGCCATTGATGGTGATGTTGACATTGCCGGTGGAGACCAGCCGCGACCGCGCGAGCATGATCAGCGTCACCAGCGCGATGACGATCAGCGAAAAGAGGACGACGCCGAGGCTGAAGGTCTGCATCTCGTTCTCCTCTCAGAGTTTCACGCCGGAGAAGGACATGAAGGCCATCGCCATCAGCCCCGCGCTGAGAAAGGTGATCCCGAGGCCCTGAAGCCCGTCCGGAATATCCGAATATTTCAGCTTCTCGCGCACCCCGGCCATGGCGGTGATCGCCAGCGCCCAGCCGAGGCCCGAGGCGACGCCATAGACCGAAGCCTCGGGGAAGCTGTAATCGCGCTCGACCATGAACAGCGAACCGCCGAGAATGGCGCAGTTCACCGTGATCAGCGGCAGGAAGATGCCAAGCGCGTTGTAGAGCGGCGGGAAATACTTATCGAGCACCATCTCCAGGATCTGCACGATGGCGGCGATCACGCCGATATAGGAGATCAGGCCGAGGAAGGTCAGGTCCACATCCGGGAACCCGGCCCAGGCCAGCGCGCCCGGCGCCAGCAGATAGGTCAGGATCAGGTTGTTGGCCGGCACGGTGATCGACTGGACCAGCGTGACCGAGATGCCGAGGCCGATGGCGGTCGAGATCTTCTTCGACACGGCGAGGAAGGTGCACATGCCGAGAAAGAAGGCCAGGGCCATGTTCTCGACGAAGATGGCCTTGACGGCGAGGGAAAGCAGCGCCTCCATCAATGGGCCTCCACGGTCTGGATGCGGTATTCGCGCTCCTCGACCTGTTCGGGCTTCCAGGTGCGGAAGCCCCAGATCAGCAGCCCGATCACGAAGAAGGCCGAGGGCGGCAGCAGAAGCAGCCCGTTCGGGACATACCAGCCGCCATTATTCACCGTCTGCAACAGGGTGACGCCGAAAAGGCTGCCGGAGCCGAAAAGCTCGCGGATGATTCCGACCATCATCAGGATCAGCCCATAGCCGAGGCCGTTGCCGATCCCGTCGATGAAACTGTCGATCGGCGGGTTCTTCATCGCGAAGGCCTCGGCCCGGCCCATCACGATGCAATTGGTGATGATCAGGCCGACGAAGACCGAAAGCGTCTTGGAGATCTCGTATGCGTAGGCCTTCAGCACCTGATCGACCACGATCACCAGGCTGGCGATGACGATCATCTGCACGATGATGCGGATCGAATTGGGGATCTGGCTGCGCAGCGCCGAGATGAACATGGACGAAAAGGCCGTGACCAGCGTCACGGCGATGGCCATGACCATCGCCACCTTGAGCGAGGAGGTCACCGCCAGCGCCGAACAGAGGCCCAGCACCTGCAAGGTGATCGGGTTGTTGTCGACCATCGGGTCGACCATCATGCTCCGATAGGTCTGGGCCATCAGATCTCTCCCGCTTTCACACGTTCAAGGAAGGGTTTGAAGCCGCGTTCGCTCAGCCAGAAGCGGACGAGATTGTCGACCCCGCGCGAGGTCAGCGTCGCGCCGGAAAGCGCATCGACGAAATGGTCCGGCCCGGCCGGCGGGGCGGTCTTGGCCACGGTGATCGCGAGATCGCCATTGGCGTCATGCAATTTCTTGCCGCGCCAGAGCGCCTTCCATCGCGGATTGTCTACCTCGGCGCCGAGGCCGGGCGTCTCGGCATGATCATAGAACTGCAGGCCGAAGATCGTGTCGCCATCCTCCTCCACGGCGATGAACCCGTAGAGCGTGGACCAGAGCCCGTAGCCGTAGACCGGCAGGATCACCTTGTCGAGCGCGCCGTTCGCGTCGCGCAACAGATAGACGGTGACGTATTTCGACTGCCGCCGGATGCTGGCCGGATCGTCGTCGAGCGCGACGGAAAGCTCCGGGTCGGCGGCGGCGGCGCGGTCGTCGAAACTGGCGGCGTCATGCTGATCCGCGAATTCGCCGGTGGCCAGCTCCAGCACATGCGGCTCGAAGGCGCTGAAGGCTTCGGCGACGTCGATCCCGTCTTCGTAGAGGCCGGCGACCTCGACGATGTTCACCTGCTTGTCCAGCGCCGCGTTCCGCTCCTGCATCGGGCGCAGCGAGACGGCGGCGGCGGACACCACCATCGACGCGATCAGGCAGAGGCCGAGCGCGACGGCGACGGTCTTGGCGGTGTTGTCTGGCGGCGCGTCGAGGAACCGGCGCAGCGGCCCTTTACGCTTTTCCTGGATGTCAGCCATTGCGGCGCGCCCTCCGTCGGATATTGGCCTGTATGACAAAATAGTCGATCAGCGGCGCGAAAACATTGCCGAACAGGATGGCGAGCATCATGCCCTCGGGGAAGGCCGGGTTGATGACGCGGATCATCACCACCATGAACCCGATCAGCGCGCCATAGATGTAGCGGCCGAGATTGGTGTGCGAGCCGGAAACCGGCTCCGTCACCATGAAGACCAGCCCGAAGGCGTAGCCGCCGATCACCAGATGCCAGTACCAGGGCGTGGCGAAGCCGGGATTGCTGTCCGAGCCGATGAAATTCAGCAGCGTCGAAAAGGCGATCATCCCGATGAGACAGCCCGCCACCATGCGGTAATTCGCGATCTTCGTGACCAGCAGGAAGGCGAGGCCGAGGAAACAGGCCAGCGTGGAGGTCTCGCCAAGGCTCCCCTGGATGAAACCGAAGAACGCATCCCACCAGGTGACGCCATAGGCGGAAAGCTGCGCCACCCCTTCCGAGGCCGACACCGCCAGCGCGGTGGCGCCGGAGAACCCGTCCACCGGGGTCCAGATCGTGTCGCCCGACATATAGGCCGGATAGGCGAAATAGAGGAAGGCGCGGCCGACCAGCGCCGGGTTGAGGAAATTCTTGCCGGTGCCGCCGAACACCTCCTTGCCGATCACCACGCCGAAGGAAATGCCGAGCGCGACCTGCCAGAGCGGCGTCGAAGCCGGCAGGATCAGCGTGTAGAGCATGGAG
Source organism: Pikeienuella sp. (assembly GCA_047974395.1). Lineage (GTDB taxonomy): Bacteria > Pseudomonadota > Alphaproteobacteria > Rhodobacterales > Rhodobacteraceae > Pikeienuella. The sequence continues at coordinate 4,556 of JBKECG010000119.1, read as the reverse complement.
GTGACCAGAAAGCCCTCGTTCACCTCATGGCGGCGCACGGTGGCGAAGAGCACCTCCCACACGCCGCCGGCCGCCAGCGTCACGATATAGATCGGCAGGAAATAGAGCAGCCCGTGCAACATGTTGGCCAGCGGATTGGCCGGATTGAAGCCGATGCCGAGCCCGTCGATGATCGCCGCGCGCCAGCCGGAGGGACCGAATTCCCGGATCGCGAGATTGGTCTGCAAGCCGGTGTTGTAGAGACCGAAGAGAATGCAGGGGATCGTCGCGATGACCACATAGGTCATGATCCGCTTCATATCTATATATGAGCGCGCATGCGGCGCGGCGGTGGTCACGGTCCTGGGGGTGAACAGGAAACTTTCGACCATCTCGTAGATGGGAAAGTACCGTTCGTACTTGCCGCCATGCACGAAATTGGGCTCGATCCTGTCGAAGAAGCTGCGCAGCCCCATGGCTCAGCCCTCCCTTTCGATCTTGCTCAGACACTCACGAAGCGCGATGCCATATTCATATTTCGCCGGACAGGCGAAGCCGACAAGGCCGAGATCCTCCTCGTCCAGCTCCAGCGCGCCGAGCGCCTGCGCCTGGTCGGTGTCCATCACCAGCAGCGAGCGCAGAAGCTGCGTCGGCAGGAAATCCTGCGGCATCAGCGTCTCGAACGTGCCGATCGGCACCATGGCCCGGCGCCCGCCATTGAGATTGGTGGTCAGCTTGTAGAGCTTGCGCGCGAAGGCGGAGCCCAGAACCGGCTGCACCGCGTATTTCGACGCCATCGGCCTGATCCAGCCGAGCGGGATCTGGGCGTGGTCCTCCTCCATCAGCGTGATCTGGCGCGCGTAGCGGCCGAGATAGGCGTCCGGCCCCTCCCCCGCCCGTCCGCTCAGCACCGATCCGGAGATCATCCGCATCGGCAGCCCGTCGGGGTTCTCCCCCGCCGCCAGGTCCGCCATCGAGGCGCCGGCGAGGCTGCGCGCCAGCCGCGGCCGGGCGGCGAGCGGCCCGGTGATCGCCACCACCCGCGCGCTGTCCAGAAACCCGGTCAGCAACAGCCGCCCGATGGCGATCACGTCCTGATAGCCGATGGTCCAGACGGTCTTGTCCGCGCGCGGCGGCTCAAGGAAATGCATATGCGTGCCGGCCAGCCCGGCCGGGTGCGGCCCCGAAAACGCCGCCGCCTCCACGCCGGCGACATCGCCGCCCGGAATTTCGGCCCCGTGGGCATGGCAAAGATAGGTGCGCCCCTCGGTCAGCAGCGCGACCGCGGCCAGCCCCCGCGCGAAGGCCTCCGCCCCCTCGGCGATGATCGGCGCGGGGTCGGCGGCCAGCGGCTCCGTATCCATCGCGTTGACATAGATCGCCGCCGGCCGGCTTTCCGGGTCGGGTATCCTGGAATAGGGGCGGGTCCGGAACGAGGTCCAGAGCCCGGAGGCGCAAAGACGCGCCGCCAGCCCCCCGGCGGCGTCCGAATCGCCGATCCCGGAAAAATCGACCGCCGGGGCCGCATCCGCGTCCACCTCGATCTCGATGCTGATCAGCTTGCGCCTTGCGCCCCGGTTGATCGCCTTGATTCGCCCGGACACGGGCGCGGTGATCATGACGTCGGGCAGATCCTTATGCGCCAGAATGGGCGCGCCCGCGCCCACGACATCGCCTTCCTGAACCGCGAGCCGCGGCTTCAGTCCGATGTAGTCGGTCCCCAGAACGCCGACAGTCCTGACTGTCGGTCCCTCGATGATATCGCCGGCCGCGCCCCCGGAGATCGGGAGATCCAAGCCTTTTCGCAGTGAGAAGCTTTGCAATTCGGTCCCTATCCGTACTTTTTTCCACCTTATGCAACGAAGCGGCCTCAGACAAAACCGGGTCTGGCGCGGTTGGGCGGTTTTTTTTCCTCCGGTTTCGGTTGCGGATGCAAAGCCCAGACCATATGCACGATCTGCGCCGGCGGCGCGGTCGAGCTAGAGGAGATGTGCGCGGTGCCAGGCGCGACAAGGATTTCCCGACGGTCATTCCTGATCATGACGGCGGCGCTGGCGGCGTGTAAACCCGAGGCTGAACTGCTGAAATTCTCCGGGCCCGCCATGGGCACGACCTATAATGTGGCGGCCGTCGATCATGAAGGCGACGCCGATCGCGCGGCGCTGGATCTGGCGATCAGGGCGGCGCTGGCCGAGGTCGATCAGGTGATGTCGAACTGGAATCCCGCCTCCGAAATCTCTCGCGTCAACGCGCGGGCCTGGGGGGAGGCGATCCCGCTTTCGCCGGAACTCGCCCATGTGATGGCGGGCGCCAGCGCCGTGCACAGGGCCAGCGAAGGCCGATTCGACGTCACCGCCGGCCCGCTGATCGACCTCTGGGGTTTCGGCGCGGACGGAGGGGCGCCGCGCGTGCCCGACGACGACGCGATCGCGGCGGCGATGGCCCGCAGCGGTCAGGATCGGGTCCTGTCGCTCGAAGACGGCGCCTTGCGCAAGACGACGCCGGGGCCGGAGATCTATCTCGCCGCCATCGGCAAGGGCTATGGCGTGGACCGGGTGGCGGCGGCGCTGCGCGGCTTCGGGCTGGGCGATTTCATGGTCGAGATCGGCGGCGATCTCTACGCTGCGGGCGACAACGCCAGCGGCGCCCCGTGGCGGATCGGCATCGAAAGCCCCGCCCCGGCCGCGCGCGACCTGCAAAAGATCGTCGGCCTTTCCGGGCTCGGCATGGCCACATCGGGCGACTACCGGAACTTCTTCGAGGCGGACGGCGCCCATTATTCCCATATCATCGACCCGATGACCGGCCGGCCGATCACACATTCCACCGTCTCGGCCACCGTGCTGACCGAAGACGCGATGATGGCCGACGCCTGGGCGACGGCGATGCTGGTGCTCGGCAGCGAACGCGGCCTCGCCATCGCCGAAAAGCAGGAGCTGGCCGTGTATTTCATCGACCGCGACGACGATTCCCAATTCAGCGCGACCGCGAGCAGCCGTTTCTCGCGTCTCGAAGCCTGACAGGAAAGGAACTGCGCCATGGAAACGATCCTGTTCTCCTTCGGTCTTCTGCTGCTGATCATGCTGGGCATGGCGATCGGCGTGATCTTCGCCGGCCGCACGATCAAGGGCAGCTGCGGCGGCCTGAACGCCATATCGGGCGCCGATCAGTGCATGGTGTGCAAGAAGCCGATCGACCCTGACAGCCCGCTGCGCGAGCGCCTCGCCTGCCCGCGCGCGCGAAAGGCCGGCGCCGGACGGGGCTGAGGCGGCAGGGATCAGTCGGGAATCGCGAGCGGCGCAAAGCCCAGAATCAGCAGCGCCCCCGCCGCGACCAGCCCGAAGAGCCAAAGCTGCCAGCGCGGCCCTTCGGCCTTCCAGACATGGCGATAGCGATAGCCGGCCAGACAACCGATAATGAAGAGAATCGTGGCGCTCGCCGGCGTCAGCGTCAATTCGGGCAAAAAAGATGATTCCCTCTATGTCGGGTTGATGGTTACGATATGTCGCATGATCGAAGCCGACCCGACAAGCAAGGAGCGACGGCCATGCCCGAATCCTATCGACCGCATCTGCGCAAGGACAAGAAAGACGAGCGGACGACGACGCAATCGCTCGCGACCAACACCACCGACGCGAACGCGACCGTGGGCAATGTTCTCGGCGGGACCAGGGGGACGGTTTTCTCGATCCGCCCCGGCGACACGCTGCACGACGCCGTGGTGCTGCTGCGCGACCACCGGATCGGCGCGCTTGTGGTCACCGATGAAAACGGCCGGCTGCAGGGCATCCTCTCGGAACGGGACATCGTGCGCAAACTGGCCGACGCGCCCGGCAAGACCCTGCCCCACCGTGTCGAGGAGGTGATGACCCGGAATGTCGTCACCTGCGCGCCCGAAGACGCCCTGGTCAACGTCCTGCGCCGGATGACCGAGGGCCGGTTCCGGCATATGCCGGTCATCGAGGGCGACAGGCTGATCGGCATCGTCACCATCGGCGATGTGGTGAATTACCGGCTGAACCAGCTCGAACATGAGGCGTTGCAGATCAAGCAACTGATCGTGGGCTAGTCGGCGCCCGCCTGCGCCGGAACACCGCGAGCCAGGCCGCCCAGAGCGCGGCCAGGGCGAACCATGTCAGCGCATAGACCAGATGCGAGTTGCGGAACCGGACCACGGTCAACCCGCCGACAGGGCGCGCCCGCGGGTCGGGGCCGGCTTCGGCGTCGATGAAATAGGGCGCGGCCTCCGGCAGGTTCCGGCTGGCGGCGATGGCGGCGGTATCGCGGGAATACCAGCGATCGGCCTGCGGATCATTGTCGCGGAGGAATCCGCCGCCGGGCTGGCTGAGGCGCAAAAGCCCGGCGACGGTGATCCGACCCTCCGGGACCGGGCGCGTCTCGGGCGCGCTGTCGCCGGCGGGGACGAAGCCGCGATTGATCAGCAGGGTCCAGCCCTGATCGGCGGTCAGCGGCGTCATCACCCAGTAGCCGGCGCCAAGATCGCTGACCGCCTTCACCAGCACATCGGAATCCGGGAGATACCGGCCGGAGATGACGACGCGGCGATACTCGGCGTT
>JBKECG010000046.1:0-5752 GCA_047974395.1 Pikeienuella sp. | reverse complement strand
GCTGCTTCTGGCGGTGCGCCAGATCCTCGGCAATATCCTCGTGCTGGAGAACCTCGCCGGGCGGTTCAACGCGCTGAGCCTTGGCGAGATCTCCATCGGGGTTCACAACACCTCGTCGCTGGGCCGGCTGGCGGCGCAGGTCGACAGGTTCAAGACCGCGCATCCGCGCGTTCTGGTCCGCCTGCGCGACGGGCTGCTGCCCGATCTTCTGGCCGATCTGCAATATGGGCGGCTGGACATGGTCTTCGGCCGGCTGGGCCCGGATCTGGAGGCGCGCGGCTTCGGCGCCTTTCCGCTGGCGGAGACCCGGATGATGGTCGTCGCCCGCGACAGCGCCCCGCCGCCGCCCGACGATCCCGCCTCGCTTTTGCGCCTGCGCTGGGCGATCCCCCTGCCCGGCACGCCGATGCGCGAGGATTTCGACCGTTTCCGCGCCCGGCATGGCGGCGCGCCGATCGCCGATTGCGTGGAGACCAACAATGTCCAGTTGATGCTCGACCTGCTGATGCGCGGCGATCGCTACGCGATCTTTCCGACCACGCTGAAGGATCGCCATCCGGTGCTGATCGGCCGGCACCCCCTGCCCTGGCTGAAGGCCTATCCTTTCCCCGAAGACGCCGGAAGCGAGAGAGTCGGCCTCATCCATTCGACCGCCAACAGCCCTTCGCCGGCGCTTTCCGTCTTTCTGACGCAGCTGCGCGAGGACGGGGCTGGACCCGACGCCGCCGGGGCGCTGGAAGCGTGATCGCCGGCGCATGCGCCGGGGCTCGACGGTTTCGGTTTTGTCGCTATAGGATAAGTTGGTGACGCTATACGCATCAATGAGCCAACCCGGAGCGATATGATCCAGAAGCGCCTCGTCACAACAAATCGCTTCGGTTGGGGACAAGCCGCGCGGCCGGCGGAATATGCCGGTCCCGCGCGGTTTGAGTCGACCGGCGGTCAAAAAGGGGCTGCCGGTCGCGTTGCGCAGGCAACCGGTCGGACAAAGATAAGGGGAGCCGCCGCATGATCCGCCACCCTGCGCCGAGATCACATCTATCGACGCGCGCCGCGTCCCGTCGGAGGGGCCGGTCGTGAACCGGGGCCTCCTGCGCATGATCGCGACCCGGATCGGGCTCGGCCTGCTGACGCTGGTTCTGATCTCGATCCTGATATTCGGGGCCATGGGCCTGCTGCCGGGCGATGTGGCGGAGGCGATACTCGGCCAGAACCGCACGCCGGAGACGGTGGCCGCGCTACGCGCGCAGCTTGGCCTCGATCAGCCGGCATGGGCGCGTTATCTCGACTGGATCGGCGGCATGCTCACCGGCGATTTCGGCAAATCGCTCGCCTCCGGCCGCCCCGTCGCCGATCTGATCGGCGGGCGGCTGCTCAACACGCTCTCGCTGGCGGCCTATGCGGCGCTGATCTCGGTGCCGGTTTCGATCGCATTGGGGGTCATGGCGGCGCTCTGGCGCGGAAAGCTCGCCGATCGCGGCATCTCCATCAGCGCATTGACCGCGATTTCAATGCCAGATTTTTTCGTAGGTTACGCGATGATCTTTATCTTCGCAGTAAGCTGGCGCCTGCTTCCCTCGCTCGCCGCCGTGCCGATGGGCGCGAGCCTTGGCGAATGGCTCTACCGCGCCACGCTGCCGGCGCTGGCGCTGACGCTGGCGACCTCAGCGCATATGCTGCGGATGACGCGGGCCTCCATCGTCAACGTGCTGGCCAGCCCCTATATCGAGATGGCGCGGCTGAAGGGGCTTCGCCCTTCGCGGGTCATCATCCGGCATGCGCTGCCGAACGCGCTGGCGCCGATCATCAACGTGGTGGCGCTGAACCTCGCCTTCCTGATCGTCGGCGTCGTGGTGATCGAGACGGTCTTCGTCTATCCCGGTCTCGGCCAGCTTCTGGTCGACTCGGTGGCGGCGCGCGACGTGCCGGTGGTGCAGGCCGCCTGCCTGATCTTCGCCGCGGCCTATGTTTCGCTGAACCTGATCGCCGATGTACTGGCGATCCTGACCAATCCCCGCCTGAGGACGGCCTCATGAGCGCCCTCGCCTCTCTCCGCCACGCCCCACCGACCGCGCTTTTCGGCGTCGCGGCGCTGGGCGTCGTCGCGCTTCTGGCGCTTTTCGCCCCGCTGATCGCGCCCTATGGCGAGCGCGAGGTCATCGCCGGCGCGTTCGAACCGTGGTCGAGCCAGTTTCCGCTCGGCACCGACAATCTCGGGCGGGACATGCTTTCGCGGCTGATCTGGGGGGCGCGGAACACGATCAGCATGGCGCTTCTGACCACCGCCATCGCCTTTGTCGTCGGCGCGGCGACCGGGCTTCTGGCGGGCACGGTCGGGGGCTGGGCGGACAGGTTCCTCGCCTGGGTCGTCGATGTGATCATGGCCATGCCCTCGCTGATCCTGGCGCTCCTGCTGCTTTCGATCTTCGGAACCTCGACGCTGATCCTGATCGGCATCATCGCCACGATCGAGGCGACGCGGGTCTTTCGCCTCTCGCGCGCGGTGGCGATGAACATCTCGGTGATGGAATATCTGGATGCGGCGCGGCTCCGGGGCGAATCCACCGCCTCGATCCTCTGGCGGGAGGTGCTGCCGAACGCCGCCGCGCCTTTGGTGGCGGAGTTCGGGCTCAGGTTCTGCTTCGTCTTCCTCTTCATCTCCTCGCTCTCCTTTCTCGGGCTCGGCATCCAGCCGCCGACGGCGGATTGGGGTTCGATGGTGCGCGACAACGCCACGCTCATCACCTATGGTGACGTAACGCCGCTATTGCCGGCGGCGGCGATCGCGCTGGTGACGGTTTCGGTCAATCTGGTGGTGGACTGGTTCCTGCACAAAAGCTCGGGGCTGAAGGACTGATGGACAGCAACGCGCCCAATTCCCCGCTGCTGCGCATTCGCGGCCTCAGCATCACCGCCCGCGCCGCCGGCAAGGAGATCACGCTGGTCAAGGGGGTCGATCTCGACCTCGCCCGAGGCGAGGTGGTCGGCCTGATCGGCGAATCCGGCGCCGGGAAATCGACGCTCGGCCTCGCGGCCATGGGCTTCGCCCGCGACGGTTGCCGCATTTCCGCCGGCGTGGTCGAATTCGACGACACCGACCTGACGAAAACCTCCGAAAGCGCCCGCCGCCGGCTGCGGGGGGCGCGCGTCGCCTATGTCGCGCAATCCGCCGCCGCCAGCTTCAACCCCGCGCACACGCTGCTGGAGCAGACCATCGAGGCCCCGCTCCGCCACCGGCTGATGTCGCGCGAAGAGGCCGAGCGCGAGGCGGTCGCGTTGTTCCGGCGTCTCCGCCTGCCCGAGCCGGAAACGATCGGCCGGCGCTATCCGCATCAGGTTTCGGGCGGACAGCTGCAACGGGCGATGACTGCGATGGCGATGATCACCCGGCCCGATCTGATCGTCTTCGACGAGCCGACCACCGCGCTCGACGTCACCACGCAGGTGGAGGTTCTGGCCGCGATCCGCGACGCGGTGGCCGAATTCGACACCGCCGCCATCTATATCACCCATGATCTGGCCGAGGTCGCGCAGATGGCCGACCGGATCATGGTCATGCGCCATGGCGAGGTGGTGGAGAAAGGCGAGACCGCGGCGCTGATCTCCGACCCGCAGGCCGATTACACCAAATCGCTCTGGTCGGTGCGCGAATTCCGCGCCGCGGCCAAGACCCCGCCCGCGCCCGGCGCCCAGCCCCTGATCGAGGCGCGCAAGGTCACCGCCGCCTATGGCGACACGCCGGTCCTGCACGGGGTGGACATGGCTCTCCTGCCCGGCCGCACCCTTGCGGTGATCGGCGAGAGCGGCTCCGGCAAATCGACCATGGCGCGGGTGATCTCCGGCCTTCTGCCGGCGCGGGACGGCGAATGCCTGCTGAAGGGCGCGCCGCTCGCCCCCTCCTATCGGAACCGGAGCCAGGAAGAGCTGCGCAAGGTGCAGATGATCTTCCAGATGGCTGACACCGCGCTCAACCCGAAGATCCGGGTGCGCGACGTGCTCGGCCGGCCGCTGACCCGCTATCTGGGCCTCTCGGGCGCGAAGCGGGAGGAAAGGCTGCGCGAGCTGATGCGCGAAATCGAGATGGACCCGGATGTTCATCTCAACCGTTTTCCCGGCGAGCTTTCCGGCGGGCAGAAACAGCGCATCGCCATCGCCCGCGCCCGGGCGGCGGAGCCCGAATTCCTGATCTGCGACGAGGTGACCTCCGCGCTCGACCAGATGGTGGCGGAGGAGATCCTGCGCCTGCTGGACCGCTTGCAGCGCGAGCGGGGCCTGACCATGATGTTCATCACCCATGACATCGCCACCGTGCGGGCGCTGGCCGATGACGTGGTGGTGATGAAGAACGGCAGGGTCGTCGCCGCCGGTCTGAAGGATGAAGTGCTGGACCGGCCGACCGACCCCTATGTGCGCACGCTGATGGAATCGGCGCCGGAGATGGACCCGACCTGGCTGGATCGTCTGCTCGCCGCCCGCGCCGCCACCGCTCAAGGAGCCTGACATGGCCCATTCCCATCCGATGCCGACCGACCCCGAAATCGTGGCGTTCATCGAGCAGTCGCTCTCTTTCTACCCGGCCGACGCCTATCAGATGTCGCTGGAGGACAACCGGCGCCTCTATGACCGCTACGCCGAGAAATTCTGCCCGCCCCGCCCCGCAGGCGTGAGCGCGGAGGATTTCACCGTCGCGGCCCAGAACCCCGCGCGCGAGATCCCCTGCCGGCGCTACCTGCCGGCCGGCGTGGACCGCGAGGGGCCGATGGTGCTCTACGCCCATGGCGGCGGCTTCGTCCTTGGCGGGCTGGAGAGCCATGACGACGCCTGCGCCGGAATCGCGAAGATCACCGGGCTGGAGGTGGTCGCGGTGGATTACCGGCTGGCGCCGGAGCATCAGCACCCCGCGCAGGCCGACGATGTGGAGGCGGCCTTCCTGCATGTCGCGGCCGGCGGCCGGCGGGTGATCGTCGCCGGCGACAGCGCCGGCGGCAATCTGATGGGCGCGCTGGTCCTGCGCAGGAACGCGGCCGGCGCGCCGCTGCCCGCCGGGCAGGTGCTGATCTATCCCGGTCTCGGCGGCGACCGCACGAAGGGCTCCTATATCGAGATGGCCGACGCGCCGCTCCCGAAGACCAGGCAGGGCGAGCTTGACGCCGGCACCCGCACCGGCGGCGGGCTGACCGAGGCGCAGCGGAACGACCCGGACATGGCCCCCCTGCGCGCGCCGGATCTTTCCAACCTGCCGCCGGCCATCGTCGTCACCGCCGATATCGACCCGCTCCGCGACGACGGCCGCGACTGGGTGGAGCGGCAGATCGCGGCCGGCGTGCCGGCGGAATTGCGGAACGAGCCGCAGCTTGTTCACGGCGATCTTCGCGCCCGGCACATGTCGCGCCGGGCCGGAGAGAGCTTCGCCGCGATCTGCGACGCCATCGCGCGCATGGCGGCGGAACGCTTCGCGCCGGCGGCGGCCGGCGCCTGAGCCATCGCAGCGCGCCGGCCGCCCCGGCGCGCGCGCAACGAAACGACAGACAGAGAGGTTCATCCATGTCCCGACTGATCCTTCCCTCCGCCCGCCCCAGCCGCCGCGCCGTTCTCGCCGGCGGCGCCGCCGCGATCGCGCTCGCCCATGCGCCGCGCGTCCGGGCCGACGAGCCGAAAAAGGGCGGCCAGCTTCGGCTGGTCGCCTCCGGCAACACCTCGGATTCGCATAATCCGGCGACCTGGGGCACCTCGGCCATCATCAATTACGGGC
>JBKECG010000039.1:0-2861 GCA_047974395.1 Pikeienuella sp. | reverse complement strand
GCGCCCGGCCCGACCGCGCTTGGCCCGCTCCTCGGCGCGCCCTTCGGTCTCACGGAGGCGGCGGAACTGGCGGCGCTTATCGAGCGAAGCGGCACCGCGGCGATCCGCCTGACGCCATGGCGGCTTTTCCTGCTGGAGGGCGGCGCGGCGGTCCCCGCCCCCGATTTCATCACCGCGCCGAACGATCCGCTGCTGAGCGTGGACGCCTGCGTCGGCGCCCCCCGCTGCGCCGCCGCCAGCGTGGAGACCCAGAGCCTCGCCCGCGCGCTGGCCGGGCGCGCGGGCGGCGCGCTTCATGTCGCCGGCTGCGCCAAGGGCTGCGCCCGCCCCGGCCCGGCGGCGATGGCGCTTGTCGGACGTGAGGGGCGTTTCGATCTTGTCACGAACGGCCGGGCGTGGGATGCGCCGGTTCTGCGCGGCCTCACCCGCGAAGAGGCGGCGGCGCTGGCGAAAGAGGATTGATGCCCCATAGTTACGAGACCGATGGCGTGGCGATCTACGCCCGCTCATTCGCCACCATCCGGGCGGAGGCGGCGCTGTCGCGCTTTTCCCCCGCCGAAGAGATCGTCGCCGTGCGCATGATCCACGCCGCCGGCATGGTGGAGATGGCGCCTCATATCCGCTTCACTCCCGATTTCGCCGAAACCGCGCGCGCGGCGCTGGCCGCCGGCGCGCCGATCCTTTGCGATGCGCGCATGGTCAGCGAGGGGATCACCCGCAAGCGCCTGCCGGCGGGGAATGAGGTGATCTGCACCTTGCAGGACCCGCGCACGCCGGAACTGGCGGCGAAAATGGCCAACACCCGTTCGGCTGCGGCGCTGGAGCTGTGGCGTCCGCATCTCTCCGGCGCGCTGGTCGCGATCGGCAACGCCCCGACCGCGCTCTTTCATCTGCTGAACATGCTGGAGGATCCCGCCTGCCCGCGTCCGGCCGCGATCATCGGCTGCCCGGTCGGCTTCGTCGGCGCCGCCGAGAGCAAGGCCGCGCTGATGGAGGCGCCTCCGGTCCCGGCGATGATCGTCGAGGGCAGGCTGGGCGGCAGCGCCGTCGCCACCGCCGCCGTCAACGCGCTGGCGGGGAGGCCCGAATGAAGGGCGGGGCGGAAATGGGCGTGATCCGGGGCGTCGGCCTCGGCCCCGGCGACCCGGACCTGATGACCATCCGCGCCCGCGCCGTCATCGAGCGCGCCCGCCATGTCGCCTTTTTCCGCAAGCCCGGCCGGGCCGGCCATGCGCGCAGCATCGTCGAAGGGCTGCTCGCCCCCGGCGCCGGGGAAATCGCGATGGAATACCCGGTGACGACCGAGATCCCCGTCTCCGACCCCCGTTACAATCAGGCGCTGTCCGGGTTCTACGAGGAGCAGACCGCCCGCCTGCTGACGCTCGCCGATGCGGGAGAGGATGTCGCCGTGCTTTGCGAGGGCGACCCGTTCTTCTACGGCTCCTTCATGCATCTCTACGAGCGGCTGAAGGGCCGCGCCCCGGTCGAGGTCATCCCCGGCGTCACCGGCATGTCCGGCGCCTGGACGGCGACGGGCCTGCCGGTCACCTGGGGCGATGATGTGATGACGGTGCTGGTCGGCACCCTGTCCGAGGACGATCTGGTCGCGGGAATGAGCGCGGCGGATGCGCTGGTGGTGATGAAGATCGGCCGCAATATCGGCAAGGTCCGCGCCGCGCTCGCGCGCGCCGGACGGCTCGACGCCGCGTGGCTGATCGAATTCGCGACCATGGACCGGCAGAAGGTGATGCGGCTGGAGGAGGCGGAGGGCCGCGTCACCCCCTATTTCTCCATCGTCGTCGTGCATGGGCAGGGGCGCAGGCCGTGACCGGCCGGTTGACCGTCGCCGGGCTCGGCCCCGGCGCCGCGGCGCTGGTGACGCCGGAGGTCTCCGCGGCGCTGGCCCAGGCGACGGATATCGTCGGCTACGGCCCCTATGTCGCCCGCGTGCCGCATCGGGCCGGGCTGACCCGCCATGAAAGCGACAATGGCGACGAGATCGCCCGCGCCAGGGCCGCGTTGGCCATGGCGGCGGCGGGGCGGCGCGTGGTGGTGGTCTCCTCCGGCGATCCCGGCGTCTTCGCCATGGCCGCAGCGGTCTGCGAGGCGCTGGAGGCGGGGCCGGCGGAATGGCGGGCGATCGACCTTCGCATCCTGCCCGGCATCACCGCGATGCTGGCGGCGGCGGCGCGGGCGGGGGCGCCGCTCGGCCATGATTTCTGCGCGATCAACCTGTCCGACAATCTGAAGCCCTGGGCGGTGCTGGAGCGGCGATTGCGGCTGGCGGCGGAGGCCGATTTCGCCATCGCGCTCTACAATCCGCGCTCGCGCGCCCGGCCCGACGCGCTGTCGCGCGCCTTCGACGCGCTGCGCGAGGTCGCGGGGGGCGAGCGGGTGGTCATCTTCGCGCGCGCGGTGTCCTCTTCGGATGAATCGCTCGCCGTCTCCACGCTGGCCGAGGTGCGGGCGGAGGAGGCCGACATGCAGACCATGGTCATCATCGGCTCCTCGCTGACCCGGGTGGTGGCGCGCCCGGCCGGGCCGCTGGTCTACACCCCGAGATCGACGCCGTGACGGGCGAGCCAGTCCAGCGCCTCTTCGACGGAGCCCGCCTCCTCGCGCGGCGGGGCCGGCGGGCGGGCGATCATCAGCACGGGGAGGCCGAGCGTTCGGGCGGCGGCGAGTTTGGCGTCGGCGCCGCCCCCGCCGGCGTTCTTGGCGACGACCAGATCAATCCGATGCGCGCGCATCAGCGCCTCGTCCCCGGCGGCGGTGAAGGGGCCGCGATCGACCACCACTTCCGCTTGCGGAAGGGGCAAGGCTTCGGCGGGCGGAGCGACGACGCGCAGCAGGTAGCGGTG
>JBKECG010000463.1:0-7381 GCA_047974395.1 Pikeienuella sp. | reverse complement strand
TGGCCTATCTGACCTGGGTCTATGACGTGAACCTGAACACGCTGATGCTTCAGGGTTTCCGCTCGCTCAACTCGGTCGTTCTGGTGGCGCTGCCGCTTTTCATCCTGACCGGCTATCTGATGCAGTCGGGCGGGGTCGCGCGGCGGATCATCGCCTTCGTCAGCCGGCTGGCGACCGGGCGCGGCGGCATGGGCGCGGCCATGGTGCTGTCGTCGAGCGTCTTCGGCGCGATTTCCGGGACGGCGACGGCCGCCATCGCCTCGATCGGTTCGATCATGACCGAACCGCTGGTCGCGCGCGGCTATCCGCGCGGGCGGATCGCGGCGCTTCTGGGGATATCGTCGCTGCTCGGCATCCTGATCCCGCCGTCGATCACCATGATCCTTTTCGCCGTGGTCACCAGACAGTCCGTCGCCGCCTGTTTCGCCGCGACGATCGGCCCGGCGATCATCCTGATCCTCGGGCTGATCCTCTATAACAGGTTCCTCGTCGGCCGGGCCTTCGAGGAGATCGAGACCGAAGACCGGACGACCGAGAGCTTCGGCCGCGTGACCCGTGACGCCCTGCCCGCCCTGTCGCTGCCGGTGATCATTCTCGGCGGCATCTATGGCGGCGTGTTCACGCCGACAGAGGCCGCGGCGGTCGCCGCCGGCGCCGCCCTGATCGTCGGCGGGCTGATCTATCGCGAATTCACGCCAGGCAGCCTTTGCCAGAGCGTGATCAGATCCGCCGAGACGACCGGGTCGATCATCCTGATCCTGCTGTTCTCCTTCATGATCTCGCGCATCCTCTCCTTCGAGCGCGTGCCGCAGGACCTGACCGAGGCGGTTCAGTCCATCGCCAGCAATCCGATCTCGGCGCTTCTGATCGTCAATCTGGTGCTGATCATCGCCGGCGCGCTGATGGACGATGTGTCGGTGACCGTGGTGATCGCGCCGCTATTCCTGCCGCTTGTCGCGGCGAATGGCGTCGATCCGGTGCATTTCGCCGCCATCGTCGCCTGTTCGGTGGTGATCGGCGCGAACAGCCCGCCGGTGGCGCCGATGCTGTTCCTGTCCTGCAAGATCTGCCGCGCGCCAGTGCTTCAGGCCGTCGGCCCTGCGCTGGGGCTGATGGGGTTCGTGGCGCTGCCGGTGATGTTGCTAACCACGTTCTGGCCCGGCCTGTCGCTGGCGATCCCGCGCCTTCTCGGGCTGATGTAGCCCTTCAGGCCCCAGCCAGCAGCGCGAGCCGCGACCAGACCTCCGCCAGATCGGCGCGCTGGACCCAGACGCGGACGCCGCCGCCGGCCCGCGCGACCAGGCAGGGTTTTTCCGCAAACAGGGTCATGGCCGAGGGCGACCCGGCCGGGGTCGCCATGCAGCCGCCAAGGAAATCTCCGTTCTCATCGCCCTCGATCTGAACCGGAACGTAAAGATCGTCGGCCAGGCTCACCGCATGGCTCCCGCGCCATCCCGGCGCGACATCAAGCGGCGCGGGCGTGCAGAGCAGCGCCCGGTCGCGGGCGATGCGCAGCGCGAAAGCGCCCTCCTCCGGCGTCTCCGCGAGCAGACCAAGCATCGGCGCGCCCGGCGCGAGATCGGCGATGGCGGCGTCGAGATCGCCGGAGATCAGCGCGCCGCCGCCGCCCGCGCGACAGCTGAGCGCAACCTGCGGCGTCTCGATCGCGTCCCCCGCTTCGGAGGCCGGATTGGTCCATTCACGCTCACGCATGCAGCCGCTCTCCTTTCGGATCGAGCGCGCAGCTTTCGCAGACCGTGGCGCGCGCCGTCTCGCCCATGTTGAAAACCCCGATCTCCTCGCCGATCAGGGCGTGGCCGCCCTCCAGCAGCGCCAGCGCGACGGGCCGCCCCAGAATCGGGCTGAAATAGCTGGAGGTGACGAAGCCGAGCGAGCGGCGCGGCCCCTCCAGCGGGACCAGATGCGCCCCCGTGGCCGGCGGCGCGGCGCCCTCGACCCGGAGGCCGACAAGCTGGCGGCGGCTCCCGGCCCTCGCCTCGGGGGTGAAGAGCGACCGGCGGCCGAGATATTCATCGGCCCGTTTCTCGCGCGGGCCGCCCCAGCCGAGATCATGCGGCATGGTCATGCCGTCCGTATCCTTCCCGATCAGGATGAAGCCCTTTTCGGCGCGCAGGATCATCACCGCCTCAAGCCCGATCCAGCCGCCGGAAAGCGGGGCCAGGGCGGCGTCGAGCGCCGCGTGAAGCGCCGCGCCGCCGCGCGCCGGAACCGTCAGTTCATAAGACCGGTCGCCGGTGAAGCTGACCCGCGCGGCGCGGAGGGCGCAGCCGTTCCAGCGGGTCTCCATCACCGCCATATGCGGCAGGGCCGCATCGTCGCGGATCGCCTCCGGCAGGCCGGCGGCGCGCAACAGATCGCGCGATTTCGGGCCGGTGACGGTCAGCGTCGCATAACCGGCGGTGACGTCGTGGATATGGCTTCGCGCAGGGTCGAACACATCCTGCCGCGCCTCTTCGAGGATCATCCGCACGCTGGCCGCATGGGATGAGGAGGCGGAGACGATGAAACGGTCCTCGGCCAGGCGGAAAACCACGCCATCGTCATGAACCACGCCGGTTTCGCCAAGGATGAAGCCATAGCGCGCCCGCCCCGGCTTCAGCGTCGAAA
Organism: Pikeienuella sp.; assembly: GCA_047974395.1. Classification (GTDB taxonomy): domain Bacteria; phylum Pseudomonadota; class Alphaproteobacteria; order Rhodobacterales; family Rhodobacteraceae; genus Pikeienuella. Next base: position 4,753 of record JBKECG010000463.1, on the reverse strand, counting down.
GCCGCACATAGCCGCAATAGTCCAGCAATTCGGCGGCGCCGGGGCCGATCACCTCGATCTTGCCAAGCGGAGAAGCGTCGTAAAGGCCGACCGTCTCGCGCGCCAGTTTCGCCTCGCGCCGCGCCAGGTCGCCCTCCTCGCCCGCGCCATAGGCGGCGGGGCGCAGCCAGCCGCCATATTCGCGAAAGGACGCGCCCGCCGCCCGGTGCGCCGTCTCCAGCGACAGGCGGCGCGGCGGGTTGAGCAGCGCGCCCCGCCGCGGGCCGGCGATCACGGCCAGAGGGGTCGGCGTGAAGGGCGGCCGATAGGTGGTGAGGCCGGTCTCCGGGATGCTCCGCCCGGTCAGCGCCGCCATCGCCGCCAGCCCGGCGAAATTTGCGCTCCGGCCCTGATCCGTCGCCATGCCGAGCGTCGTGTAACGCTTGAGATGCTCTACCGAGCGATACCCTTCCTGCGCGGCCAGCTTCACATCCTTCAGCGTGACGTCGTTCTGCGGGTCCACCCATCGCCGGCCGGGAGAGGATGGATCGGGACGCATCGGCGCCAACCCCCATGCGCCGCCGGCCGCCTGCGGGGCCGGGCCGGTCCCCCCGCCGGCCTCATGCCCCTCCGCCAGCGCCCGCGCCAGACCGAAGCCGCCATTCGCCGCGCCGGCCGCGCGCAGGGGCGATCCGCCCGGCCGCGGGACGAAAGCGTCCAGATCCGCGCGCCAGTCGAGTTTTCCGCCCATCTGGCTGTGCAGGTGAACCGAGGGCGTATAGCCGCCGGAGACCAGAATCGCATCCATTTCCAGCGCGCGTCCGTTCACCACCGCGCCCGTGACCGCGCGCCGGCCGCGCGCGGCGGTCAATCGGGCGGACTTCATCAGCCGCACGCCCTCGGGCGCCGGCGGCGTCGTCTCGCGCGCATCGGCCAGCGTGACCGCGCAGCCGGCCCCGGCCAGCGCCGCGGCGACCGGATAGCTGGCGTCATTGCCGGTTGCGAGCAGGATCCGCCGGCCCGCCGCCGCGCCATATAGCGCGAGATGGTGCAGGGCCGCCTCGGCCGACATGATTCCGGGCAGGTCGTTATCGGCGAACCAGAGCGGGCGTTCGATCGCGCCGGCGGCGAGCACCGCCGCCGCAGCCCGGATCCGCCAGAGCCGGTCCGGCGCGCCCTCGCGCCGCTCCCAGGCCGCGTAGAGGCCGTGATCGAAGGCGCCCCAGATCGTGGCGTCGGTCAGCACCCGCCCGCCCGCCGCCGTGACCGCCGCAACCGCATCCCGCGCGAATTCCCGCCAGTCGCCCCCGTCGATGACGCCGCCGCGCCAACGCAGGGCGCCGCCGATCTCGGCGGCCTCATCGACCAGCCAGACTCGCCGGCCGCCCCGCGCCGCGGCGCGCGCGGCGGCGAGACCGGCCGGGCCGGCGCCGACGACCAGAAGATCGCAGCGCCCGTTGACCTGCGGATTGTCCGCCGCCGGGTGATGATCGGGATCGACCCGCCCGAGGCCGGCCATCCGGCGGATCATCGGCTCCCACCGCATCCAGCCCGGGGTCATGAAGGTCTTGTAATAGAAGCCCCCCGGCATGAAGCGGCTGAAAAGATCGAGCGCGCGGGCGCGGTCGCCCGCCGCATCCGGGGCGGTGTTGACCGAACGCAGCGCCATCCCCTCGCGCAGGGGCGCGGTCGTCGCCCGGATATTCGGCGTCGAACGCCCATCCAGCGCGACGTCGAATATGGCGTTCGGCTCCTCCCCGCCCATGCCCCAGAGCCCGCGCGGGCGGTGATATTTGAAGCTGCGCCCCAGCACCCGCACGCCCGAGGCCAGAAGCGCCGAGGCGAGCGTGTCGCCGGCGAAACCGCTCAGGGCCTTCCCGTCGAAGCTGAAGGAAAGCGGCCGCGCCCGGTCGATCGCCGAACCGGCCCGGTCATGACGCCAACCGCTCATCGGCCCCGCCCCGGCAGGGCCGAAATCTCCAGCACCTCGCGGGTGACGGTGTCGCGGGTCATCAGGAAGAACTCGCCGCAGGTCAAATGCGCCCAGATCTCGCGCGCCGGCCCTTTCGGCGCATCGTTCATGTAGAGGTAATCGGCCCATTCGGCGTCGGAGACCGTCTCCGCCGGCTGCGGACGATGCTTGCCGGCCTCGGCGGCGAAGTGAAACTCGGTCTCCTCGCGCGGGCCGCAGAATGGACAGGTGAACAATTGCATGACGGCCCTCCCCTCAATGCGCGATGCCGGAGCCGGCGGCCTCGTCGATGAGCCGGCCGCTGGCGAAACGGTCAAGGCCGAACGGGCGGCTGATCTCATGATGCTCGCCGGTGGCGAGCAGATGCGCCAGCAGCCAGCCCCCGGCCGGGATCGCCTTGAACCCGCCGGTGCCCCAGCCACAGTTGAGATAGAGCCCTTCGGGCCCGGCCGGCCCGATCACCGGCGAGCTGTCCGGGGTCACGTCCACAACCCCGCCCCATTGCCTGAGCAGCCTGAGCTGGGCGAAGGTGGGGAACATCTCCAGAAGGCCCGCGATCACGCCCTCCTGCGCCGGCAGATTGCCCCTCTGCCCATGGGTCGGAACCCGGTCCAGCCCGCCGCCGAAGACAAGCTCGCCCTTGTCGGATTGCGAAACATAGGTCCCGGTCCCGAGATAGAGCAGCACGATATCGAGGATCGGCTTCACCGGCTCGGAGACGAAGGCCTGAAGCGAATAGTCGATGATCGGCAGCCGCACGCCCGCCATCGCCGCCAGACCCGGCGTCGCGCCGGCGGCGGCCAGACCGACCCGCTCGGCGCGGATCCCGCCCCTGTCGGTCTCCACCCCGACGACCCGGCCGGCTTCGACCATCAGACCGGCGACGGCGCAATTCTCGATGATATCGACGCCGAGACCGCTGGCGGCGCGCGCATAGCCCCAGGCCACCGCGTCATGCCGCGCGACGCCGCCGCGCGGCTGCCAGACGCCGCCCAGGCAGCGATGGCGCGCATCCGCCCCCTGGTTCAGCAGCGGCGCCCGTCGCGCCGCCTCCTCCGCGCTCATCAGATCGCCATCCACCCCGTTGAGCTGCATTGCGTTGGCGATGCGGGCGCAGATCTCCATCTGCATCGGCGTATGCGCGGCGATCAGCATGCCGCGCTGGCTGAGCATGACGTTGAAATTCAGGTCCTTCGACAGCCCTTCATAGAGCCGCAACGCCAGATCATAGAGCGCGACGCTCTCCGGGTAGAAATAGTTGGAGCGCACCACCGTCGTGTTCCGGCCGGTGTTGCCGCCGCCGATCCAGCCCCTCTCCAGCAGCGCGACGCGGCGCATTCCGTGGTTCTTCGCCAGATAATAGGCGGCGGCCAGCCCATGCCCGCCCCCGCCGACGATGATCGCGTCATAGGCGGGTTTGGGCGTCGCCTTGCGCCAGGCCGGGCCCCAGCCCCGATGGCCGCGCAGCCCCTCGGCGAAGAGCGAAAGAGCGGAATATCTCTTCATAGCCTTTCCGGCCCCCGGATGAACCCGGCGAAGGACGACAGATCCTCCTGCGTCGGCCTGACGCCGGTGAAGCAATAGAGATAGCCTTCGAGAAGGGCGAGCCGCGCCTCCAGCGTCTCGGAAAGCTCCAGCGCATGATAGCCGATCTGCTGGTAATAGAGCACGCGGGCGCGGATATCGGCCTCCGCGGCGGAATATCCGAAACGCTCATACATGCGCGCCAGCGCCCGGTGGCGGGCGGTGTCGTTGCGCTCGACCAGACGGCGCGCCGGCTCGTCGCGGCGGGCCCATTCGCGCACCGCGAAGTCGAGCCGGGGATCGAAACCGCCGGGGGCCAGGATGCAGCGGAAGAAATTGCAGACCGCCCCGGTGATCGTGGCCGCCTCCATTTCGCAATGACGCACCAGCGCGCCGGTATTGGTCCGCTCCCAGATCTCCAGCAACTGGTTCAGAAGATCCCGCCGGCTCTTGAAATACCAGTAGAAACTGGAGCGGGAGACGCCGAGCCGGGCGCCGATGGTCAGGATCTTCACCTCGGACACGCCGTCATTGACCAGAAGATCCATCGCCGCGCCCAGCCATTCCTCGCGCGTCACCTTGACATTGCCGGGCGTGGCCGGGGCGTGATCGACGGATGGGGATGACAGGGCCATGGCGAACTCAGCTTACAGGGGCCGCGCCGCCCTCGGCGATGCGGCGCTCCACATAGCGATCAAAGACGTCCAGCCTGTCGGGGTCGGCGGCGGCCGGCGGGACATGGGCGTCGACAACGCCCTTCCAGATCGCCGTGGCGCGGGCGGAGGCGTCAACCGCGCCGTTTTCGCTCCAGGTTCCGAAATTCGACATGTCCGCGACCAGCGGCTGATAGAATTCGGTCTGATAGCGGGCCATCGTATGCGCCGCGCCGAAGAAATGGCCGCCCGGGGGCACTTCCTCCAGCGCCGCGCGCGCGATCTCCTCAACTCCCGCCCGCACCGGGTGCAAAAGCTCGGCCATCATCTGCACGGCTTCGAGATCGGTGATGAATTTCTCGTATGACACGGTCAGCCCGCCTTCCAGCCAGCCGGCGGAATGCACGATCATCGTCGCCCCGGCGAGCAGGCAGCCCCAGAGCGCGAACTGCGTCTCATGCGCGGCCTGAGCGTCGTTCACATTCGCCGCCGAACCGGAGGCGGCGCGCCAGGGCAGCCCGATATGGCGGGCGAGCTGGCCCGCCGCCAGCGCCGCCTGAAAATGTTCGGGCGTGCCGAAAGCGGGCGCGCCGGACCGCATGTCCACATTCGAGGTGAAGCCGCC
>JBKECG010000377.1:0-2920 GCA_047974395.1 Pikeienuella sp. | reverse complement strand
GACCGGAGGCCGGGTCAGCCTTGCAGCGCCTCCCACATCTCAAGATCGCGCTGGGCTGTCCAGATGCGGGGGGTGTCGACGCCGCGGGCCTCGTCATACGCGCGGGCGACGTAGAAGGGCAGGCAGTGCTCGTAGATCGCGAAATCCGAGAATTTCTGATCACAGCTTTCGCGCACCGCGTCCCATGCGTCCTTCAGCGAGCCGCCCTTCGCCGCGACGCGGGCGGCGGGGCGATAGGTGCTCTCGACGAAATCGGCGGTGGCGGCCAGGGCCTTCGCCACCATCTCCTCGCCGACAAGCGCCTCGCCGCGCCCGGGCGCGATGCTCTGCGGCGCGAAGGAGGCGACGGCGGAAAGCGTGCCGCCCCAGTCGTTGAAATGGCCGTCGCCGCAATAGCAGGCGGAGTGATATTCGACGATGTCGCCGGTGAACATCACTTCCTGATCCGGCACCCAGATCACAGCGTCGCCGGCGGTGTGGGCGCGGCCGAGATGCATGATCTCCACCCGCCGCTTGCCGAGATAGACGGTCATCGAATCGGAAAAGGTCGCCGTCGGCCAGGTCAGGCCGGGGATTTCCTCATGCCCTTCGAAGAGCCGGGGGAACCGCTGGAATTCGCTGTCCCAATCCTCCTGTCCGCGCTCCACGACCATGGCGCGGGCGGCATCGGACATGATGATCTCGCGCGCGCCATAGGCGGCGGCGCCGAGCACGCGCACGGCGTGGTAATGGGTGAGCGCCAGATGGGTGATCGGCTTGTCGGTGACTTCGCGCACCTTCTCGATCACCATGCGGGCGAGGCGCGGGGTCGCCTGCGCCTCCACGATCATCACGCTGTCGTCGCCGATGATGACGCCGGTGTTGGGATCGCCCTCGGCGGTGAAGGCCCAAAGGCCCTCACCAACCTCGGTGAAACTGACCTTCTTTTCGGTCAGATCGCCCTGAGACGCGAATTTGCGGCTCACTGCAGGCCCAGGATCTTCAGGATCTCGGGCATGGACTGCTGCTGGGCGGCCATCATCTGCGGCATGATCTGGCCCATCACGTCCTGCATGTAGGGCTGCATCTTGGCCATGACCGAGGCGCCCTGCTCCGATTCGTAGAAGGTGATCAGGGCGTTCAGCTCATCGGCGGTGAAATGCTTGGCGGCGCCGTCGAGCATCGCCTGCTGGATCGTCGGACGGAGCGAGGAGACCGAAGAGGCCATCAGCTCGCCGATTTCGGCGCTCTGCTCCGGGGTGACCTCCACATTCGGCGGCAGCGCGCTCAGGAAACCCTGGGCCAGCGTGTCGGCGCTGAACATGTCGTCCATCATCTGCTGGACGCCGGGCATCTCGATATAGCGCTTCGCGGCTTCCTGGGTCTCGGGGGATTGCGCCAGGGCGGGGCCCGCGGCGAGAAGCGCGATCGCGAGGGAGATGCGTTTGATCATGACCATGTCCTTTCGGTCGTAGAGGGTAGTATCCTGCCAATACACTCACCGAAGCCGATGCGATAGCCATCGCCCTGCGAATGTCCGGCGAGCGTCATTTCGTCACCGTCTTCGATGAAGCTGCGGGTTTCGCCGGTTTCCAGCGTGATCGGCTCCTTGCCGCCCCAGGAGATTTCCAGCAGCGAGCCGCGGCTGTTCCTGTCCGGGCCGGAAATGGTGCCGGAGCCGAGAAGATCCCCGGTCCGCATCGCGCAGCCGCCGATGGCGTGATGCGCAAGCTGCTGGGCGGCGGAATAATACATCTCCCGGTAATTGGTCCGGGCGATGGTGGTGGCGTGGTCGGCCCCTTCGGGGCGCATCCGCACCTCCAGTTCGATGTCATAGAGCATCGGGCCGGGTTCGCGCAGATAGGGCAGCAGCTCGAATTCGCGCGCCGGCCCTTCGCAGCGGAATGGCTCCAGCGCGGCGCGGGTCACCACCCAGGGGCTGATCGAGGTGGCGAAGGCCTTGGCCTGAAACGGGCCGAGCGGCTGATATTCCCAGGCCTGTATGTCGCGCGCCGACCAGTCGTTGAGGAGGACATAGCCGAAGATCATCTCGTCGGCCTCGGAAACGGTGATCGGCTCTCCCATCCGGTTGCCGGTTCCGACCACGGCGCCCATCTCCAGCTCGATATCGAGCCGGCGGCAGGGGCCGAATACATGCGTCTCCGCCCCGTGCGGCTTCATCTGGCCGAGCGGGCGGCGGATCTCCGTCCCCGAGACGACCACGGTGGAGGCGCGGCCGTTATAGCCGATCGGGATATGCAGCCAGTTCGGCGGCAGCGCGTTTTCCGGCCCGCGGAACATGGAGCCGACATTGAAGGCGTGATTCCGCCCGGCGTAGAAATCGGTGTATTCGGCGACCTGAAAGGGCATGTGCATCCGCGCCGCGCTCATCGGCGCCAGCGTGGCGTTCGGCAGCACCTCCTGCGCGCCTTCGGCGAAAAGCTCCTGCAGGCGGTTCCTGACCTTGGCCCAATAGGGTTTGCCGAGCGCCATGAACGGATTGAGCGTCGGCTGGCCGAACACCGGCTTTCCCGCCCCGAGGGAAAGCAGCCCGGCCCCTTCGAGCGCGTGGAGGTCGATGACCTGATCGCCGAGCGCGACCCCGCAGCGCGGCCCGCTGGAGCGGGTGGAGAAGACGCCATAGGGCAGGTTGTTCAGCGGAAAGGGCGTATCCGGGTCGTTCGCGCTCTCGATGCGGCTTTTCAGCAGGGGCATGGGCTCTCCTCAAGTCGGCGCGGGCGGAAGGTTTGGAGACCCGCCGCCCGCGCTTTCCCAGTTTTCGGGGCTTTACTTCAGTCCGGGCGTCCCGTCGAATTTCTTTTCCAGCCCGTCCCAGCAATTGATGTAATCGTCCTGGATCGGAGCTTCCTTGGCGGCGAATTCCGTAAGCTGCTGCGGAAACCGCGTCTCGAACATGAAGCTCATCGTGTTGCGGAGCTTG
>JBKECG010000313.1:0-9051 GCA_047974395.1 Pikeienuella sp. | reverse complement strand
GCCGCCGCGAAGAGAACCGCGAGGGCGATGCGAAAGGGCTTCAGCGACAGACTCATCTTCCAGACTCCAGACACCTGCGCCTTCGGAAAGATCGGCGCCACCGCGGCGCGGCGCAAACCGCGCTCGCGGCCCTGCCCCGTCTTCGCGTCGCGCGCCGGCACGACCCACCAGAGATCGACGATGCCGCGCGCAGAGGGCGGGTTCATGGCCGGGCGGCCGTAGCGATCCCACCCGGCGACAGTGTGGCTCGCCTTCGACCATTGCGGAACCCAGATATGGAGCGCGCGCAGCGCCCTGTCGAGCGCGGAGACCGCCGCCGCGTGATCCTCCGCCGTCTTCGCCGCGATCACCGCTTCGATCAGCGCGTCCACGGCGGGATTGGCGACGCCGGAGAGGTTCAGCGAATCAGGCGCGGCGGCGGCTTCGGCGCCAAAGAGATTCCAGAGCTCCACCCCCGGCGTCGGCTGCATCGGCAGGCGGGCGATGGTGACGTCGAAATCGTAATTCTTGGTCCGCGCCTGAAACTGCGCCGCATCCACCGTGCGCATGGTCGCCTCGACGCCAAGCTGAGTGAGATTCTTGATGAAAGGGCCGGTGATCCGCTCGAAACTGGGGCTGTCGTCGAGAAATTCGATGGTCAGCGCCTCGCCGGCGGCGTTGCGCCGCTTGCCATCCGCGCCGACCGTCCAGCCGGCCTTGTCCAGCATCGCCCCGGCCTGTCTCAGCGCCCGGCGCGGACGCCCGGAGCCGTCAGTCTCCGGCGGGATGAAAGCCGCGTCCAGCGCCGATGGCGGCAGATCGGCCATCAACGGCTCCAGAAGCGCCCGCTCCGCCGGTGAGGGCCGCCCCGCAGCGGCCAGCGGCGAGCCCTGGAAGAAGCTCGTGGTGCGGGTGTAGAGCCCGTGGAACAGCGTCCGGTTCGACCATTCGAAATCGAAGGCGAGCGCCAGCGCCTCTCTCACCCGCGGATCGGCGAATTTCTCGCGGCGGAGGTTGAACCAGTAGCCCTGCGTCCCCGAGGGGCGCCCGTCGGGAAGGGTCTCGCGCAGAACCCGGCCGGCGGCGAGCGCCGGGAAATCGTAACCCGTCGCCCAGATTTTTGAATAGAACTCCTCATGGAGGTCATAGGCCCCTGCCTTGAACGCCTCGAAAGCGGCGGTGTAGTCGCGGAAATACTCGTAAACCAGCCGGTCGAAATTCCAGCGGCCCCGGTTCACGTTCAGATCCTTCGCCCAGTAATCCTCGCGTCGCTCGAAACTGATGACCCGCCCCGGCTCGAACCGCCCGATCCGGTAGGGGCCGGAGCCCACGGGCGGCTCCAGCGTCGAGGCGGCGAAATCCCGCCCCTCCCAGTAATGCCTCGCCAGCACCGGGATTGTCGCCGCCAGCATCGGCAGATCGCGGGTCGCGGCGCCCTCGCGGAAGGTGAAGCGCACCCGGTGCGGGTCCAGCGCCTCCGCCGACTCTATCGCGGCGTAGCTCAGCCGCCATGCCGGCGCGCCTTCGCGCTTGAGGATGTCGAGCGAGAAGACCACATCCGCGGCCGTCACCGGCTCTCCATCGGAAAAACGCGCCTCCGGCCGCAGGGTGAATTCGGCCCAGGCGCGATCCTCGGGATAGGTCACGGCGGAGGCGATCAGCCCATAGACCGCATCCGGCTCATCCTCGGCCCGAACCATGAGCGTGTCGAACGTGTAAAGCCCGATCTCCGCCGGCGCGTCGCCCTTCAGGATGTAGGGATTGAGGCTGTCGAAAGTGTTCAGCGCGAAGGTCGAGCGTGTGCGCAGCGCCCCGCCCTTCGGCGCGTCGGGCTCGACGTAGTCGAAATGCGTGAAGCCCTCGGGATATTTCAGATCGCCGAAGGCGGAGACGCCATGCGCCGTCGCCTGATCCCCCGCCGCCGGCGCCGCGAGCGCCAGCGCGGTGACGAAGGCGAGCGCGACGCGGCTCAACGCGCCGCCTCGACTGCGGCGGCCTTCTCCTCATCCCACCACCAGACCGTGGGAAAGGCGGGATCGCGCGGCGGAAAGGGTTCCGGATGGCCGAAACGATCCCACCAGGCGATACGCTCGAACGGCGCGTAAAGCCGCGGGATCATGTAGTAATTCCAGGTCAGCACCCGGTCCAGCGCCTTTGACGCCGCCTCCAGCGCCGCACGATCGGGGGCGAAGATGATCCTGTCGATCAGCGCGTCCACCGCCGGATCGGCGACGCCGCCGACATTGCGCGCGCCGACGCGTGAAGCCGTCTCCGATCCCCAGAATTCGCGCTGTTCATTGCCGGGGCTTTCGGAGTTGGCGACGACCCAGACGATCATGTCCCAGTCGAAAGACTCATCCTGCGAAACGCGGCGGATATATTGCGGCCCGTCCACAAGACGGAGATTCGCCTGAAAGCCGAGCTTCTTCAGATTGTCGATGAAGGGCAGGATCACCCGGCCCTGACTGTCCTGCGCGGAAAGGAACTCGATCGCGAAGGGCTTGCCGGACGCATCCTTCAGCACGCCGCGATCGACGGTATAGCCGGCCTCCTTCAACAACCCGGCGGCGCGGTTGATCTCCCGGCGATTCCGGCCCGACCCGTCGGTCTTCGGCGGCGTCCAGGCCGGACCGAAGACCTCTTCCGGGATCTGGCCGCGCAAGGGCTCCAGCAGCGCCAGTTCGGCGCCTTCGGGCGCGCCGGTCGGCGTCAGGCTTTCCGTGCCCTGAAAATAGCTCCATGGCCGCGCATACTGGCTGAAATAGGCGACCTTGTTGGTGCGTTCGAAATCGAAGGCGAGGCAGATCGCCTCCCGCACCCGCCGGTCCTGGAATTTCGGGCGGCGGAGGTTGAAGGCGAAGGCCTGCGCCTGTTTCGGCCCTTCAGTTTCAACCTCAGCCCGCTTCACCAATCCTTTGACTACAGCCGGAAATTCATATTTCTGCGTCCAGGTGGAGGCGGAATTCTCGCGCCGGTAATCGAAAGCGCCCGTCTTGAAGGCCTCGAACCCCGCATCGGCATCGAGAAAGATCTCGTAGCGGATGCGGTCGATATTGTGCTGGCCGACATTCACCGGCAGATCCCCGCCCCAGTAATCGGCGACGCGCTCGAACTCGACAAAGCGCCCCGGCTCGAAAGCGCCGATCCGGTAGGGGCCGGAGCCAAGGAGCGGCTCCAGCGAAGAGCGGTCGAACGCCCGTCCCTCCCACCAATGTTTCGGCAGGACGGAAAGCTGGCCCATGATATGCGGCAGTTCGCGATTGCCGCCGCGGTCGAAGTCGAAGCGCACCATGTCGGCGCCCTCGGCCCGCGCGCCGGTGACGTTCGCGTAATAGAACCGGTATTGTGGATGGCCGAGCGTGGTCAGCGCCTCGAAGGAGAAAACCACATCCGCCGGCGTCACCGGCCGCCCGTCATGCCAGCGCGCGCCCTCCCTGATCTTGAAGCGGACATGGGAATAATCCGCCGGAAACTCGATCCATTCCGCCAGCAGCCCGTACATGGTAGAGCCCTGGTCGAGCGAGGAGGTCATCAACGTGTCGAAGATCAGCCCGATCCCGGCCGGGCTGTCGCCCTTGACGATGAAGGGATTGAAACTGTCGAAACTGCTCTGCGTCGCCAGCCGCGCGATCCCGCCTTTGGGCGCGTCGGGGTTCACATAGTCGAAATGGGTGAAATCCGCCGGATATTTCAGATCGCCGATCAACGAGGCGCCATGCGAGCGAGTGACCATCGGGCTCTCGGTCGCCCGGCCGCGCGCCGGCCAGCCCCCGGCGAGCGCGGCCCCCATCGCGGCGGCGGATGCGGCGAAGTCGCGGCGGGTGAGGGTCATCTGGGTCTCCTGCGGGTCCTCTGCCCCGGGAAGCTAGGCGCGCGGGCCGACGCTGACAAGCGCGCGCCCGCCGGCGTCTGAAAACGGCCGGAGGCTTCGCATTCGGCGTTGCGAAACGCGCCGATCCGGGATGAAGCTGGCGGAATGACCGCATGACAGCCCGGGGAGCCCCGCCGATGAAAGCCGCCGTCGCCCGCGCCTTCAACGCTCCTCTCGCAATCGAGGAGGTGGACCTCGCCCCGCCCGGCCCGGGCGAGGTCGAGATCCGCATCCGCGCTTGCGCCATCTGCCATTCCGACCTGATGTTCATCGCCGGGGCCTGGGGCGGCGATCTGCCGGCGATCTGGGGGCATGAGGCCGCGGGCGAGGTGATCGCCGCCGGCGAAGGCGTCGATGACCTCCAGCCCGGCGACCGGGTGGCGCTGACGCTGATCCGCTCCTGCGGCGGCTGCGCCTGCTGTCAGGCCGGGCAGCGCACCTATTGCACCGAGAGCTTCCCGCTCTCGGCGAAGACGCCGCTGCGCGACGTTTCCGGCGCGCCGGTGACGCAGGGGCTGAAATGCGCCGCCTTCGCCGAACGCGCAGTGGCGCATCGCTCGCAACTGGCGCCCATCGGCGAGAGGATCGGCTGGGCGGAGGCGAGCCTGCTCGCCTGCGGGGTCATCACCGGCCATGGCGCGGTGACCAACACCGCGAAGATGCCGGCGGGCGCGCGGGCGGTGGTGATCGGCGCCGGCGGGGTCGGGCTGAACGCGGTGCAGGGCGCGGCGCTCAGCGGCGCCTCCCCGCTGATCGCGGTAGATATCTCCGCGACGCGGCTGGAGACGGCGCGCGAATTCGGCGCGACCCATTGCGTGAAGGCGGGGCCGGAGGCGGCGAAGGAGGTGAAACGCATCCTCGGCGGCGGGCTCAATGTCGGGGCCGATTACGTCTTCGTCACCGTCGGTTCGACCGAGGCCATGGGTTCCGCCTATCGGATGCTCGCCCCCGGCGGCGCGGCGGTGCTGGTCGGCATGGCCGCGAGCGGGGAGCTTTCAACCTTCGATCCGTTGATCCTCTCCGACGCCGGGCGCCGGATCATCGGCTCGAAAATGGGAAGCTCGGTGATCGAGCGCGACATTCCGGCGCTGGTGCGGTCCTATCTCGACGGGCGGCTGAAACTGGACGAGCTGGTGACCGGGCGTTTCGCGCTCCATGAGATCAACGAGGCGCTGGACAGGACCCGCGCCGGGATCGGCGTCAGGAACGTCATTCTCTTCGACTGAGAGCGCGGCCATGAAACTCGTGGAACTGGAAACCTTCATCGTCGCCAATCCGCCGCCCCGGACCGGCGGGCGCTATTTCATCTTCGTCAAGCTCACCACCGCCTGCGGCGTGGTCGGCTATGGCGAGATCTACGCCGCCGCCTTCGGCCCCGAAGTGATCGCCGCCGCCGCACGCGATGTCTTTGAACGCTGGTTCGAGGGCGCGGACCCGCACCGGATCGAGCATCTTTTCCGCCTGACTTACGGCGCCGGCTATTCCATGCGCCCCGACCCGACGCTGATGGGCGTGTTTTCCGGGCTGGAGATCGCCTGCTGGGATATTATCGGCAAGGCGGCGGATGAGCCGGTCTATAATCTTCTGGGCGGGCTCTGCCGGCGGCGTATCCGCAGCTACACCTATCTCTACCCCGCCGCCGGGGCGGACGCGCATGCGGCGGGCGGGGCCTCGGTCTATTCCGACCCTGACGTGGCGGCGGAACGGGCGGCGGATTATCTCGCCATGGGTTTCACCGCGCTGAAATTCGACCCGGCAGGCCCCTATTCCGTCTATGACGGCCGCCAGCCGGATCTCGAAACGCTGGAGCGGTCGGAACTGTTCTGCAAGCGGCTCCGCGAGGCGGTGGGGACGAAGGCCGACCTTCTCTTCGGCACCCATGGCCAGTTCACGATCTCCGGCGCGAAGCGCATGGCCCGGCGGCTGGAGCCCTATGAGCCCCTGTGGTTCGAGGAGCCCTGCCCGCCCGAGACCCCCGAAGCCATGGCCGAGATCGCCCGGGCGACCTCGATCCCCATCGCGACCGGCGAGCGGCTGACGACGAAATACGAATTCTCCCGCGTGCTCGCCGCCGGCGCCGCCTCGATCCTCCAGCCCGCGCTCGGCCGCGTCGGCGGCTTGCTGGAGGCGAAGAAGATCGCGGCGATGGCGGAGCCTCATTACGCGCTGATGGCGCCGCATCTCTATTGCGGCCCGATCGAGGGCGCGGCGAATGTGCAATTCGCCGCCTCGATCCCGAATTTCCTGATCCTGGAGAGCATCGAGCGGTGGGAGGGCTTCCACGCCGAGATCCTGAAGACCCCGATGCGATGGGAGGACGGCCATGTCATCCCACCGACCGCGCCCGGGCTCGGCGTCGAACTGGACGAGGATGTCGCCCGCGCCCACCCCTGGACCGGGGACGAGTTGCATCTGGGCATGGCGAGCGAGGCGCCCTCGCCCTGAACGGGCGCCTGCTCAGAGGCAGGCGCGGATCCGCGCGATCGCCTTTTCGATATTCTCCACCGAATTCGCATAGGAGAAGCGGATATACTGATCCGCATGGACGCCGAAGCTCGGCCCGGCGACGGTGGCGACGCCCGCCTCCTCCAGAAACCGCTTCTGGAGCGTGCGCGCATCCAGCCCCGTCCCCGAGACATTGGGGAAGGCGTAGAACGCCCCCGCCGGGTCCAGGCAGGTGAAGCCCGGCAGCTGATTAAGCGCCGAGACGATCACCCTGCGGCGCTGATCGAAGGCCGCCATCATCTCGTCCACCGCGTCCTGCGGCCCCTCCAGCGCCGCGATGCCGGCGAACTGGGTCGGGGCGTTGACGCAGGAATGGGCGTTGACGCAAAGCCGCACGGCCTTCTCGATCAGCCCGTCGGGCCAATATGACCAGCCGAGCCGCCAGCCGGTCATCGCATAGGTCTTCGACCAGCCGTCGAGCAGGATCAGCCGGTCGCGGATTTCGGGGAAGCCGAGAAAGCTGACATGCTCGCGCCCCTCATAGAGCATCCGGCAATAGATCTCGTCGGCCAGAACCGTCACATGCGGATGATCGGCCAGCCCCTTCACCAGCTTCTCCACCTCCTCGCGCGGCGTCGCGCCGCCGGTGGGGTTGCCGGGGGAGTTGACGATGATCAGCCTTGTCCGCGCGGTGATCCCGGCCAGCACCTCCTCGGCGGAGAAGGCGAAACCGTTCTCCTCGCGCAGCACGATCGGCACGGGCGTCGCGCCGGTGTAGCGGATCATCGAGCGGTAGATCGGAAAGCCCGGATCGGGATACATGATCTCCGCCCCCGGCTCGCCAAAGAGCAGCATGGCGAAGAACATGGTCGGCTTGCCGCCCGGCATGATGACGATATTGCCGGGGTCGATCGAAACCCCGCGCCGCTTCGCGACATCGGCGGCGACGGCTTCGCGCAGCGGCAGGATCCCGTTCGCCGGCGTATAGCCGTGATGACCATCGCGGAGCGCCTTCACCGCCGCCTCGACCACATGTTCGGGGGTTTTGAAATCGGGCTGGCCGATGCCGAGATTGACGATCTCCTTGCCCTGACGCTCCAGTTCGGCGGCGCGCGCCAGCACTTCAAAGGCGCTTTCAGTCTCCAGCCGGCCGATGCTTTCAGCGAGTTTCATTCCAGGGCTCCGTTCGGGATCGTCATTATCGCGCCGCGCCGAATTCCGGCCGGGGCCGGCGCATTCGAACGCCTCGCCGCCGCCGCGTCAACGCCCGGCGCGTCAGATCCCGTTTTCGACCAGAAAGGCGTCGATCCCGGCCCAGACCTGTTCGCGGATGCGGGGGGTTTCAAAGAACATCTCATGGCGCCCGCCCTCGATCTCCAGCAGCCGGCACGACCGGGATTTCGCCGCGAAAGCCCTGATCGCGCCCTTGTCGACCACCGCTTCCGCGCCCCCGAGCATCACCAGCGCCGGGATTTCGGGCGCGGGCGCCGCGCCAAGCGCGGTGATCTCCTCGAAGGCCCGGTCGATCCAGCCCAGCGTCGGCCCGCCGATGGCGAAGGCCGGCTCCGCCTCCAGATGCTTGCGGAACCATTCGTAATGATCCCGATCCCCGGTCAGCACATTGCCGTCGAACCGCTGGCGGATGACATAGGGCGCCCTCGGTTTCGGCCCCGGCGCGAAACAGGCCTCGAAATGGAATTCCCGCGCGAAGGCGACCATGCCACGCGCCAGCAGCCGGCCGAAGGGGCTCAGCGCCAGATCGAACATCGGCGCCGACATGATCGTCGCCGCCGGCGCGATCCGCTCGTCCAGCAGCGCGCGCAGGCCGATGCAGCCGCCCATGGAATGGCAGATCAGCAACCGCGGCCCCGGCAGGGACGCCACCGGGCGCGCGGCGAGAAATGTCTTCGCATCGCGTTGATAGGCGGCGAAATCGGCGACATGACCCTTCATCCGCTCGCCCAGCGGACGGTCGGACAGGCCCTGCCCCCGCCAGTCCAGCGTCGCGACGGAGAAGCCCCGCCTGGTCAGTTGCGTGATCACGCGGCCGTATTTCTCGATATACTCGGTGCGCCCGTTGAAAATCACCGCCACGCCGCGCGACCCCCCGCCCCAGACCGCGCAGCGAATGCGCCGCCGCCCGGAGGCGAGCCAGAAGGCGCGCCCGTTTTCGGGCGCTTCGGCGAGTTCGTTGTATAGCGGGGCCGGCTCGGCCATGACCTGTTTCCTGCGCGAATCGGCTGCGTCGGCGCAGCTTCGCATATCCTGACCTCATCTCAATTCTTGCTTTGACCGGGGCGTATCCCCATCATGTTCGTCATGAACAGCCCAGCCATCCGCCCCCTGCCCCTTGCGCTCGCATGCGCGCTGGCCGCGGCGCCCGGCCTCGCCGACGAGAGCGGGCCGGAAACCCTCCGCGCGCCCGATCTGGCGCCGGCGCTGGAGGCTCCGCCCCCCGCGCCCGCGGAGACCGGGGAAACCCGCGAGGCGCGTCTCGACCGGCTGTTCCGCGAATTGTCGGAAGCCGACGCCGACGCGGCCAAGGGGATCGCCGAGGAGATCCACGGCGTCTGGTCCCGCTCCGGCTCAGACAGCATGGATCTTCTGCTGGAGCGCGGCCTCGGCGCGCTGCGGATCGGGGATTTCGAGCGCGCCCGCGCCCATCTCGGCGCCCTTACCCGGCTGGCCCCCGATTTCGCCGAGGGCTGGAACGCCTCCGCCACGCTCGCCTATCATCAGGAGGATCTCGGCCGGTC
>JBKECG010000301.1:0-11786 GCA_047974395.1 Pikeienuella sp. | reverse complement strand
GGATCGTCTCTCCGCAGAGTGGCGCCAGGCGCGGCGCCGTCAAGCCGCGGATGGCGGAGCCGGGCCGATCCCTGCGAAGGACTGCCGCAGGGATCCCGTTTCCTCGCCATGCTGCGGCAGGCCATGGCCGGAGGCGGGCGGGAGCCTACAGCAGCAGCCATCCCCCGACGCCGAGGAACAGGAAGAACCCGACCACATCCGTCACCGTGGTGACGAAAGTGCCGGAGGCGAGCGCCGGGTCCGCCCCGGCCCGATCCAGCGCGATCGGGATCAATATGCCCGAAAGCGCCGCCACCAGAAGATTGCCGACCATGGCGACGGCCAGCACCACGCCCAGCATCGCGTCCGCGAACCAGAAATAGCCGATCAGCCCGACCAGCACCGCGAAGGCGAGCCCGTTCACCAGCCCGACCAGCGTTTCGCGCAGCACCACGCGCCACAGGTTGGCGGAGGTGAGGTCGCGCGTCGCCAGCGCCCGCACCGCGCCCGTCAGCGTCTGCGTGCCGGCGTTGCCGCCCATCGAGGCGACGATCGGCATCAGCACCGCCAGCGCCACATATTTCGCGATCACCCCTTCGAAGACCTGGATCACCAGGCTGGCGACGATGGCTGTGACCAGATTCACCGCCAGCCAGGGAAAGCGGGATCTGGTGATGTCCCAGACCCGGTCGGCGATGCTCTCGTCGCCGACGCCGCCGAGGCGCAGGATGTCCTCCTCGGCCTCGTCATCCATCGCCTCGACCGCGTCGTCGATGGTGATGACGCCGACCAGCCTGCCGTCTTCGTCCACCACCGGGGCGGAGACGAGGTGATACTGGCTGAAGGCGTAGGCGACATCGTCCGATTCCTGCGTCGCCGGAATGGCGCGGAAATCCTCCGACATGATGTCCGACAACAGCACCGGGCGGGTCGCGCCCATGATCCGGCCGACGGGGATGGTGCCGATCGGCTTCATGCCGGGATCGACGACGATCACCTCGTAGAACGGATCGGGCAATTCCTCGGCGGCGCGCATCTCGTCGATCATCCGGCCGACGGTCCAGTGCGGCGGCGCCTTGACCAGCTCGCGCTGCATCATGCGGCCGGCGGAATATTCGGGATAGGACAGCGACTGCTCGACGATGGCGCGGTCGTCGTGGTCCAGCGCCTCCAGCACGCGGGCCTTGTGGTCGTCCTCCAGATCCTCGACCAGATAGACGACGTCGTCGGAGTTCAGTTCCTTGACCGCGGCGGCCAGCACCGCCGGATCGACATATTCCAGCACCTCGTCGCGGACGCTCTCGTCCAGTTCGGAGAGGACCTCGGCGTCGAGATCGGCGCCGACGGCGCGGATCAGCGCCTCGCGGCCGTCGCTGTCGATCTGCTCCAGAAGGTCGGCGAAATCGGCGGCGTGGAGCGGCTCGACCAGTTTGCGCGCGGCCTCGGCGTCCTGTTTCTCCAGCGCCTCAAGCAGTTCGGGCACAAGCTCGGCGTCGAGCGCATAGGCCTCCTCAGCCCGCTCGTCTTCGATTTCCACCCGGTCGCTGGCTTCGGACATGGCGCGCCTTCCTGCTCGACGCGCGTGAAATAGCGGGGAAGTCGGCCCGGCGCCACCTCGCGGGGCGGCGTCGGGCGAATTTTATGTCCGCAACGCCTCGGCTTCGACCAGGATGACACAGTTCCGCCCGGCGTCCTTGGCGGCGTAAAGCGCCTCATCGGCGACGCGCATCAGCGTCTGGAGGGATTCGCCGGCCTTGCTCCGCACAGCGACGCCGATCGAGGCGGTGGCGCTCAGGGTCTCGCCGCTATGGCGGAGCCTGATTTCCCCGATCGCCTCGCGAAGTCGCTCGGCCCGCTCCTGCGCCTGTTGCGCGTCGCAGCCGGGCATCAGGACGATGAACTCCTCGCCGCCGAACCGGCAGGGCGCGTCGGCTTCGCGGAACAGTTTCTGCAACACGCCGGCGATGGACTGAAGCACGGCGTCACCCGCCTGATGCCCGTATATATCATTGAATTTCTTGAAATAATCCACATCGAGCGACAACAGCGCAGCCGACCGGCCCTGCGCCGCGCAGCGGCCAAGCTCGCGCCGGGCGTAGTCGAGGAAATAGCGCCGGTTATAAAGACCGGTCAGCGGATCGCGCGTGGATTGCTCGCGCAGGATGTCGCGCATCTTCACATTGGCGATGGCGAGGCTGATATGCTCGGCGCAGAAATTCGCCAGTTTCTGCGTGTCGGGCCCGGCGTCCTCATCCAGCCCGACGCTCAACAGCCCTACCGTGTCGCCATGGGCGACGATCGGCAGGCAATAGCGCCGCGGATGCGCCGGCGCGCCGGCGGCGGCGACATGATCGCAGGTGATGTCGATCGTGTTGCCGCCATGGAAATAGGGCCGCCCTCGCCTCAACGCCCAGCAATCCGAAGTCTCGAAATCGGCGGCTTCCACCCCTTCGCCCCAATGACAGGCGCGATGCAGCGCATCGCGCGAGGCGGCGTAGGTGTAGACCGCGCCGCTCGATCCCGGCAGCAGCTTGGCGAGGAAGGAGCTGACCACGACGAACAGCTCCTCCAGCGTATCGCTGGACTGGAGCCATTCGTTGAACTCGGCGAGCATGCGCGATTCCTCGCGCTTGGCCTCCTCGAAACGTCTCGCCTCGGCGGCGACGGCTTCGGCGCGCCTGCGCTCGGAGACATCGCGACCGACAAGGATGAAATTGGTGTGCTCCCCGCCGCGGTTGAAGACGGGGATGATCTCCTGCTCCATCCAGTAGGGCTGGCCGGAGCGGCGATGGCAGATCAGCTCCAGCGTCACCGACTGGCGATTGCGCACCGCATCGTCGATCTGGGCCAGCTTTTCCGGCTGGCTTTCCGGCCCGGCCAGCACGTCGCGCCCCGAGCGGCCGAGCAGGTCCATCTCCAGGTCGAGCCCGTTATGGCGGCGGAAGGCCTCGTTCGCCCAGACGATATGGTTGGTGCGGTCGGTGATGACGATCAGGTCCTTGGCGTGGGCGGCGACCAGGCTGAGCCGCTGCAATTCCTCCTGCCGGCTTTCCACCTCGGCCTTTTCGGCGTTGAGCCGGGCCAGTTCGGCCCCAAGCCGGCGCTCCATCTTCTCGGCCCGCGCCTTTTCGGCCGCGAGCCGCTCCTTGCGCTGGCGCAGCGCGGTGATCTCGGTCAGCGTCATCGCGCAGCCGCCATCGGCGCGGGGGCGGATATCCGCCATCACCACCCGCCCCGATGGCGTTGTCATCTCGAACCGGAAAGAGACGGCGCCGCCGAAGCCGGCCTCGATCTCGGCGCGCCTCACCTCGTCGCCGATGAAGCGCCCCAGCAGGGCCGCGCGCCGATCGCCGCGCCTCAGCGGGCGCCCGTCCAGCTCCAGCAGATGCTGCGCGCGGCTGGTCGCCAGTTCGCATTCGCCCTGGGCGTCCCAGAAGATCACGCCCTGTTCGAGCGCCTCGAAAGCCAGGTTCAGCAGGGCGCGCGAGCGCGCCTGCGCCAGCCGGGCGGTCAGCTCGCCGGCGGCGGACCGGGCCGCGGCCGGCCGGAGGGCGCGTCCGGTCTCCGCCTGATCGAAATGTTTCATCTCACGTCCTTCGCACAGGGCGTCAGGCGTGATCATGCGGGCGAAAGGTTAACAAAATGCGCCGCCCCGCGCCGTCATTTCGACGGCCAGAGCCCCTTGAGCGCGCCGCCAAGCAGGCCGGAGACTCCGGGGCGCGGGCGAAGATGGTGCGGCAGGGGCCGGCAGACCTCCAGCGCCGCGATCCCGACCCGCGCCGTCAGCGCGCCATTGGCGACGCCCTCGCCGAAACGGCGCGAGAGCTTCGCCAGCGCGCCGCCGCCCATGGCCGGGCCGATCACATCCTCGCCGACCGCGATCGCCCCCGCCGCCGCCAGATGCGCCGCCACCGCGCGCAACAGGCGCCAGGAGCCGAGCCAGCCCGCGCGCCCGCCATAGATCGCGGCGACGGCGCGGATCATCCTGAGATTGATCGCCAGCGCCGCCAGCACGTCGAGAAGCGGCAGCGGGATGATCGCCGTCGCCGCCGCGGCGTCGCGGGCGCCGCGGCGAATGGCGGCCTCGGCCTCGCGGTCGAGCGGGGTCATCAGCGCGCGCTCGGCGATATCGAGCAGCGCGTCGCCATCCATCACCTCGCCCTGTTTCGCGGCGATCTCGGCGCGGGCGGCGGCCAGTTCGGCGCGGGCGCGATAGAGCCCGTTGAGCGCGCCCAGCACCTTCAGCGCCGCAGCCCGGTCGCGGGTGGCGCGGGCGCGGACCGCATCCTGGCGCAACCCGTCGATCCGCCCGAGCCGCGCCAGCCCCATGAATTCGCGCAGGGCGACCAGCAAAAGCGCCATGCCGGCGATCAGCGCCAGCGCCAGCGCGATCCGCCCGAGCCAGAGATTGCGCTGGATCAGCGCCTCCACCACTTCCCAGGCCCAGAGGCCGAGCGCCAGCGAGACCAGCCCGCCGAACGCCGACCAGAACAGCGCGCCGAGCCCGAACCCGGCGCGGATGCGCGCCGGCGCGGGCGGCTCATCCTCGCCCGCATCCACGTCCGGCGCCTCGTCAGGGCCGGCGGCGACGGGGGGGAGCTTTTCCAGCCCGTCTTCGATCAGCCGCGGGCCGCGGCGGGGGATATCGCTCATGACAGGCGGTCTCCGATCAGGAATTCGGCGGCGCGGTCGAGGCGGATATGCGGCAGGCCCTCGCCCTTGGTCAGGCGCGGCGGGGCGAAATCCATCACCCTGAATTCGCCGTCGAGCCAGCCGGCCGCCTCCCCCCCGCCCGAAGCGCGGGCGGCGGCGAGCACCGCGGCCGGATCGGCCGGCAACTCGCCGGGGTCGAGCGCGGCCTCGCGCCCGGTTTCCGCCAGCCGGCCGCGCACCGCGCGCAGCCCCGCCCCCTCCTGCTCCACGGTGGCGCGGAGCGCGGCGATGGCCAGCGCATGGGTCTCCGCCCCCCTGAACGCCGCGCGCGAAAGGCTTTCGCTCAGGATCGCGGTCAGGATCGCGGTCAGCCGGTCATGTTCCTGATGATGCAGGTGATCGGCCTTGGTCGCGGCGAAAAGAATCCGGTCGATCCGCCGGCCGAGAATCGAGGAGAGCCATGAATTCCGCCCCGGCCGGAAGGCGGCCAGCACCCCGGTCATCGCCGATGAGAGATCGGCGACCGCGGCGGGGCCGTCATTCAGCGCGCTCATCAGGTCCACCAGCACGATCTGCCGGTCGAGCCGGGCGAAATGATCGCGGAAAAAGGGCTTGACCACGCTGCGCTTGTAGGCCTCGTACCGCTGCGCGAATTCGGCGTGGAGCGCGTCGCGCCCCGCGCGCGGCGGCAGCGGGCAGAAGGCGAGCGCGGGCGAGCCCTCCATATCCCCCGGCATCAGGAAGCGCCCGGGCGCGAGCCCGGAAAGCCCGGCCCGCCGGCAGGCGCCGAGATAGGCGGTGAACGCGGCGGCGAGCGGCTGCGCCGCGCTCTCGTCGAAGGGCGCGGCGGCGTTGCGGGCGCGGATCATCGCCAGCCAGTCCGCCGCATGGGCGACGCGGGCGGGCGCCTCGGCCGCCTTCAACGCCTCCGCCGACCAGCGGGCGAAATCCATCTCCAGCAGCGCCAGATCCAGCAGCCATTCGCCGGGATAATCGACGATATCCAGATGCAGGGTCGAATCGCCGGTGAGCCCGGAAAGGAACCCGGTCGGCCGGTAGCGGAGCGAGACCCTGATCTGGCTGACCCGGCGGGTGCTTTCCGGCCAGCGCGGCGGATCGGCGGAAAGCGCGGCGAGATGCGCCTCATAGTCGAAGCGCGGGGTCTCCCGGTCCGGGTGCGGCTGCACGGCGGCGGCGATCAGCCGGCCCTCGGCCTCGGCGCGAAGCTGCATCATCCGCCCACGCGCCAGAAGATTGGCGATCAGCGAGGTGATGAAGACGGTCTTGCCCGCCCGCGACAGCCCGGTGACGCCGAGCCGCAGGCGCGGCTCGAACAGCATCCCGGCGGCCCCGTCGCGCGCGTCTTCGGCGAAACGGATGATGTCGTCTGCGATATCTGCGACGCCCAATGCGCTCTCCTTGCCTGCCGGCGGAATATGGGCGCAAGGCGGGCCGAGGGAAAGGGGCGGGCTTTTCGCGGAAGGATTTACGGGGTAATCGGCGCGCCATGCCGCGCTACATGCTCACGCTCGAATATGACGGCGCCCCCTTTTCAGGGTGGCAGCGACAGGCCGACCGCCCCTCGGTGCAGGAAGCGGTGGAGACGGCCGTGGCCCGGCTCACCGGGGCAGAGGCCCATGTGCAGGGCGCGGGGCGGACGGATGCGGGCGTCCACGCCATGGGTCAGGTCGCGCATGTGGATCTCGCGCGCGAATGGGACCCGTTTCGCCTGTCGGAAGCGTTGAACCATCATCTGCGCCCCGCCCCGGTCGCGGTGGTGGCCGCGGCGCTGGCGGCTGATGATTTCCACGCCCGGTTCAGCGCCATCGAGCGCGCCTATTTCTACCGCATCGTCAACCGCCGCGCGCCGCTGACCTTCGAGCGCGGAACCGCATGGCATGTGCGCGGCGATCTCGACGCCGGGGCGATGGCGGCGGCGGCGAAGCATCTGGTCGGCCACCATGATTTCACCACCTTCCGCTCGTCGATGTGTCAGGCGAAATCGCCGGTGAAGACGGTGGATGAACTGACCGTGGAGCGGGACGGCGAGGAGATCGCGATCCATGTCCTCGCCCGCTCCTTCCTGCACAATCAGGTCCGCAGCTTCGTCGGCACGCTGGAGCGGGTCGGGGCGGGGGCCTGGTCGCCCGGCGATGTGAAAACGGCGCTGGAGGCGCGCGACCGCGCCGCCTGCGGCCCGGTGGCGCCGCCGGAGGGGCTTTACCTGGTCAGCGTGCGCTACCCCTGACGGCTGGCGCGCCCCGGATGGCGTGAAGAAGCGCCGCAGCCTTGCGTTCCATCGCTCGGTGATAGCCGGAATAGGGACGCGCCAGCGCCGATTCGATCAGGTGGAGACTGGACACACCCGCCCGCCCGCCGAAAACCAACGCGCCGTCATGGGCGGTTAGCGCGTCAGTCAGCGTGACCCGGTAATGCCGCCTAACGATTGGCGAGCCGCTTCAGCGCATCGTGATGGGTCGCGATGGCTCTCTGGATGGCGGCTTCGGATTTCGGGCTGGCATGGGCCACGGTCTTGTCGGTTCCGGCCGCGCGCAGCTTGCCTGTGCCGGAATCGCGCTTGATCCAACCGCCCTTCACCACTTCGGTGACCGTCGCATGTTTGCCCATGATCGCGCTCCGAACCCGCTTCGCCGATGAATGTGAGGCGCGCCGCCGCCAAAGGCAAGCGCCCGCTACGCCTCCCGCTCCAGACATTCCACCCCCAGCCGCGCAATCGTGGGGATGCGCTCGCCCATTCGCGCCGCCGCTTCGGGGTTGGAGGCGTTGCCGTCCAGCCCGCGTTTCTTCACCCCCTGCATGATCGCGGCGATGCGGAAGAAGCTGAAGGCGGTGGCGTAGGTCAGAAGCGGGATCGAGGTCAGCCCGGTCCGCTTCATGTACATCTCGGTGGATTCGTCCTCGGAGGGGATGCCGAGCGCCTTGCGGTCGATCCCGGCCAGCCCGCGCCCGACCTCGCCCGGCGGCAGGCGGCCCTGCATGCGCTGATAGGCGAGATCGGCGATCGGGTGGCCGAGGGTGGACAGTTCCCAGTCCAGCACCGCGACGACGCGCGGCTCGGTCGGGTGGTAGATCAGGTTGTCGATCCGGTAATCGCCATGGACGATGGAGATGGCGCCGTCATCCTCGGGCTCCTCCCGCTCCAGCCAGGCGATCAGGGTCTCCAGATCGGCGATATGTTCGGTCTCGGACGCCCGGTACTGCTTGGTCCAGCGTGAGAGCTGGCGGGCGAAATAGCTGCCGGGCCTGCCGAAATCGCCGAGGCCGATCGCCTGATGGTCGGCCATGTGCAGCGCCGCCAGCACCCGGCTCATGTCCTCGTACATGGCCCGGCGGTGGTCATTGTCCATATCCGGGACGGCCGGGTCGAAATAGATCCGCCCCGGAACCCGGTCCATGACATAGAACATCGAGCCGATGACGCTCTCGTCCTCGCAGAGAAGATGCGCCTTCGGCACGGGCACATCCGTCTCCGCCAGCGCCCGGATCACCCGATATTCCCGGTCCACCGCATGGGCGGATTTCAGCAATTGCCCCGGCGGTTTCCGCCGGAGCACATATTCGCCCGACCCGGCCTTCAGGATGAAGGTCGGGTTGGATTGGCCGGTCGCGGTCTTCTCGGCCTCCAGCGGCCCCTTGAAGCCGGGCAGATTGGCCTTCAGATAGCTTTCGACCGCACCAAGGTCGATCTGCGCCGCCGCGTGAGGGGCCGCCATCGGTCAGACCGCCTCGTTGGTGTATTTCTTCAGCTCGTCACGGGCGATCACGCGCCGGTGCACCGCGTCCGGCCCGTCGGCGAGGCGCAGCGTGCGCTGATGGGTCCAGGCGTCGGCCAGATGCGTGTCCTGGCTGATGCCCATGGCGCCATGCATCTGCATCGCCTCGTCGATCACCTTCAAGGAGACGCGGGGCGCGATCACCTTGATCTTGGAGATCCAGGGCGAGGCGGCGCGGTTGCCGATCGTGTCCATCATGTAGCAGGTCTGCAAGCAGAGCAGCCGCGCCATGTCGATCTCCATCCGGCACTCGGCGATGATGTCGTGATTGGCGCCGAGCTGCGCCAGCGGCTTGCCGAAGGCGGTGCGCTGGAGCGAGCGGCGGCACATCGCCTCCAGCGCCCGCTCGGCGGCGCCGATGGCGCGCATCGCGTGATGGATGCGGCCCGGGCCAAGCCGGCCCTGGGAGACCTCGAAACCCCTGCCCTCGCCGAGGATCAGGTTCTCCTTCGGCACCCGGACATTGGTGAAGCGCATGTGCATGTGGCCATGCGGCGCGTCGTCATTGCCGAAGACCTGCATCGGGCGCAGGACCTCCACACCCTTTGTTCCGGCCGGAACGAGGATCATCGAATGACGGCGGTGCTTGTTCTCGTTCGCGGGGTCGGTGGCGACCATGACGATATAGACCTTGCAGCGCGGATCGCCGGCGCCCGAGGCCCACCATTTCTCGCCGTTCAGCACCCATTCGTCGCCATCGGCGACGCAGGACATGGAGATATTGGTCGCGTCGGACGACGCCACGTTCGGCTCGGTCATCAGGTAGGCCGAGCGGATCTCGCCCTCCAGAAGCGGCGCGAGCCAGTCCTTCTTCATCTTCTCGGTGCCGTAACGCTCCAGCACCTCCATGTTGCCGGTGTCGGGCGCGGCGCAGTTGAAGGTTTCGGGGCCGAGCTTGGACTTGCCCATCTCCTGCGCCAGATAGGCGTATTCGACGGTGTTGAGCCCATAGCCGCGATCGCTGTCGGTCAGCCAGAAATTCCAGAGACCCCGCGCCTTCGCCTCCGCCTTGAGGCCATTCAGGATCTCAAGCTGCCGGTCGGTATGATGAAAACGGCCCTCGGGATGCCTGCCGATCTCCGCCTCGAACTCCTCCTCGACGGGATAGACTTTTTCCTCAAGCATTTTAGAGACCGCTTCGAGCAGCGGCCTCACCTTGTCGCTGACGCCCAGATCCATGTTCGGTTTCCTCCTCAGAAAAGTTCCTTGACGGTTTCTATGTGCAGGCCGCCATCGGTCGGGATCACCGCCCCGGTGACATAGGCGCCCGCTTTCGAGCCCAGAAAGACCAGCAGCCCGGCGATATCGTCGGGCATGCCCATGCGCCCGAGCGGGTTCTTGCCGCCGATCCGGTCGCGATTCTCCGCATCCGCCGTGGCGAAGGCGGTCATGTTCGACTGATAGGGGCCGGGCGCGATGGCGTTCACCGTGATCCGCTGCGCCGCCAGTTCGGTCGCCAGGATCCGGGTCAGGTGATGCACGGCCGCCTTGGAGGCGGAATAGGAATAGGCCCCGGCGCCCATCGCCGCCGTGCCCATGACCGAGCCCACGTTGATCACCCGGGCCGGGTCCTCCATCGTCGCGGTCTTCGACAGCAGCGGCGTCAGCCGCTGGGTGAGCGAGAAGAGCCCGGCGACATTGACGCTCATCACCCGCTCCCATGCGGAATGGGGAAAGCTCCCATAGGGCTTGCCCCAGGTGATGCCGGCGTTGTTCATCAGGATATGGAGCGCACCGGCGCGCTTCTCCACCGCTTTGGCCAGGGCCTCGACGCCTTCCTCGTCGCCGACATCGCCGGCGAAGCCCTCCACCTTCCCGGGCAGGCCGAGCGCGTTGATCTCCTTCGCGGTGGTCTCGCACATCTCGCCCTTGCGCGAGGCGATGAGCACCCGCGCCCCGGCCCCGGCCAGCCCGGTCGCGGCCATCCGGCCGATCCCGGTCGCGCCGCCGGTCACGAGCGCGGTCTTGCCCTCCAGGCTGAAGAGATCCTCAATCATGCTCATGGGCGTCGTTCCCCTGTTATCTGTCAGGCAGAGACTAGCCGCCAGACACGCGGGCGCAAGCGCCTTTCTACCGCAGGGCGGGAAATCCCGCGCAGGATTGACAGCGCGGCGCGCGCGGCGGAGATCTGTCGCCTGACAAGTGTCAATGAACACGCGAAGGAGGAAGACATGGCCGCGAACAAGGAAATCCTGCTCACCGCCTATCCTGTCGGCGCGCCGACGCCGGCGACCTTCGAGCTGCGCGAAGCCGCCGCGCCGAAACCGGCGAAGGGCGGGGTGCTGCTGAAGCTGCTCTGGCTTTCGGTCGATCCCTATATGCGCGGCCGCATGTCCGACGCCAAATCCTACGCCGCGCCCTTCAAGCCCGGCGAGCCGATCCATTCCGGCGGGGTCGCCGAGGTGGTCGAGAGCGACAATCCCGCGCTGCCGGCGGGCGCGCTGGTCATGGGCATGATGAACTGGGCGCATCTTCAGGCGCATGGCGGCAAGGACCTGACCGTGCTCGACCCGGCGCAGGGCTGGGGCGCGAAGCTCTCGCCCTCGCTCGCGCTCGGCGCGCTCGGCATGCCGGGCTTCACCGCCTGGGTCGGGCTGAACATCCATGGCCGCCCGCAGAAGGGCGAGACCATCGTCGTCTCCGCCGCCACCGGCGCGGTCGGCTCGATGGTCGCGCAACTGGCGAAGCGCAAGGGCCTGCGCGTCGTCGGCGTCGCCGGCGGGCCGGAAAAATGCGCCTGGGCGGTGGAGGCTCTGGGCTGCGACGCCTGCGTCGATCACCGCGATCCCGACCTGAAGAAGAAGCTGCGCGCCGCCTGCCCTGACGGGGTGGACATCTATTTCGAGAATGTCGGCGGCGCGACCCTGTTCGCGACGATGCCGCTGATGAACAATTTCTCGCGCATACCGCTCTGCGGCATGATCTCGGAATATAACGCCGTCTACGGCGCCTCCGAAGGGCCGGACCGCTCGGCGCAGATATGGCGCTCGATTCTCGTCAACCGGATCGCGGTGCGCGGCTTCATCGTCACCGACCATGCCGAGAAACGGGGCGAGTTCCTGAGCGAGGTCGCGCCGCTGGTCGCCGCGGGCGAGATCAGGACCCGCGAGAGCGTGAGCGAAGGGCTGGAGGCGGCCCCGGCCGCCTTCCTTTCGCTGCTGGAGGGGACGAATTTCGGCAAGGCGATCGTGAAGGTCGCCTGAGGCTGAATCGGCGCTCACGGGCGATTGTTGCGGGCGCCTTCAATCGGCTAGAGTCGCCGGCGACGGGGTGAAGACTTTGACGATCGACAGGGGACGCCGAAAGATGAACAGAAGAAGGGATCGCGCCGCGCTGGTCGCCGGCCTCGCGGTCGCAGCG
>JBKECG010000292.1:0-2324 GCA_047974395.1 Pikeienuella sp. | reverse complement strand
CCGCGCCTATGATGTCCGCCCGGCGATCGGGCTGATCGCGGATGAAGGTTCGGTGATGGAGCTGCGCGCCGCCCACGCCGTCGGCGTCATCACCAGCCTGATCCGGGTGGAGGGGCGCCCGCTCGGCGTTATCGCCAACAACCCGCTGCATCTGGGCGGGGCCATCGACAGCGAGGGCGCGGACAAGGCGGCGCGTTTCATGAAGCTCTGCGACGCGCATGGCCTGCCGATCCTGTTCCTTTGCGACACGCCGGGCAACATGGTCGGGCCAGAGGCGGAAAAGACCGCGCTGGTCCGCCATTGCGCGCGCATGTTCCTGGTCGGGGCCAATCTGACCGTGCCCTTCTTCACCGTGGTGCTGCGCAAGGGATACGGGCTTGGCGCGCAGGGCATGGCCGGCGGCGGGTTTCACGAGCCGCTGTTCATCGTCTCCTGGCCGACGGGGGAGCTGGGCGGCATGGGGCTGGAAGGGGCGGTGCGGCTCGGTTTCCGCGACAAGCTCGCCGCGATCGGCGATCCGGCGGAGCGGGATGCGGAGTTCCAGCGCCTGCTCGCCCAGCTTTACGACCACGGACGGGCGCTTAGCGCGGCCTCTCTGTTCGAGATCGACGATGTGATCGACCCGGCCGAAACCCGCAGCTGGATCGTTGCGGCCGTCGCCGGGGCCGGAGAGCGCCCGAAGGAGAAGAAACACGCCTGGATCGACGCCTGGTGAGCTTCGCGCCGGAAAGGCGAGGGTGAGGCCGATATGCGCGAGGACCCGAATAACGACCCGCAGGCAGAGCGCCGCAAACAGGCCGATCGCAGGGCGGAATCGACCCGGCGCATGCTGCGCGCCGCGATCGCGCTGATCGCGGAGAATGGCGCGAAGGGCGCGACCCTGGCCGATATCGGCCGCCACGCCGGATATAGCAGCGGCCTGGCCGCCGAGCGTTTCGGGACCAAGCTGAACCTCTTGTGCGCGGTGATGGACGCCTGTCAGGAGTGGTTTGAAAAGCGGTCCGAAGCGGCGCTGGAGGGGCGGCGCGGGCTCGCCGCGCTCAGGGCGCGCATCCGTTTTCACATGACCGCCGTCTGCGAATCGACCGAGGCCGCGACCACGCTCTATCAACTCATGGTCGAGGCTGCGGCGGCCCTGCCGGAGCTGCAACCGCGCGTCTCGGCGCTGCACGAAGCCTATCGCCGCCGGCTCCGTCAGGATCTGGCGCAGGCCGAGGCGGATGGAGAGCTGCCGGCGGGCGTGGACAAGGAGCGGGTCGCGGGGCTGCTGCTCAGCATCATGCTCGGCTATGCGCTTCAGGCCTTCGCCGACGGCTGCTTCGACGAATTGCCCCGCGCCGCCGGCGAGGCCGCCGAGATGGTGATCCGCGACCTTTCCGCAAAATCCGTCAATTGACCCGGCTTCCGGTAATTCATAAACGGAACGTATCGTTTATAAAAAACCAAGCCGGGCGCCCGCCGCCGCGGGCGTCGGCGGGGAGCGAAGCCGATGGACCATGATGCGCAATCCAGCGGGGAGCCGGACGACCGCCGGCGACATGTCATCGACCAGCTCTCCACCCGGTTCGGCGAGAGGCTGACGGTGAACCGGACAATCCGTCAGCAGCACGCGAACACGACCGCCTGGCATCCCGCGAAAGCGCCCGACGCGGTGCTGTTCCCGCAAACGACGGAAGAGGTCGCCGAGGCGCTGAAGCTCTGCAATGAATACGGGGTTCCGGTGGTGCCCTATGGCGCGGGCACCTCGCTGGAGGCGGGGGTGAACGCGCTACATGGCGGAATTTCATTCGACATGAGCCGGATGAACGCGGTTCTTCGTGTAAACGAAGAGGATATGGACTGCGTGGTTCAGGCCGGGGTGACCCGGAAGCGGCTCAATACCGAACTGCGCTCCTCCGGGCTGTTCTTTCCGATCGACCCGGGCGCCGACGCCTCGATCGGGGGCATGGCCTCCACGCGCGCCTCCGGCACCAGCGCCGTGCGCTATGGCACGATGAAGGATAATATCCTCGCGCTGACCGTGGTCATGCCGGACGGGACCGTCTGCAAGACTGGGACGCGCGCACGTAAATCCTCGGCCGGCTATGACATGACCCGGCTCTTCATCGGGGCCGAGGGCACTTTGGGCGTGATCACCGAACTGACGGTCAGGCTGCACTGGATTCCGCCCCATGTCGCCGTCGCGGTCTGCGCCTTTCCCACCTGTCCCCTGTCAGCACCTATGGCACAGATTTGAGGTTGTGATTTAAGGAGGATTTGGGCTTCGTCGTAGTGACGAAGGAACGAAGATGAAGCCCAAATCCTCCAATGCAAAATCGCCGGTG
>JBKECG010000241.1:0-9447 GCA_047974395.1 Pikeienuella sp. | reverse complement strand
TGGCCTGCGGCGAAGCCGAGCGCGAGGCCCGCGCCGAGCAGGAGCCCGCGGGCCGCGCCTGCACTGAAAAAAATCATGCGGTTCATCATGTTAATCTCCATCTGTTGATCGTTCTTATTGGTCCGGCGACGGGCGAATAGTCGTCGCCCGCGCCGGTGGTCGTCATTCGTCCGGCTCGCCGCCGCGCCCCGCTGGGCGGCCCGGAGGGGCCGCTGCGGGAAATGGCGCACGGGCCGTTTATGCGTCCATGTTCCGTTCCTTTGAGGAAGCGGAGCCTGGGCCATGCCCCGGCGCGATCTCGATCACCCGGTCGCTCGGCGGTACGAAGATGCGCTGCCAGGTGATTGGCGCCCCCCGATAGCTGGTTCCCGCCACGGTCCAGACGATGCCGAACTGCGCGGCCGGGGTTCCGATCATGCGGGAGACGCGCGGCGGCAGGGCTTCGCAGATGATGGTCTGCCGCGCATCGAGGGTCGGCGCGTTGAACCGCTCCGCCAGCATGTCGCGGATCGAGACCCCGTTGAGCGTCGCCCGGCTCATCCGCGACACGTCCCCGAACCGGTGACAGGGCAGATAGACCTCGCTGAAGACGTCGAACTCGCCGTTGATCGAGGCGATCCGGCGGATGCGCACGAAATTGCCGGTCGGGTCCTGAAGGAAGTCGCTCCAGGCGCCGGTCTCGTCGGTGATGGTGACGTCCTCGACATTGAAATAGACCGGAAGGAGCTGCGTCCCCCCCTTGGACATGAAGCGGAAATGACGAAGCTGACGGTCCTGCGCGCGCGCGCCGGAAACAAAGGTGCCGCGCCCGTGATGGCGCTCGACCACGCCCATTTCGACGAGAGTGCGGAGCGCGCGCCGCATGGTTCCGAGGCTGGCGTCGGCCTCGGCCGCCAGCAATTCCTCCGAAGGCAACTGATCGCCGGGGCGCCAGCGACCCTCTTCGATCTTGTTGAGAAGTTCTTCCGAGATGCGCCGATGTTTCGACGTCATGTCGCCGGGCGGGCTTGTCTCGGGTTTTCTCAACAATACCTCCATTTTCTTATGTTTTTTTGATCCTGTATCGGACCATTACATATATCGTAAGCATAACTCCTGATGATTCTGCAAGTCCTATATAGGACTGATGCAGGGTCGCGTCGCATCGCGGCTTGTCGATGGCGATGCCTGCGCCATCCGGCGGGGTGGCCCGATTGGCGCATTACGGCTGACGCTCTCGCTTGAATCCGGCCGCTTTGGCGCGGGCCTCGCCTATGCGGTCAGGTCATGCGGATGGTTGCGCGCCGTCCGGCGCCGCGGACCCGGAGCAAGGTCGCCGGGCGGGCGGGGCTTCAGCCGGAGTAGAGCCAGTCGAGCCGGCTCTGGAACCAGCCGGGCGCGGTGCGGGCGATCAGGCGCGCGCCGAGGCGCGTGACCGGATCGTCGCGATGGAAACGGGTCAGGTTGGCCCGGGCTTCCGTCTGTATGCGGGTGACGCGGGCGATACGCGCCTGATAATGCGCCCGGAGCGCGCCGGGAATGTCGTCGGGGCGCGGGCCGAGCCGCGCGGCCAGGGCGACGTCGTCCTCCAGCGCCTGCGCCGCGCCCTGGGCCAGAGAGGGCAGCATCGGATGGCAGGCGTCGCCGAGGAGCGTCACCCGCCCCGAAGACCAGCGCGGCAGCGGCGGGCGGTCGAAAAGCGCCCAGCGGAACGGGGCCTTGATCGCGTCGAGGATGTCGCGCAGCCCGGGCGCCCAGCCGGCGAATTCGGCGCGGAGCCGCGCGGGATCGCCGGGCTCGGTCCAGCCTTCGCGCCGCCAGTCCTCCTGTATGAGGCCGACAAAGTTCAACATTGAACCATTGCGCAGCGGATAAGTCACCGCATGGCGCCCGCGTCCGGTCCAGACGGAAGCGGCGGGCGCGGGCGGGTGTTTCAGCCGTTCGACGGGAATGGTCGCGCGCCAGGCGACATGGCCGGTGAAGCGCGGCGCCTCCGGCCCCAGCATCCGGGCGCGGAGAGCGGAGCGGAGTCCGTCCGCGCCGATGATCAGATCGCCCTCCATCTCGCGCCCGTCCGCAAGACGCAGCGCGACGGCGGCGCCGCACTCCTCGTAACCGACGACCTCGGCGCCGGTCTCGACCGCGCCGGGCAGGGCCGTCTCCAGCCCGTCGCGCAGCGCGGCGATCAGATCAGCGCGATGGACCTGGATATAGGGCGCGCCCCAGCGCCGGCGCGCAGCCCCGCCCAGCGGCACGCGGGCCACCAGCCGCCCGGTCGCGCCGCGGCGCATCTCGATCGCCTGCGGCTCGAACCCTTCGGTCTCGATCCGCGCGGCGACGCCGAGCGTCTCCAGCGCGCGCAAGCCATTGGGGCCGAGCTGCAATCCGGCGCCGACCTCCCGTATCTCTCCGGCGCGCTCGAACACCCGCGCCTCCCAGCCGGCGCGGACAAGCGCGAGCGCGGCGGAGAGCCCGCCGACGCCGCCCCCGGCTACAAGCGCGCGCATGGGGCCGCGCTCAGGCGACGGCGCGCGCGAGGGCGCACTGGCTCCAGAGCGAGGAGAGCGCGCGCGCCAGATGCTCGATATCCGCCTCCGAATGCAGCGGCGAGGGGGTGAAGCGCAGCCGCTCGGTTCCCTTCGGCACGGTCGGATAGTTGATCGGCTGCACATAGACCCCGAAACGGTCCATCAGGATATCGGCGATCATCCGGCATTTCACCGGATCCTTGATCATCACCGGGATAATATGGCTCGGGTTGTCGAGATGGGGAATGCCCTCGCGGTCGAGCGCCGCGCGAAGCTGACGCACCCGCAGGCGCTGCAATTCCCGCTCCGCGTCGCTTTCCTTCAGATGCCGGATCGAGGCGGTCGCCGCCGCGGCGATGGCGGGCGGCAAGGCGGTGGTGAAGATGAAGCCCGAGGCGAAGGAGCGGATGAAATCGCAAAGCGCGAAGGAGCCGGCGATATAGCCGCCGACGACGCCGTAAGCCTTGCCCAGAGTGCCCTCGATCAGGGTGATCCGGTCCATCAGCCCCTCGCGCTCGGCGACGCCGCCGCCGCGCGGCCCATAGAGGCCGACGGCGTGAACCTCGTCGAGATAGGTCATCGCGCCATGGCGCTCGGCGACCTCGACGATCTCGCGGATCGGGGCGATGTCGCCATCCATGGAATAGACGCTTTCGAACGCGACGATCTTCGGCCGGTCGGGGCCGATGGCGGCCAGCTTGCGGTCCAGATCCTCCACGTCGTTATGGCGCCAGATCGCCTTTTCGGCCCGCGAATGGCGCATTCCCTCGATCATCGAGGCGTGGTTGAGCGCATCCGACAGGATCACCGCCCCCGGCAGCCGCGCGCCCAGCGTCGAGAGCGCGGCCCAGTTGGAGACATAGCCCGAGGTGAAGAGAAGCGCGGCCGCCTTGCCATGGAGATCGGCGAGTTCGCGCTCCAGCAGCAGGTGATGGTGGTTGGTGCCGGAGATGTTGCGCGTGCCGCCGGCGCCCGCGCCGCAGTCCTCGGCGGCGGCGATCATCGCCCCGACCACATCGGGGTGCTGGCCCATGCCGAGATAGTCGTTCGAACACCAGATGGTGACCTGTCGTTCGCCATCGTCATGATAATTCTTCGCCCGCGGAAAGGCGCCGCGCTGGCGTTCGAGATCCGCGAAGACGCGGTAATTCCCTTCCCGCTTCAGGTCGTCGAGTTGGGCCTGGAACAGCGCCTCATAATCCATTGGCGTCCTCGCTTGCCTTGATCCGCTTGGCGTCGGGGGCCCGGCCCCATCCTCTTATACACGTTTCGGGCGATAATAGGCGCCCCGCCGCGGATCGCCACCCGCACGGTTGTCGCAATCCTTCAAGCCGCCGCGCAACGCATCCAGTTGGCGTAGATCCGCGCCGCGACCGCCGCCAGTTCGGGCTCGCGCGCGCGGCATTCCCGCCGGATCATGGCTTGCGGGTCGTCGCCGAACGCCTCCCTGATCTCGGTCTCCAGCCCCGGCGTCTCGCTCCAGCGCAGGAACCGCGCCTCCTCCAGTTCGGCGTGAAACTGGAGGGAATGCGCGCGTTCGCCGCAGCTCATCGCCTGCGCCGCGCAAAGCGGCGAGGCGGCGAGGATCCGCGCCCCTTCGGGCGGGCGCTTCACCTCGGCGCTGTGCCATTGGAGGCAAGGAAAGCGGGCCGGTAGCCCGTCGAGCAGACCGCCCTCGCCAGCGCGCTCCAGCTCGAAAAGCCCGATCTCCCGCGCCGTCGCCAGCCCGACCTCGCCGCCGAGCGCGGCGGCCAGAAGCTGGTGGCCGAGGCAGATGCCGAAATAGGGCGCGCCCCGCGTCGCGACCGCCTCGCGGATCAGGGCCTTTTCGGCGATGAGCCAGGGATGGGCGTCCTCCTCCCATGTGTTCATCGGTCCGCCCATGACCCAGAGCGCGTCGAACCCGTCGAAAGCGGGGAGGGGCTGGCCGAGATCGGGCCGGATCTCCTCCCATTCATGGCCATCCGCCGCGAGCATCGGCAGGAAACGGCCGGGATCGCCCTCTTCGGTATGGGTGAGAACCAGTATCTTCATGATCGTCCCCTATTTCAGCCTGAGCGGCAGGCCCGCCGCGACGAACTCCACCCGGTCCGCCGCCGCCGCGACGCGCTGGTTGAGCCGGCCCTGCTCGTCGCGAAAGCGGCGGGAAAGGGCCTCCATCGGCGTCAGGCCGAGCCCGATCTCGTTGGAGACGAGGATCACCGGCGCCTCCGCCGCGCCAAGCGCGCCGATCAGCGCGGCTGTTTCCGCTTCCGGCTCGCGCCCCGCCTCCATGATGTTGGAGAGCCAGAGCGTCAGGCAGTCGATCACCAGCGTCCGGCCCGAAGCGGCGCCGATGGCGCGGGCGAGGTCCAGCGGCGCCTCGATCAGGCCCCAGTCCCCGCCGCGCTCCGCCCGGTGGAGCGCGATCCGCGCCGCCATCTCCTCGTCGCGCGGCTCCGCCGTCGCGACATAGGCGCGGGGCGGGGCGGCCAGCGCCAGCGCGCGGGCGGTCTTGCCCGAACGCGCGCCGCCGAGGATCAGGGCGATCTCAGCCATCGGGGCGGAGACCCATGTCGATCGGCGTGGCGAAGGGCACCGGGTCGGCGAAGGCCTCGGCGAAGCTCAGCCCCCGCTGGATCATCATCGCCGCGCGGATCGGTCCGGCATGGGTGACGAAACAGCCGCCCGGCGGGGCCTCCAGCAGCGCGGCGCCGATCCGCGAATGGACCATGGAGTAGCTTTCCCCGCCGGGGGGGGCGTTGTCCCAGGGGTTCTCGGCCCAGGGGTCGCTTTCGGCGCGGTCGATCTCGGCCCAGAATTCGCCCTCCCACCGGCCGAAATTCATCTCCTGCAGGCGCTCGTCGAATTCGAGCGGCGCGCCCGTCGCCGCCGCCAGCGCCTCGGCCAACCGGCGGGCGCGCCAGGCCGGGCTGGAGACGATATAGGCGAAGCCGGGGGGCGCGGCGCATGCGGCTTCGATCTCGGCTTCGGCTTCGGGGCCGAGGCCCACGTTCCAGCGCCCGTAGCAGAGCCCCGGCGCGGCGTCGGTCGAGGGATGGCGATAGAAGATCATGAAGCGGCCCCCGCGAGGATCAGGAGTGCGGCGATCTCTCCGATCTGCTCCGCCGCGCCCAGCCCGTCGCCGGTATAGCCGCCAAGGCGCCGTTTGAGCCAGCAGAGCCAGAGCCGCGCCAGCGCCAGGGCGACGAAGACCGCGAGAAGCCCGGCCCAGCCGGCGCAAGCGCCTGCGATGAAGGCGAAACCGGCCGCCAGCGCGGCCTCCGGCCAGCGCGCGCCCATGGCGGTCATGGCCGCGCCCTCGGCGCGCGCATAGGTTCCGGCGGCGAGGACAAGCGCGATCCCGGCCCGCCCGGCCATCGCCGCGACGATCAGGGCCGTCGCGCCCGCAGCCGGCGCCAGCGCCGCCAGCGCCGCCGCGCGCAGGCCAACGGAAAACAGCAGCCCGAGCGCGCCATGAGCGCCGATCCGGCTGTCGCGCATGATCTCCAGCGCCCGCTCGCGCGTGCGCCCGCCGCCCAGCCCGTCGCAGCAATCGGCCAGCCCGTCTTCGTGCAGTCCGCCGGTGACGAAGGCCATGGCGCCGAGCGCCAGCAGCGCCGCCGCCTGCGGCGGCAGGCCGGTCGCGGCCAGCCAGACCAGCGCCCCGACCCCGCCGACGACAAGCCCGACCAGCGAAAAATAGCGGCTGGCGCGGGCGAGCCGGTCCTCCTCATGCCCGATCCGGCCCGGCGCCGGCAGCCGGGTCAGGAATTGCTGGGCGGAGAGATAGAGCGTCAGTTCGCGCCGCAGGCCCACTCAGCCCCCCTTGCCGGAAACGCCCGCGCTCTCGAAAGTCGCCATCTCGTTCAGCATCGCCGCCGCGGCGGTCAGGAGCGGCAGCGCCAGAAGCGCGCCCGAACCTTCGCCGAGCCGGAGTTCGAGATCGAGAAGCGGCGCGGCGCCGAGATGATCCAGCATCATCCGGTGCCCGGCCTCCGATCCGCGATGCGCGAAGATCACATGCGGCGCGGCCTCGGGGCGGGCCTGAAGCGCCGCCATCGCCGCCGCGGTGGCGATATAGCCGTCCACCAGCACCGCGGCGCGGGCCGAGGCCGCGCCGATCAGCGCCCCGGCCATGGCGGCGATCTCCAGCCCGCCGAAAGCGGCCAGCGCGTCCATGGGCGAAAGCCGGCCGGGCCGGCGCGCGGCCGCGCGCTCCAGTATCGAGAGCTTGCGCGCCACCCCGGCCCGGTCCAGCCCGGCGCCGGCGCCGGTCAGCCCGGCGAGCGGCAGCCCGGCGAGCGCGTGAACGATCAGCGCGCCCGAGGCGGTGTTGCCGATTCCCATTTCGCCCAGCGCCACGATCCCGGCCCCGGCGGCGACGGCGCGCCGGGCCTGATCGGCGCCGAATCCCAGCGCCGCCTCCAGCTCCGCCGCCGTCAGCGCGTCTTCGCGCAGCGAATTGCGCGCGCCCTTGCGGATGCCGGCGCTTGTCAGGCCGGGATGGGCCGGCGGGTCGATCACGCCGCAATCCAGGATGCTGATCTCCGCCCCGACGGCGCGGGCGAAGACATTCGCCGCCGCGCCCCCGGCGAGGAAATTGGCCACCATCTGCCCGGTGACTTCGGAGGGCCAGGCGGAGACCCCTTCCTCCACCAGCCCGTGATCGCCGGCGCAGAGCAGCAGCGCCGCTTTGGCAATGGGATGCGCGCGATGCTGCGCCAGCGCCATTTGCAGCGCCAGCGCCTCGATCCGGCCGAGAGAGCCCGGCGGCTTGGTCTTGATGTCGATCTCCGCCGAAACCTCCGCGCGCAGCGCCTTGGAGACCGGGGATATCGCGAGATCTTCGAGCATGACGATCCTGCTTTCTTCACGGCAGGCAGGTGATGAAGCAAAAACGCCGGCTTGGAAAGTCGCGCGGCGCCTGTTCTTTCCGCAAAGGACGGGCTATGCGCGGATCATGCCCGCGTCGCCCGCATATTCCCGCCCCGCGCCCGTCGCGGCCCGCCGCCGATGATCGGGGGGTGGGAGCTTTCATTCGCCGACAGCGCCATCGTCGCGCTGATCTTCCTTTTTGCGGGAATGGTGCGGGGCGTCACCGGATTCGGCCTGCCGCTGGTGACGATCTCGCTGACGCCCTTCTTCATCGCCCATGATCTGGCGCTGGCGCTCAACACGCTGGTGCTGCCGCTGACCACGCTGGGGCAGATCTGGACGGTGGGGTTCCACAGGCGCGGGTTCCGGCTCTGCCTGCCGCTGATTCTGGGCATGGCGGCGACGACCTTTGTCGCCGCGCGCTTCGTCGCCCATATCAGCCCCGCCGCGCTCAGCCTCGCCATGGGTGCGATGCTGATCGCGGTCTCGTCCTGGTCGCTTTCGGGGTTCAGCTTCCGCATTCCGGCGCGGGCGGAGGTTTCGGCCGGTTTCGCCACCGGCCTCCTCGCCGGGATCTGCGGGGCCGTCTTCACCGCGCCCGGGCCGGTGGTCACGGTCTATTTCACCGGGCTGGGGTTCGACCGGCGCGAATTCGTCGCGACGATGTGCCTCGCGACGCTGATCTCCGGGTTTCTGATCTCGGGCGCCTTTCTGGCCAATGGCGTTCTCGACGGGCCGCGCGCGGCGATGAGCGCCGCCGCCGCGATTCCCGCGCTTCTGGGCATGCTGGCCGGCGACAGGCTGGGCCGCGGTCTGTCGGTGGAAGGGTTCCGGCGGCTGGTCCATGTCATGCTGTTCGGCCTTGGCCTGCATTATCTGTGGAAGGCGGCGTCATGAAGCCTGTCGCGCACGCGCCGGCCGAAGCGGGCGCCTTTCGCTTCATCGCGATTCTGGCGGCGGTCAGCGCGCTCGGGCCGTTTTCGATCGACATGTATCTGCCGGCGATGCCGGCGATGGCGGAGGCGCTCGACGCCTCCTCCTCGCTGCTGCAACTCACCGTCACCGGCTATCTGACCGGGGTGGCGGTCGGGCCGCTCGTTCTCGGCCCGCTCGCCGACGCCTGGGGGCGGCTCCGGGCGCAGACGCTGTTTCTGCTGCTCTATGCGGCGCTCAGCCTCGCCTGCGCGCTCGCGCCCTCGGCCGAGGCGCTGATCCTCTTCCGCATCGCGCAGGCGGTGGCGGCGGGGGCGGCGATGACTTCGACACGGGCGATGCTTTCGGACGTGTTCGAGGGCGACGCGCTCAGCCGGGCGACCTCGCTGATGATGATGATCTTCACCATGGGTCCGGTGCTGGCGCCGCTGATCGGGGCCGGGCTGCTCGGGCTTGTCGGCTGGCGCGGCATTTTCGGCGCGCTGGTCGTCTTCAGCCTGATCGCCTGCCTGCTGATGCGCCGCCTGCCCGAAACCCTGCCGCCGGATCGCCGCCGCCCCTACGCCGCCCGCGCGGTGATCGCGGAGTATCTGGCGATCATGCGCCATCCGGCGGCGCGGCGCTATCTGGCCTCCACCTTCTGCTTCGCCTTCTGGTTCTTCGCCCTGCTGGCGGCCAGCCCGTTCATCTTCATCAGGCATTTCGGCATGAGCCCGCAGGGGTTCGGCTGGCTCTTCGCCCTGATCTCGACCGCGGCGCTGATCGGCAACATCCTGAACGCGCGCATCGTCTTTCGCTTCGGATACGAGCGGATGCTGTCCGGCGCGACCTTCGCGCTCGGGTTGCTCGGGGTGGTCACGCTCGCAGTGGCGCTGAGCGGGATCGGCGGGCTCTGGGGGATTTTCGCGGTGATGCTGGGGCTGATGGCGGTTTTCCATGTCTCCACCGCCAACACTCTGGCGGGGATGATGGGGATCGCCGGGCCGCGCGCGGGGGCCGCGGCGGCGGTCTCGGGGGCCAGTTCCTTTTGCACGGCCTCCTCGGTCGCCTCGACCGGCATCTGCGGCGCCAGCGGCGCGGCCGCCGGGGAGGGGGCCGCGACGGGGACCGAGGCGGTTGTCGGCGCCGGCGCCGCCGGTGATCCGGTCGT
>JBKECG010000400.1:0-5422 GCA_047974395.1 Pikeienuella sp. | reverse complement strand
TGACCAAGCTGATGATCGGCTCCGAAGGCACGCTCGGGATCATCACCGAACTGACCGTGCGCCTTCAGGGCCAGCCCGAGAGCGTCACCGCCGCGGTCTGCGCCTTCCCCTCGCTCGACGCCGCCGTGAACACGGTGATCCAGACCATCCAGATGGGCGTGCCGATGGCGCGGATCGAGATCCTCGACCCCGCCGCGATCAGGGCGGTGAACATCTCCGGCGGCATGTCGCTGCCCGAACAGCCGCATCTCTTCGTCGAGTTCCACGGCTCCACCGCCGGCGCGAAAGAGCAGGCGGAGACCTTTGGCGAGATCGCCGCCGAACATGGCTGCAAGGGGTTCGAATGGTCCGCCAGCCTCGAAGAGCGCAACCGGCTCTGGCATGCGCGGCATAATTTCTATTACGCCGCGCTGAAGATGCAGCCCGGCTGCCGGGCGCTCTCGACCGATGTCTGCGTGCCGATCTCGCGGCTGGCGGAGGCGCTGCTGGAAACCGCGGAGGAAGTGCGCGAAGCCGGGCTGACCGCCCCGATCATCGGCCATGTCGGCGACGGCAATTTCCATGTCGGCTTCCTGATCGACCCGAAACGGCCGGAGACGCTGGAGAAGGCCAAGAGCCTGACCCATTCCATGAACCGCCGCGCGCTCCGTCTCGGCGGCACGGTCACGGGCGAACATGGAGTCGGCGAAGGCAAGAAACGCTACATGCCCGAGGAACATGGCGACGGCTATGAGGTGATGGCGGAGATCAAGCGCGCGCTCGATCCGAAGAACATCCTCAACCCGGGCAAGGTGGTGGAGATCAACTGACCGTCAGGCATTCCTGTTATAACAGGGCCGGGAGACTGAAGGGAGACCCGTCATGACGCCACAACCAGCATGCGCGACGCTCGCCGGCCTCATCGCCCTCGCCGCCGGCCCTCTACTGGCGGAGGAACGCGCCGGCCGCGCGATCAGGGTCCAGCAGGAGGCGTTCCAGGCCACCAGCCCGATCGGCTTTCCGATCGAAACCGATGACGACATCTTTCGCCAGGCCCGCATCTACACGAAGCAATACGGCTCTATCGAAATCACGCTGCTGGACGGGACCGCGCTCACCGTGGCCCCGAACGCCTCGCTGGTGATCGACGATTACGTCTTCGCCGGCGAGGGCGAGTCGGGCGCAATGGCCCTGTCGCTCGGCCGCGGGGCGATGCGGCTGATCAGCGGCCGGATGCCGAAGGAAGGCGTCGCGATCACCACGCCGAGCGCGACCATCGGCGTGCGCGGCACCACGATCTGGGCCAGCGTCGAAGGGCCCGATCGGACCGAACTCTGGGTGACCGAAGGCGTCGGCCTGATCACCCCGACCAACGGCCAGACCTATGAAATCGCCGCCCCCGCCCATGTGATCTGCTCGGCGGAAAGCTGCGACGAGGGCGGCGATCCCCCGGTTCCACTCATCTTCCCGCTCGGCGGGCAGGCGAATGACGGCGCCGAGGGCGGCGATAATGGCGGGGAAAGCGGGAACCCGTAAGATGAAACGGCCCGGGCCGAACCCTCGGGTTCAGCCCGCCCGACCGCGCCGGCGCGTCAGGATTCAGGCGGCGTCGCTCTTCTTGAACGCCTGATGCTCATCCTCGACCAGGCCGATCTTCCAGTAGCCGGAGATATAGGCGTCTTTCCTGTCGATCCCGCGTTCAAGCAGCAGATGCTCGCGCAGCGCCCGGATCGCCGAATGCTCGCCGGCGACGCAGGTCTGCACCCGGCCGGCCGGCCAGTCCATCGCGCGGACGGCGTCGATCTGCGCCTCCGACGGGCGATGAGGGTCGGCATGGACCAGCCAGCGCAATTCGACCCCTTCGGGCGCGTCGATCTCCTGCCGGTCCTCCTCGCTGGTGATCTCGAAAATGGCGAGCCCGCGCGCGTCTCGCGGCATCGCTTCGAGCGCGGCCGCAACCACCGGGATCGCCGACATGTCGGCGGCGCAAAGATAGAAATCCGCCTCCCAATGCGCGACCTTGACCGGACCGGGGCCGGCGAAGCCCAGAAAGCCGCCCGGTCTGGCGCGGATCGCCCAGGCCGAGGCCGGCCCGTTATCGCCGTGATCGACGAAATCTATATCCATCTCCCGCGATTCGGGCCGGTAGGCGCGCACCGTGTATGTCCGCCGCGCCGGCGCGGGACCGTCCGCCATGCGCGCCGCGAAACCCTCCCGGCTCTCCTCCGGCTCGGGCAGCATGATCTTGCAGTTCGCGCCCTCGCGCCCCTCCGGGAACCCGTCCAGTTCGGGCCCGGAAAAGGTGACGCGGATCATGTTCGGCGTCAGGCGCAACGCCTGTTTGACGGTCAGGATGCGCGGCAGCGGGCGGGTCGGGGGCATGGGCGGTCTCCGGATCGACAAAGGGCGCAGCGACCGCAACACCGATGCGGCCACTGATTTCCGACTATATTAGTCAACTAGCTTTCACAAGTCAGGAGCCGGAAGCCCCGCCAAGCAGGGAAAGGGCGGCGGCGCGGGCCGCCTCGGTGATCTCGTCGCCCGAGAGCATGCGCGCGATCTCGTCGCGCCGCTCGGTTTCGGACAGGCGCGTCAGCGTGGTCCGCGTCTCGCCATCCGTCACGTTTTTCTCGATGCGGAACTGCGCCTCGCCCAGCGCCGCGACCTGCGGCGAATGGGTGACGACCAGCACCTGCGCCACGCCGGACAGCCGCGCCAGCCGGCGCCCGACCGCATCTGCGGTGGCGCCGCCGACGCCGCGGTCGATCTCGTCGAAGATCATCACCCCGGCGCCCCCCCGCGCCGAAAGCGCGACCTTGAGCGCCAGCAGGAGCCGCGACAGCTCCCCGCCCGAAGCGACCTTGCCGAGCGGGCCGGGCGGCGCGCCCGGATTGG
This sequence comes from Pikeienuella sp., assembly GCA_047974395.1. Taxonomy (GTDB): domain Bacteria; phylum Pseudomonadota; class Alphaproteobacteria; order Rhodobacterales; family Rhodobacteraceae; genus Pikeienuella. The sequence goes on along the minus strand of JBKECG010000400.1, from coordinate 2,548 downwards.
CCGCGATCAGGAAGGAGACCTGATCCGCGCCTTCGGGGCCGGGCTCCGCCGCCTCGATCAGGGTGGAGAAAACCGCCCGCTCCATCTTCAGCGCCGGCAACTCCCTCGCCACCGCCTGATCCAGCGCCGCCGCCGCCGCGCGCCGTTTGGCGCCGAGCGCGGCGATGGCGACCTCATGCGCGGCGCCGGCCGCTTTCACCGCGCGGCCGAGCGCGGCGGTCTCCTCCTCGCCGCGCTCCAGCGCGCCGAGCCTTGCGGCCATCTCCTCGATCAGCGCCGGCAGGTCGTCGGGCTGGCGGTCATGTTTGCGGGCCAGCGCGCGAAGCGCGAAAAGCCGCTCCTCCACCCGCTCCAGCTCCGCCGGGTCGAACTCCATCGCCTCCAGCGCCATCTCGACGCCGGAGATCGCGGCGGAAAGCGCCTCCCCGGCGCGGTCCAGCGCCTCGATCGGCGCGTCCAGCGCGCCCTCGGCCTGCGCGGCGGCGCCCGACAGCCGGCGCATCGCGTCCAGGAGCGCCCCTTCCGCCCCTTCGGCGCCGAGGAGCGCGGCGGCTTTCGCCACCTCCTCACCGATCCTTGCGGCGGCCTGCATCCGGCGGCGACGGGCGTCCAGCGCGTCATCCTCGCCGGCCCCGGGGGCGAATGCGCTCAACTCCTTCAGGCTGTGCTCCAGATAATCGCGGTCGCGCGCCGCCGCCTCGATCCGCGCCTCGGCGGCGGCAAGCGCGTCCCGCGCCTCGCGCAGCGCCCGATGCGCGGCGCGGCAGGCGGCCAGTTCCGGCTCCGCCCCGGCGAAGGCGTCCAGAAGCGCGCGATGGCCGCGCGCGTTCAGCAGCCCGCGATCGTCATGCTGGCCGTGAACCTCCACCAGCGTCTCGCCTATGGCGCGCAGGGTCTCGGCGCTGACGCGCTGATCGTTGACATAGGCGCGGGACGGCCCCGCGGCGGCGGCGGCCCGGCGCAGGATCAGCCCGCCCTCGGCCGGGGCGATCCCGGCCTCGCGCAGCGCCGCCTCCACCGCATGGCCCGGCGGCGGGGTGAGCGCGGCGGAGACCGAACCCTCGTCAGCCCCGGCGCGCACCAGTCCGCGCGCCTCCACCCGGCCAAGGGCGAAGCCGAGCGCGTCGAGAAGGATGGATTTGCCGGCCCCGGTTTCCCCGGTCAGGACATTGAGGCCCGGCGCGAATTCGATCGCAAGCCGTTCGATCAGAACGATATTCCTGATCTCCAGGCTTTCCAGCATCGCGCCGCCCCTCTACCGTTCGGGCGGCCGGATCAGAACTGATCGCCGTAGACGACCTTGCGGAAATTGCGGCTCAGCCAGCTTTCCTCGTCGATCTCCGGGCCGAGCCGCTGGCCGGTCAGCAGCGCATAGCTGTCCACATACCATTCCGAGCCGGGATAGTTGTAGCCGAGCACCGCGGCTGCGTTCTGCGCCTCGTTGGTCACGCCGAGAGAGAGATAGCATTCGACCAGCCGGTGCAGGGCCTCCGGCGCCTGCGAGGTGGCGCCGTATTGCTCGATCACGGCGCGGAACCGGTTGATCGCGGCGACGTAATGGCCGCGGCCCAGATAGAAGCGGCCGATCTGCATTTCCTTGCCGGCCAGATTGTCCAGCGTCAGATCGCGTTTCAGCGCGGCGTCGCGGGCGAATTCGCTGTCCGGGTAACGCTCCATCACCTCGCGCAGCGCCTGACGGGCGCGGATCGTGTCGCCCTGATCGCGCTCCACATCCGAGATCTGATCGTAATAGGAGAGCGCGACGATATACTGCGCGAAGGCGGCGTCGGCGTCGGAAGGGAAAAAGTCGAGATAACGCTGCGCGGCGAGGCGCGCCTCATCATAGCGGCCGGCGCGATAATAGGATTCGGCCGAACGGATCATCGCCGTCTTGGCCAGGCTGGAATAGGGATAGAGGCGCTCGACCTCGTCATAGCCCTGCGCCGCGCCGACATAGTCGCCATCGACCGCATTGGCGTCGGCCTCGGCGAAGATCTCCTCCGCCGGGCGGGTGTCGTCCACCAGCGACTTGTCATCGTCCGAGCAGCCCGCGAGCGCGAACCCGCCGAGGAAAACCGCCATCAGCGTTGCGCTTGACCGCCTCATGCGGTTGGTGCCGATCCTCATCTTGCGATTCACTCCCATATCCCTCGCCCGATCCCCGTCTGATAGCATGGATCGCCATCCCGCGTCAGGCGCCGGCGAGCCGGTCTCAGCGGATAGCGCCGCAGGTCGCCGGAGACAAGCCGGAACCCGCGCTCCGCCCATGGTCCGGGACGAAAACGGACGCCCCCGGCCCGGCCGGAGGCGTCCGCGATTCACAAGCGGAACGGGCCGCGGATCAGTTGGCCTGCCGGCGCAGGAAGGCCGGGATCTCCATGCGCAGATCCTCGTCATCCGCCGCCGGCTCCTCATGCCGGTCGTCGATCGCCGGGCGCGCATAGCCCGGCGCCGGTTCGCGGCGGAGCGCCGCCGCCTGCCCGGCGACCGGCTCCGCCCGCCCGACCGCCGCCGCCGCAGCAGCGACGCCGACCTGCGGCTTGCCGCC
>JBKECG010000223.1:0-6452 GCA_047974395.1 Pikeienuella sp. | reverse complement strand
GAAAGGCGCCGCCGCGCCGCCGATCAAGTTGACCGCCAGCGCCCGGCCGAGCCCGCCTTCGGGACGGCGCGCCTGTTGCGCCAGATGCGCGACTTGCGCGCCCATCAGCAGCGTCGCCGGTCCGAAGGCGATGGCGGCGATCAGGATCTCCGCCGCGAAGCCGCCAAGCGCGGCGCGAAGATCGGGATAGAGCCCGCCCGCCGCCAGCGCCGCCAGAGCGCTCCAGAACGTCGCGGCCGCGAGCGCCCAGAGCAGCAGCGCCGTCGCCCCCCGGCCCCAGCGCCCGGCGCCGCGCCGCTGATAGAGCGCGCCGCCCAGCGTCGCGCCGATCAGATAGACCGTCAGCGCGGCGGCGAAGGAATAGACCGTGTTCTCCAGCGATTGTGCCAGCGCCCTTGTCAGCGCGACCTCGACGCCGACGCCGAGAAGCCCGGCCCCGAAGAGCAGCGCCGTCAGCGCCCGCGGCCGGCCCTGCGGCGGAAGCGCCGCGGGTTCCGTCCGCGCCGCCTCGCCCCGCGCCGGGCCAAGGAGCGCCCCGGCGGCGGCGAGGAAATTCATCGCCGCGAAGACGATCAGCGCGCCATCGAAGCCGATCCGGGGCGCGATCAGCCCCAATGTCAGCCCCGCGCCCGCCGCCGCGCCCAGCGTGTTGGCGGCGTAGAGCGCGCCGACATGCCCGGCCGAGCCGACCAGCCGCGCATGCAGCCGCTCCGCCGCCGGCAGCGTCGCCCCCATCGCCGCCGTCGCCGGGCCGAGCAGCAGCGCCGGGCCGAAAAAGCCGACCGCCCAGCGGCGCAGCGCCGAAGGGTCGGGGCCGATCAGATCCGCCAGCGCGGCGTTGGCCGGCGGCGCGAGCCAGATCAGCGCCAGCGCCCAGAGGCCGATGAAGATCTCCAGCGCCGCATAGATGCGGCCCGGCCGGGGGCTTCGGGCCACTGCGCGGTCCAGCGCCGCGCCGCCGAGCGCGACGCCTGCGAAAAAACCCGCGACGACCGAAAGCATCGCCACCGCCTCATGGCCGAGACCCACGGCCAGAAGCCGTATCCAGACGATCTGATAGCCGAGCCCGGCGAAGCCTGAGAGCAGCAGGAGACAGGGAACGATGGCGCGCGGCTTCATGAAGGGTGCTTTCAAAGCAGGGACACGGCGCGCCGTCCGGGCGCGCCGTGTCGGATGTCGGAAGCGGCGGGGGCTGTCGCGCCCCCGCCCTTTGACGCCGGGCCGGTCAGCCGCGGCTGTCGTTTGCGCCGGTTTCGGCCCGCCTGCCTTCCGCCCCCTTGATCTCGACGAAGATCGGGTTGGCGTAGAACCAGAGATCGGCCCAGGCCTCGACATCGTTGCTGACCACCTGCGGCGCGCCGGCGAGCCGCTCGTTGACCGGCAGATGCGTCGGGCAGGTTTTGGGGTTGAACTCCTGCGCCTCGGTCGCCGGATCGGGATCGGCGTAGGGGATCGAGCAGACGATGTTGTTGGCGAAATTGTCCAGCAGCGGATTGCCGTCGGCGTCGGTCTCGTTCGGCGTGCCCTTCGCCATGTTGGTGCCGCGAATGCGGAAATACATCTCGTTGGTGAATGATGCGGCCGGGATCTCGCCGGAGACGGTCATCTTCTCGCCGTCGACCGTGAAGGCGGTCGCGCCGGGGGCGGCGTAGGCGGGGTTGAAGACCGAGGTGAAGATCTCCGTCGAGGGGTTCGACACATTGCTCTTGTAGGCCGGATCGGCAGGGTCGATCGGGCCGGTGACATCGCCGCGGATGATGTCGATATTGTTGAGCTCCGGCTGGTTGAGCGGGATCGACACGCCGATCTGCGCCAGCGACGGATTGGCGAAGGTGTAGGGCGCGTTGTTGACGCCCTCGGGATCGGTCAGGCTGACATACCAGACGACCGGCTCGCCCGCGGGATCGACGGTCAGGGTTTCGCCCATCGTGGCGCAGGCGGAGCCCTGGCACATGATGAAGCGGAAATCGTGAACCAGATCGCCCATCACCGAGAAGGCGTTGCCCTTGCGCATGCCGTTCACGACCTGACGGGCGGTGCTGTAGCTGTAGCCCTTGTCGCCGCCGCGCGTATAGGCCCAGATCTTCTGGTACTCGCCCGGCCACGGATCCTGGGTGGACTGTTTCTCCCACGGGCTGAAACCGCCGCGGCTGTGCCAGTCGGAGGAGAAGAACATGAAATAGCGACGGCCCTCGCCGAGCATCGCGTCCCACATCGTCTTCACGCCCGGCTTGCCGAGCACATAGCGCATTTTCGGCCGGGTGGTGTTGAACCGGGGGCCGACGCCGCCGGTGGCGGCGTCGATCTCGTCGCTGATGGTTTCGAGATCGGCGTCGGTCAGATCGGAGCCGTCCCAGTTCTTGCCGGGGGCGGCGATCTCCGCCGCGACATAGGCGCCGGCGCCGCCATAAGTGCCGAAGCCGGCGGTCGGGCGGCTGAGCGAATAGGAGCCGCGATCGCCCGAAAACTGATGGCCGGGCGCGAATTCGCCGCCGAAGGCGACCGATTCTCCGGTCACGTCATTCGGGTTGAACAGGCCGGCGTTGTGGAAGTCGCGCAGATCCTCGACATTGTAGCCGCGGTTCTCGCCGGTGGTGTAGGCGCCCTGACGCTCCACATGCGAGATGACGTAATAGCCGTCCTTGCGGTGATTGTCGCGGATCCAGGCGACCGAGGCCACGGCCTTGCTGTGATCGCCGGCGATATTCGCCGCCTTCGCCACGCCGTCATTGCCGGCGTTCTCGAAATCGTAATCGTCGCCGCCGCTGAAATCGTTGTCGTTGCGATCCCAGAGATATTCGAACTGGGCGGTGGCGTAGGCGTCGCCGCGGGTGCGGAACTGGTCGCCGAGAATGCCCATGGAGACATGCTCGTGGCCGGGGGCGTTGGTCTCCAGGCCGATCCAGGTCGCCTTGCCGGAGATGCGGCCGGCGTTGGCGACGTCCTGATAGGCGAATTCGGAGATCGACTGCCAGCGCCACATCTTGTCGCCGTTCTCGTCGCCCTTCAGCGCGTCCTGGCCGACAGTCTCGGTCCAGAGATAGCCGTCGCCGGAGGCCGAGGCGTCATATTCCGGGTCGTTGAAACGGCAGTCGCGGTTGAAGGAGCCGCCATGGCCGGTCTGCGCGAACCAGTCGAGACCGTAGATCACCGTGGACTGATCGACCAGCGTGCGCACCGAGGTGCTGCCATCCGAACAGGTGGTGTGATTGTGCTTGTCGCCGCTCAGATAGGCGCCGCGCATGTCGAGCCGGTTGGCGAAATTCTCGGCCGCGGCCGTGGAGGTTTCCGAGGCGGCCGAAGCCGAACTGGCGATGGACAGAGCCGCCAGGCTGACGCCGCCCAGCAGGCTGAAAGCGCCCAGTTTCTTCAAATTCATTCCAAATTCCCCTCTCGCTTGGGTGTAGAGCGAAAGAACCGCTGGATATGGACGGGAATGTCCCTCCACGCGCGATCCGCGTAATTTTCTTACCGTGGAGCCTGATGCCGGCGCACCCGAGAAGCGCGACTGAACGGTGAAGTTTTCATGAAATATTAAGACGCCGCCGTAGTTTGCGGCTGTTACAGAAATGTCTTTTTTTATTGTCGGAAAACTCGGCTAAAGGGGCGGCATGTCGCTGTCAGATCGCCTTTCCGCCGCGCCCCGGCGGCCCGTCCCGCCCCTGTTCGCGCCGCTGCGTCGCTTCGCGGCGGAGCCGCTGGTCCATTTCCTGATGATCGGCGCGCTGCTCTACGGGCTGGATTACGCGCTTTCCGCGCCGAAGGCCGATCCGCGGCTGATCCGCCTCGACGACCGGGTTTACGGGGATCTGGTCGATATCTTCGCCGAGAAGACCGGCCGCGCGCCCGACGCCGCGGAGATCGGGCCGCTGGCGGATCGTTGGGTGTTGAACGAATCCTTCTACCGAGAGGCGATGGCCCTTGGCCTCGACGCCGGCGATGAGATGATCCGCGAGCGGGTCATGCAGAAGATGCGGGTGATGCTGCAAAGCGGTGTCAGCGTCGAGCCGCCCGACGCCGCCGCGCTGCGCGCCTGGTGGCGGGAGCATAAGGCCCGCTACGCCGAGCCGCCGCTGATCTCCGCCCGGATCGCGCGGGTGGACGGCGATGAGGCCCGGGCGCGCGAATGGGCGCGCCGGTTCAACGCGGCTGAGGCGGACGGCGTCGCCCTGCCGGCGGAGGCGCCGACGATCTATCCCTATATGGAGCGGCCGCGCGCCGCGATGGTCGGTGTTTTCGGCGAGGATTTCGTCGCCCGGATCGAAGCGGCCCCGCAGGGCCGCTGGTCGGCGATCGAGACCCCGGCCGGCTGGCAGGCGATCAGGCTCGACGCGGTCGAGCCGGGCCGCGATCCGCGCTTCGAGGAGATCGAGAAACAGGTCGCCGCCGATTTGCAGGAGGAGACGCGCCGCGCCGCCTGGGGCGCGGCCGTGGACAAGTTGCGCGCCGGCTATCGCGTCGAGCAGGCGCCCTATGACCAGGCCGCTTTCCATGAGCGCGCGCGCAAGGCGGCGGCGGCGGCCGACCGCCGCGACGCGCAGCAGCGGTGAGCGCGCCGGCATGTGGATGAGGCGCCTTCTTCTCACCCTGCTTCTCGCGCTGACGGCGAGCGCCGCCACCGGGCACACCGCCCTTCTGGCGGTGATGTCGCTGACCGAGATCCAGCCCGGCCGCTACGCCATGCGCTGGGACAACCGGCCGACCGACGCCGAGGGCGTCGATACGGTCGAGGTGGCGCCGATCTGGCCCGAAGGCTGCGCGGCCGAGGGCATGATGCTGGATTGCGGCCCGAACGGCGTTTCCGGGAGCGTGGGCTTCGAGGGGCTCGGCGTCTCCCAGTCCGGCGCGCTGCTGAAGATCACCGATCTGACCGGCGCGACCCAGGTGGTGACGCTGACGCCCTCCTCGCCCACGGCGCGGGTCATGCCGCGTTTCGACCCCGATGACTGGCGCAGCTGGGCGGCGATCTTCAATTCCTATGTCGCGCTCGGGGTCGAGCATATCCTGATCGGCGTCGACCATCTTCTGTTCGTGCTCGGGCTGATGTGGATCGCGGGCCGGGGCTGGCCGCTGTTCAAGACCGTCACCGCCTTCACCCTGGCGCATAGCGTCACGCTCGGCGCGGTGACCTTCAACTGGGTCGGCGTGCCCGAAGCCTTCGTGAATTCGATGATCGCGCTGTCGATCGTCTACGCCGGGGTCGAGATCATGCGGCGCGAGCAGGGGCGCGACAGCCTCACCCTGCGCAAGCCCTGGCTGGCGGCCTTCGGTTTCGGCCTGTTGCACGGATTCGGCTTCGCCGGCGCGCTGATGCAGCTCGGCCTGCCCTCGGGCGCGCGGCTGGTCGCGCTCGGCGCTTTCAATATCGGGGTGGAGATCGGCCAGCTGGCCTTTGTCCTTCTCGTCCTCGCGCTCGGCTGGGGTTGGCGACGCATGAGCGCGCCGGCGCCGGCGCGCCCCGCGCCCGCAGCCGCCTATCTGATCGGCGGCGTCGCCTCTCTCTGGTTCATCGACCGTGTCGTCATTCTTCTGGGAGCCTGACTTGTGAAGAAACTCGTCCTTATCACCCCCGCGCTGCTGGCGCCGTCCATCGCCTGGGCCCATTCCGCTGAAGGATTCGGCGGCGGCTTCTCCAGCGGTTTCGCGCATCCCTTCATGGGCCCGGACCATCTTGCGGCCATGGTCGCGGTCGGGATCTGGGGCTCCCAGCTCGGCATGCCGCTGCTTGTGGCGCTGCCGGTGGCCTTTCCGCTGATGATGGCTGTCGGGGCGATGTTCGGCATGGCCTTCGGGCCTCTGGGGGTCATCGAGCTTGGCGTCGCCGCCTCCGCCCTGGCGCTCGGCCTCGCCGTGCTGATGCGATGGCGCCCGTCCTCCACCGGGATCGCGGTGGCGCTGGTCGCCGCCTTCGCCCTTTTCCATGGCTACGCCCATGGCGGAGAGCTGGACCCGGCGGCCAATCCGGCGGCCTATGTGTTCGGCTTCGTGATCGGCACCGGCATGCTGCATCTGGTCGGGGTCGGCATCGGCGAGATCGGGGCCCGTTCCGGCGGCGGCGAGAAGATCGTGCGCGGCGTCGGCGCGCTGATCGCCGCGGCGGGGGCCTTCTTCACGCTTTCGGCCGTCGGGTTGTGAGGCGCCCCGCGCGATACGCCGCCGCTGCGCTGGCGCTTGGCGCGCCTTCGCCGGCGGCGGCGCATCTGGTCGGGGTGGAGTTCGGCGAATTCTACGCCGGGGCCATGCATGTGCTGCTGGGGCCGGAATTTCTGGCCGCGCTCATCGCGCTGGCCCGGGCCGCCGCCTTGTTGCGCGAAAGGGTCGGCCGCTGGGCGCTGGTCGTCGCGCCGCTGGCGATGGCGGTCGGCGCCTATGCCGGCGCGGCGCTGGGCGGTTCGGATTTCGCCGCTGCGCTCGCCGCCTGCGCGGCGCTGGGCGGTTTCGGCGCGGTGGCG
>JBKECG010000162.1:0-10043 GCA_047974395.1 Pikeienuella sp. | reverse complement strand
GACCGGGCGGGTCTCTCCGGCCGGGATGGTCCACATCTCATAGGAGTTTCCGGCCGGCGGGGCGGTCACCGGGATCACCGTGGCGACGCCGGCGCCGGTGTCGAACTGGATGATCAGCCCGGCCTGACCGCCTTCGTCGGCGGTGACCACGGCGACATAGCGCGCGCCGCTCTCCGCCGGCCGCAGGCCGAGGCCGGGCGCCGCGACATAGAGCGCCAGCGCGGCCGCGGCGGCCATCGCGACCAGGGCGGCGGCGCGCCAGCGCCGGAGCCCGCCGCGCAGGCGGGCGATATCGACGATCTCGGCGCCGGCCGCGACCGGCCCGCCGATCGCGGCCTCGATCCGCGCCAGCATGCCGGGCGGCGGCGCGGCCGGGGCCACCCCCGCCAGCAACGGGGCGAGGCGGCGTTCCCAGGCTGCGCGCAGGCGCGTATCCTCGGGGCTTTCCGCCGTTCCCGGCTCATGCCCGAGCGCCCGTTCCGCAGCCAGATATTCCCTCTCGTCCATCCGTCTTCCGTTTCACCCGTCGAGACAGGTCTTCAGCGACGCGAGCCCGCGTCGCAGCCAGGTCTTCACCGTGTTCACCGGCGCGTCGAATTTCGCCGACAATTCCTCGCGCGACAGGCCCTCGACATAGGCGAGAACCAGCATGCTGCGCGTCTTCTCCTCCTCCCGCGAGAGGCATTCGGCGAGCGCGATCGCCTCCGCCCCGCCATCCTCGCGCGCCTTCGGATCGGCGAGCGCGGCCAGCGGATCCTCCGCATCCGCCTCGCCCCCGCCGCCCCAACCGGGCGCGCGGGCGCGCCGGCGCACAAGGTCTATCGCCCGGTTGCGGGCGATCACCGCCATCCAGGCGGCGCCGGCGCCGCGCGCCGGATCGAATTCCGCAGCCTTGCGCCAGATATCGACGAAGGCGTCCTGCATCGCATCCTCCGCGACCGGTCTTTCACGACATATGCGCAGGCAGAGGCCGAAAAGTTTCGCCGAGGCTTCGCGATAGAGCGCGCGAAAGGCCGCCCTGTCGCCGCGTCCGGCGGCTTCGATCAGATCGTCAAGGGATGCGTTCGGGACCATGGGCGCAGCTTGGCCGATCCTCGCGCGAAGCGATAGGGGGAAAACCCGCTCCGGCTGAATGGTCGCGGATTCCGGCGCGGCCGGGGCGGGTTTTCCGGCTCAGTCGCGAAACCTGATATTCTCGCGGCTGAGCTGCGCGACCGAAGAGCAGCCCATCAGCTTGAGGTCGCGGATCAACTCGTCGCGCATCAGGCCGAGCGCCCGCTCCACGCCCTTCCGACCCGCCGCCGCGAGGGGGAAGAGGTAATAGCGGCCGAGGCCGACCGCCTTGGCGCCCAGCGACAGCGCCTTGAGCACATGGGTGCCGCGCTGCACACCGCTGTCCATGATCACGTCGATACGGTCGCCGACCGCATCCACGATTTCGGCGAGCTGGTCGAAGGGCGCGCGCGAGCCGTCAAGCTGGCGCCCGCCATGATTGGAAAGGACGATGCCGGTGCAGCCGATCTCCACCGCGCGCCGCGCGTCCTCGACCGACATCACCCCCTTGAGACAGAACTGGCCGTCCCAGTCGCGAACCATGCGGGCCACGTCGTCCCAGTTCATCGCCGGGTCCAGCATGTCGGTGAAATAGCGGCTGATCGACATGGTTCCGCCGCCCATGTCCACATGTTCGTCAAGCTGCGGCAGCCGGAAGGGCTCTCCGGTGACGTAGTTGATTCCCCACATCGGCTTTATCGCGAACTGGGCGATCCCGCCGAGATTCAGCCGGAACGGAATGGTGAAGCCGGTGCGCAGGTCGCGTTCGCGGTTGCCGCCGGTGATGCTGTCCACGGTCAGCATCATCACATCGACGCCGGAGCTCTTGGCCCGGTCCATCATCGCCTGGTTCAGGCCGCGATCCTTGTGGAAATAGAACTGATAGACCTGCGGCGTGTCATGGGCGCGGCGCAATTCCTCAAGACTGACGGTGCCGAGCGAGGAGACGCCGAACATCGTGCCGAAACCGGAGGCCGCCGCGCCCACCGCCCGCTCTCCCTGCGGATGGAAGAGGCGCTGGAGCGCCGTCGGCGAGCAATAGACCGGAAGCGCGAGCTTCTGCCCGAGCACGGTGACCGAGAGGTCGATATCGTCAACGCCCCTCAGCACGTTCGGAACCAGATCGCAGCGGTCGAAACTGTCGGTGTTGCGCCGATAGGTGACCTCGTCATCGGCCGCCCCGTCGATATAGTTGAAGATCGGCCCCGGCAGCCGGCGGCGGGCCAGCCGACGGAAATCATGAAAATTATGGCAATCTGTCAGGCGCATGTCCGGTTCTTCCCTGCGTGTCTGCGTTCGGTATTACCGGCGGTTTTGCTTGGGATTGCAACAGGACGATGCGCCGCGACCCTGGCGGCGGTTCGCATGTCTCGTCTTCGTCCGGGACCGGAACGTGATTTTCTGAACGGCGTCGAAACTTTTTTTCGCGCAGCTTCGTAACACTGAGGACGCGACACGAAGTTCCTCCTGGGGCGGCCGACGCGGTGGGGCATGTCGGCCGAAGGAATGGCGGGCCGGGCGCATGGGGGCGCCGCGGCGGGGCGCGTCGAGGCTGGCCGCGGACGCGGCTGGCGGCAAGGGTCTCGCGAGACGATCTCTCGGTCTCGCGGGGTGGGATGCGGACCGTGTCGTCGGGTGTGGGTGTAAATGGCGACGCCCGGTTCGCGCAAGGACGGGGGACGGCGGACAGCCGTCCCCCGTCCCTTATTCCATTCGGCCCCGATTCTATTCGGCCGCGAGTCTGGCGCGGGACATGGCGCCGTCCACATCGCGCGCCGCCCCTTCGGAGGCCGAAGTGGCGAAGGCGGCGAAGACCTTCAGCGCCGGGGTCACGCGGCGCTCGCGCTGCTCGGTCGGGGTCCAGGCGGCGGCGCCTTTCGCCTCCATCGCCGCGCGGCGCGCGGCCAGCACGCCCGGCTCCACATCCAGATGCAGCCGGCGCCCGCTGATCGAAATCTCGATCCGGTCGCCTTCCTCGATCAGCCCGACCGCGCCGCCAAGCGCGGCCTCGGGCGAGATATGGCCGATCGAAAGCCCCGAGGAGCCGCCGGAGAAACGCCCGTCGGTGATCAGCGCGCAGGTTTTGCCGAGGCCCACCGCCTTCAGATAGGAGGTCGGGTAGAGCATCTCCTGCATGCCCGGCCCGCCGCGCGGGCCTTCATAGCGGATCACCACCACGTCGCCGGCCTTGATCCTGTTGCCGAGAATGCCCTTCACGGCGCTGTCCTGGCTTTCGAAGATCCGGGCGATCCCGGTGAACTCCAGGCATTCCTCGGGGACGCCGGCGGTTTTCACGATGCAGCCGTCCTCGGCGATATTGCCGAACAGCACCGCGAGACCGCCATCCTGGCTATAGGCGTGAGCGCCGTCGCGGATGCAGCCCTTTTCCCGGTCGCGGTCCAGATCCTTCCAGAGATTGGTCTGGCTGAAGGCTTCGGTCGTGCGCACGCCGCCGGGCGCGGCGCGGAAGAACTCCTCCACCTCCGGCGCGGGGTTGCGCATGATGTCCCATGTCTCCAGCGCCTCGGCATAGGTTTTCGAATGCACGGTCGGCCGGTCCGTGTGGATCAGGCCGAGCCGGTCCAGCTCCCCCATCAGCCGCATGATGCCGCCGGCGCGATGCACGTCCTCCATGTGGAAGATCGAATTCGCCGGCGCCAGTTTCGAAAGATGCGGCACCTTGCGCGACAGCCGGTCGATATCCGACATGGTGAAGGGCACGCCGCCCTCGCGCGCCATGGCCAGAAGGTGCAGGATGGTGTTGCTGGAGCCGCCCATGGCGATATCCAGCGTCATCGCGTTCTCGAAGCTCTCGAAATTGGCGATGCCGCGCGGGGTCGCGGTCTCGTCATCCTGTTCGTAATAGCGCCGGGTCAGATCGACGATGGTCCGCGCGGCGCGCAGGAACAGATCCCTGCGATAGGCGTGGGTCGCCAGAAGCGAGCCGTTTCCCGGCAGCGCCAGCCCCAGCGCCTCGGCCAGGCAGTTCATCGAATTGGCGGTGAACATGCCCGAGCAGGAGCCGCAGGTCGGGCAGGCGCTGCGCTCGGTCTTCTCGCTGTCGCCCTCGCTGACCTCGGGGTTCACCGCGTTCATCATCGCATCGACCAGATCGACCTTGCGTTCGGTCCCGTCGAGCACGACCTTGCCGGCCTCCATCGGCCCGCCGGAGACGAAGATCGCCGGGATGTTCAGCCGCATCGCCGCCATCAGCATGCCCGGGGTGATCTTGTCGCAATTGGAGATGCAGATCATCGCGTCGGCGCAATGGGCGTTGCACATGTATTCGACGCTGTCGGCGATGATCTCGCGCGAGGGCAGCGAATAGAGCATCCCGTCATGGCCCATGGCGATGCCGTCATCGACCGCGATGGTGTTGAACTCCTTGGCGACGCCGCCGGCTTTCCTGACCTCCTCCGCCACCATCTGGCCGAGGTCCTTCAGATGGACATGGCCGGGGACGAACTGGGTGAAGGAATTGGCTATGGCGATGATCGGCTTGCCGAAATCGCTCTCGCCCATGCCGGTCGCGCGCCAGAGCGCGCGGGCGCCGGCCATGTTGCGGCCATGTGTCGTCGTGCGTGACCGGTATTCGGGCATCTGGCTGTCTCCGTGGCTTTCGGCGCGCATTCTATGCCTCGCGCCCGGCCATTGAAAGATGGGCGCAGGGCGAGAATTTCCGCGCGTCGGTCAAGGCCGCCTTTCCCGAACCGCCCGGAAGCGGGGTCGAATTTATCGCGCGCAAGCCGGCCAAATCCGGCGGGTTCTTTGTCATTGTCGAGATAAAAAGAAAGATTATTCTTATAATGTCGAAAATAAGGGATATCCTTCCGTATCCATCCGGGGGGCGCCCGAAGCCGCGAGAATCTTGCTTTCTTCACCGCGCCGCGACGGGCGACTTGACAGCATGGGTCCGAATTTGCGGAATCCTGCGGTCTTGTCAGCGGAGGTCCGACATAATGCTGAAGCAACCCTATCTCCTGTTCCTGGGCGATGCGCCCGACGCGCTTGCGGCCAAGGTGGCGCAGGGGGTGAAGGACTGGAGGCCCGAAGCCTCGGTCGGTCAGATCCGTCTGCCGGGCTGCAAGGCCGACATGAAGCTGAAGGACATGACCGTGGCCGAGGCCGCGGCGGCGGGCGCCAAGACCCTGGTGATCGGCGTCGCCAATCGCGGCGGCGTCATTTCCGACGCCTGGAAGGAAGTGCTGGTCGAGGCGATGGAGGCGGGGATGGACATCGCCGCCGGGCTACACACCCTCCTGCGCGACCAGTCCGAACTCGGCGCCGCCTCGGTGCGCACCGGCCAGCAGCTTTTCGACGTGCGCCTGCCCGTCGTCAAATATCCGATCGGCGAGGGCCGTATGCGGACCGGCAAGCGGGTGCTGGCGGTCGGCACCGATTGCTCCTGCGGCAAGATGTACACCGCGCTGGCCATGGAGAAGGAGCTGCGCGAGCGCGGCATGAAGGCCAGCTTCCGCGCCACCGGCCAGACCGGCATCCTGATCACCGGCGAGGGCGTGCCGCTCGACGCGGTGGTCGCCGATTTCATGGCCGGCGCCGTGGAGGTGCTGACGCCCGAGAACGACGCGGATCATTTCGATCTGATCGAAGGGCAGGGCAGCCTGTTACATCCGTCCTATTCCGGCGTCACCATGGCGCTGATCCATGGCGGCGCGCCGGATTACCTCGTGCTTTGCCATGAGCCGACCCGGACCCATATGCGCGGGTTGCCGCATTATCCCTCGCCCGGCCTGAAGCCGCTGCGCCCGCTGGCGGAGACGCTGGCCCGCGTGGTGAACCCGAACGCGGTCGCGGTCGCCTGTTCGATCAACACCGCCGGGCTCTCCGAGCAGGAGGCGGTGGACTACCTGAAGAAGGTCGAGGACGAGATGGGCCTGCCGGCGACCGACCCGTTCCGCTACGGGGCCGGCAAGCTGGTCGACGCGCTCCTGTGAGGGGGATCGTCAGAAGAGAGGTCTTCCCGATCGCGGGGGTCTTCACCATCTCCCGCGGCAGCAGGACGGAGGCGGAGGTGATCTCCGTCGAACTGATCGACGGGCCGCATCGGGGGATCGGCGAATGCGTCCCCTATGCGCGCTATGGCGAAACGCAGGAAGGCGTGCTGGCGGAGATCGAGGACTGGCTCGCCTCCGGCGGCGGCTCCCGCGAGGCGCTGAACGCGGAGATGAAGGCGGGCGCCGCGCGCAACGCGCTCGACTGCGCCTTCTGGGATCTGGAGGCCGGGCGCGCCGGCAAGCGGGTCTGGGAGCTGGCGGGCCTCGCGGCGCCGAAGCCGGAGATCACCGCCTATACGCTGTCGCTGGCCTCGCCCGAGAAGATGCGGGCCAAGGCGCGCGAGAACGCGCATCGCCCGCTGCTGAAGATCAAGCTCGGCGGCGGCGAGGAGGATCTGGACCGTCTCCGCTCCGTTCGGCAGGGCGCGCCGGAGGCGCGGATCATCGTCGACGCCAACGAGGGCTGGACGCTCGGTCTCTATCGCGAGATCGCGCCGCTGCTGCTGGAGCTTGGCGTCGCCATGGTCGAACAGCCGCTTCCGGCCGGCGACGACGCCCCGCTGATGGGGGCCGAGCGCCCGCTGCCGGTCTGCGCCGACGAAGCGGCGCATGACCGCGGCTCGCTTCCCGGGCTGATCGGCAAATACGACATGGTCAACATCAAGCTGGACAAGACCGGCGGGTTGACCGAGGCGCTGGCGCTGCGCGAGGCGGCGCTGGCGGCGGGGCTGAAGGTGATGGTCGGCTGCATGATCGGCTCTTCGCTGGCGATGGCGCCGGCGGTGCTGGCGGCGCAGGGCGCGGCCTTCACCGATCTCGACGGGCCGCTCCTGCTGGCGCGGGACCGCCGGCCGGGACTGCTGTTTGACGAGCGCGGGGTCCATCCCCCGGCGCCGGAGCTATGGGGGTGATCATGAGCCGCATCGTTTACGTCAACGGAGACTACGTGCCCGAGGAAGAGGCGAAGATCTCGGTCTTCGACCGCGCCTTCCTGATGGCGGACGGGGTCTATGAGGTCACCTCGGTGCTCGACGGCAAGCTGATCGACTACGCCGGCCATGCGGCGCGGCTCGCCCGCTCGCTGAGCGAGCTGAAGATGAAGCCGGCCTGCACCGACGAGGAATTGCTGGCGATCCATCGCGAGATGATCGCCCGCAACGACCTGACCAACGGGATGATCTATCTCCAGATCACCCGCGGCGCCGCCGACCGGGATTTCGTCTGGCCCAAGGACGCGAAGCCGGGCATCGTCCTCTTCACGCAGGCGAAGGATCTGGTCGATTCCCCTGCGGCGAAGACCGGGATCAAGGTGATCACGCTGGAGGATCAGCGTTGGGCGCGGCGGGACATCAAGACTGTGCAGCTTCTCTTTCCCTCGCTCGCCAAGATGGAGGCGAAGGCCGCCGGCAAGGACGACGCCTGGCTGGTCAAGGACGGCAAGGTGACGGAGGGCACCTCCAACAACGCCTATATCGTCAGGAACGGGACGATCATCACCCGCGACCTGTCCAACGACATCCTGCACGGGATCACCCGCGCCGCGGTGCTGCGTTTCGCCCGCGAGGCGCAGATGAAGATCGAGGAGCGCGCCTTCTCCGTCGAGGAGGCCAAGACCGCCGATGAGGCGTTCTTCTCCTCCGCCTCCTCCTTCGTCACCGCGGTGGTGGAGATCGACGGCGTGACGCTGAACGACGGCGCGCCGGGGCCGGTCGCGCGGCGGTTGCGCGACATCTATATCGAGGAAAGCCGCAAGGCCGGGATCTGATGTCGAAAAGCGTCAGGCGGGTCCAGGAGGCGGCGGAAGCCGCCGGGCTGTCCATCGAGATCCTGCGCATGCCCGAAAGCACCCGCACCGCGGCCGAGGCGGCCGCGGCCTGCGGTTGCGCCGTGGCGCAGATCGTCAAGTCGATGATCTTCGAGGGCGCGGATAGCGGCGCGCTCAAGCTCCTGCTGGTCAGCGGCGCGCATGAGGTCGATCCGGCGCGGGCCGCGGCGGTGCTCGGCGAGGGCCTGTCGCGGGCCGATCCGAAACGGGTGCGCGAGGAGACCGGCTTCGCCATCGGTGGCGTCGCGCCGATCGGGCATCTCGCCGCGATCGAGACATGGATGGACGCCGCCCTTCTGGAACATGACGTGGTCTGGGCGGCGGCCGGGGCGCCGAACGCCGTGTTCAGCATCGGGCCGCAGGCGCTGCGCGCGGCGACTGGGGCGCGGGATCTGCCGTTGCGCTGAGCTCGCCTCAGTTCATCACCGGCATCATGAAGGCGACGAATTCCGAGGTCGTGCTCCCCGCAGCGTCAACGGTTTTCAACGGATATTCCAGCCGGCGCACCGTCTTGCGCTGATTGCCGCCGAGCAGCGTGACCTTGCTCGCCGTGAAGCTGGTGACGAAGCCGACATGGCCCGGCCCGCTGCTCCAGGCGGGATCGTCGAAAGGCGCATAGCGGCGCACGGCGATGGCGGCCGGTTTCGGGCCGGGCAGCCGGACGAACTGGTTCTTCCTGTTCCAGAAAAAGGACCGCGCGCCGGGATGCTCGGTGCCGTAATGGCCGCTTCGGATCAGGCAGTAGTTGACGAAGGCGGCGCACCAGTCGGTCTCGTCGCCGGCCGGGGGCTCGAACCAGGCGGCCCCGACGCGGAAATATTCCAGGATGCGCGGATTCTCTCCGGGGTCGGCCCATTCGCTGCGCTCGCGCTCGGGCAGGGCGGCCTCGCGCTCGGCGACGGCCATCCATTCATGCGCGGCGCCGATGGCGGCGGAGACGCCGCCAGAGGCCCGCGCGGCGGCGCCCGAGGGCGGGGCGTTCGGCTCTTCGGCGCCCCTGGTCCAGCCCTCCATCATCCTGATCGCATTCACGATCTTGCGGATCTGCGCGACCGGCAAGTCGCCGAGGATCGCGCCGGCCTTGATCCCGGTCTCCTTCTTCACGAAGGTGACATAGGCGCTGGTCTGGTTCTCCGAGGGCGGGGCGTAGCGATTCAGACCCTGCTCCAGCGTCAGCGGCGCATAGCGCGGCCCGCGCAGCAGCGTCTCGATCGCCTTCAGCCCGGTCTTCTCGTCCGGGAAACAGGCGAAGGCGCCGTCATCGCCGATCGCGCCGTTGTTCAGCGCGAAATCGCCCTTGCGGATATTGCCGGGATTGTTGTTGCGCCACGAACGCGACCCGCCGCGCCGGATCACGTCGCGGCCCCTGGCGTCGACATAGATCACCGTCTGCGGCGCGCCGGCGCGGGCGTGGACGAAGACGCCGGGCGCGCCGGCGGGAATCGGGCCGGGCAGATCCAGCGCCGGGGCCGGGGGTGTCTGGGGCAGGTCGGGATTGACGCTCGGGGTCGGCGCCGCGCCGGCTCCGGTTCTGGCGTCGAGCGCGGCCGAGAGGGCTGCGCTGTTCGCGATCAGCGCGGCGTTTCCGCCGGCGATCTTCGCCAGCCCCTCGCGCATGGTCCGGGCCAGAAGCGCCAGCTCCGCGGCGTCATCGCTCGGTTCGCCCGCGATCCGGGCGAGTTGCCGGTTCAGCGGGGTCACGAGATGTTCGTGCAGCGCCGCGACCAGCGCGGCCTCGCCCGCGGCGTCGGCGGCCCTGCGATCGGCCTGAACCGCGTCGAGCGCGTCGAGGACGTCCAGCCTGATGCTCATGCCAATCTCCCTTTTATGAAATACTGCGCGTCCTTCCTATTCCCCAGCGTTCAGATTCCGCCGCGCGGCGGCCGCCGCGGCCGTCAGCGCCTCGCCCGTGGTCAGCATGCCCTCAAGGCTCCCGCCTTCGGCCGCCGCTACGGCGGTGTCGAGCGCGGCGCGGGAGGCGTCGAGCAGCAGCACCCAGTGCGCCGTCAGGTCGCGCATCCGGCGGATCTCGTCGATCTCCACCTGATTGAGATCGCCGAAACGTGTGGGGTCGCCCTGAACGCGCACGATCACCGAATCGCGAAGTGCGTTGAAGACTTCTGGCGTGCTGGCGCGGGCGGCGTCGATGG
>JBKECG010000146.1:0-8130 GCA_047974395.1 Pikeienuella sp. | reverse complement strand
GGCGTGACCATTGCCGAGCAGCATTGGCATCCTGAGCGTCAGGAAGCCGGCTAAGCTGACCTGCTGCGGGGCAAATGGACAAGATATCTGTCACGAGTGGACAGAAACCTGTCACAAATGGCCAAGTCGGGTGTCACCCGACACTGACGCGATGTTTTTTGGTGAGCGGGGTGGGGATCGAACCCACGACCAGCTGATTAAAAGTCAGCTGCTCTACCACTGAGCTACCCGCCCTCACCATGCGCGCCCCGCCATATATGAGGCTGCGCATCCGGCCCGTCTCGGCGGGCGCGGCGCAACCTAGGGAGAGGGCGGCGGCGGGTCAAGGCGGAATCCGGGCCTCTGCAGCTGGCGCGGCGGCGCGGCGGGTTCTATACAGCCGCCCATGTCGGGTGATGGAATTCCGGCCGCTCTCGCATTCGCGAAAATGCACGGGCTGGGCAACGACTTCGTCGTGATCGACGCGCGCGGGCGCGCCGACCCGATGACGCCTGCGCTGGCGCGAGCCCTCGGCGACCGGCGCCGGGGGGTCGGTTTCGACCAGCTCGCGGTGATCTTCGAGGATGAGGAGGCCGACGCGCGGCTGGTTTTCTGGAACGCGGACGGCTCCACCGCCGGGGCCTGCGGCAACGCCACCCGCTGCATCGCCGCAAGGCTGATGGCGGAGACCGGGCGCGGGGCCCTGTCGCTCCGCACCGAGCGCGGGCTGCTCAGGGCGGAGGCCCGGCCGGACGGTCGCGTCAGGGTCGATATGGGCCCGCCGATGCTGGGCTGGCGCGAGGTGCCGCTGGTGCGGGAGATGGACACGTTGCATCTGCCGATGGACGGGGCCCCGGCCGCCTGTTCGGTGGGCAACCCGCATTGCACCTTCTTCGTCGAGGACGCCGAATGCGCGCCGCTGGAGGCGCGCGGCGCCGCGGCGGAGCGCGACCCGCTCTTCCCCGAGCGGACCAATGTCCAGTTCGTGCAGGTCCTCTCGCGCGGGCGCGCCCGGGTCAGGGTCTGGGAGCGGGGCGTCGGCGTGACGCTGGCCTCCGGCTCCTCCTCCTGCGCGGTTCTGGTGAACGCGGTCAGGCGCGGGCTGATGGACCGGCGCGCGGTGCTGGCGCTGGATGGCGGCGAGATCGAGATCGAATGGCCCGATGACGGCGCGGGCGTGCTGATGACCGGGCCGGTCGCCGATGTGTTCGAGGGCGCGCTTTCGCCCGCATTCCTGGCGGCGGCGCGATGAACGCCCCCGCCCGTCCGCCGGTTTTCGAAACCTTCGGCTGCCGGCTGAACGCCTATGAGACCGAGGCGATGAAGGCGCTGGCCGATGAGGCCGGGCTGGAGGGCGCGGTCGTGGTCAACACCTGCGCCGTCACCGCCGAAGCCGTGCGTCAGGCCCGCCAGCGCATCCGCCGCCTCCGCCGCGACCATCCCGAAGCCCGGATCGTCGTCACCGGCTGCGCGGCGCAGGTGGAGCCCGAAACCTTCGCCGCCATGCCGGAGGTCGATCTGGTCCTCGGCAATGGCGAGAAGATGCGCGCCGAAAGCTGGTCCTCCCTCGCCGCGCCGGATTTCCGCCCGCCGAGCGAAAAGATCCTCGTCGACGACATCATGTCCGTGCGCGAGACCGCCGGCCATCTGATCGACGGGTTCGGCTCTCGCGCCCGCGCCTATGTGCAGGTGCAGAACGGCTGCGATCATCGCTGCACTTTCTGCATCATCCCCTATGGGCGCGGCGATTCGCGCTCCGTTCCCGCCGGGGTGGTGGTGGAGCAGATCCGCCGGCTGGTGGATCAGGGCTATCTCGAAGTGGTGCTGACCGGGGTGGACATGACCTCCTGGGGCGCGGATCTGCCGGGGGCGCCGAAGCTCGGCGATCTGGTGCAGCGGGTGCTGCGGCTGGTTCCGGGGCTCAGGCGGCTGCGGATCTCCTCCATCGACAGCATCGAGGCCGATCCGGCGCTGATCGAGGCGATCGCCTCCGAGACCCGGCTGATGCCGCATCTGCATCTTTCGCTTCAGGCGGGAGACAACATGATCCTGAAACGGATGAAGCGCCGGCATCTCCGGGACGACGCGATCCGGTTCTGCGCCGACATGCGCGCGGCGCGGCCCGATATGGTCTACGGCGCCGACATCATCGCCGGCTTCCCGACCGAGACCGAGGCGATGTTCGAGAACTCGCTGAAGCTGGTGGAGGAATGCGGGCTGACCTGGCTGCATGTCTTCCCCTATTCGCGGCGCAAGGGCACGCCGGCGGCGCGGATGCCGCAGGTCGCCGGCCCGGCGATCCGCGAGCGCGCGGCGCGGCTTCGCGAGGCCGGGGCGACCCGCGCGGCGGCGCATCTGGCCGGCGAGATCGGCGCGACCCGCGCCGTTCTGATGGAGACGCCGCGCCGCGGCCGCACCGAAGGCTTCGCCGAGGTGGAGTTCGCCGCCGATCAGCCTGTCGGCGAGATCGTCGCCGCGCGGATCGAAGGCGCGCGCGCGGAGCGGCTGCTGGGATCGCCGGTCTGAGGCGGCCGCTCGAAGGCCCCGCTTCCGTGGGCCTGCGATCTCATCGCCGCATTCGGCGCGTTGCGGGGCGGTCTGGATCCGGGCGTCTCCGCCCTCATGATGTTCATGATCAAGAGAATTTCTTCGCAAACGCAACGAATATGACGATCAGGCCGGTGGCGGCGATCATGGTCCAGGCGACCGGCTCGCCCAGCAGGAGGCCTGCAAGCGCAAGACCGAAGAACGGTTGAAGCAGCTGCAACTGCCCGACGCCCGCGATGCCGCCCAGCGCAAGTCCCCGATACCAGAAGACAAAGCCGACCAGCATGGAAAAGATCGAGACATAGGCGAGGCCCAGCCATGCGGGCGCCGTGACGCCTCCCCAGGTGGGTGGAAGCGTAACGATCGTCAGCGCCAGCATCATGGGAGCCGAGAGAACCAGCGCCCATGAAATGACCTGCCACCCGCCCAAGTGACGCGACAGCTTTGCGCCCTCCGCGTAGCCGAGGCCGCACAGAATGATCGCCGCGATCATCAGAAGGTCGCCTGTCAGTGAACCTGATCCGCCATTGGAGATGGCGAAAGCGACCACTGTGGCGCTCCCAAGGCATGAAAACAGCCAGAACATCGGTTCCGGTCGCTCGCCGCCGCGCAGCACCCCGAATATGGCGGTCGCAAGCGGCAACAGGCCGATGAAGACAATCGAGTGAGCGGAGGTGATGTGCTGAAGCGCGAGCGCGGTCTGCAGCGGAAACCCGCTCACGACGCCCGCCGAGACAATGACAAGGGAAAGGAGGTCCGACCGCCGCGGACGCGTCTGCCGCAAAACCATGAGCAGCGCGGCGCCCAGCAGCGCGGCGATGACGGCGCGCGCCGATGTCAGAAACAATGGCGAGAAATCCGCCACCGCCACCCGTGTCGCAGGCAGCGAGCCGCTGAAGATAACAACGCCAAGCAGGCCGCTGCCCCAGCCTTCCGCCGATGATCTCAATTCGTCCATCGCACCTCGCTTTCCATCTGCGGAATAGGCGGTTCCGTCTGGCGCAGACAGTTACGATACAATACAATTTCAAAAAATCGTATTGGTGTAATGAGGCATACACTTGAACGACGAGCATCAGGAAACCGGCCGCAGGGGCGCGCGAACCCTTGATGTCATGAAGGCGATCCGGGGCAAGATTGCGAGTCGCGCGCTCGGCCCCGGAGACCGGCTGCCGTCCATCCGGGCCTTCGCCAGGACGATGCGCGTCTCCCCCTCCACGGTCGTCGAAGCCTATGATCGGATCGCGGCGGAAGGGCTTATCCGGGCGAAATCGGGGTCGGGATTCTATGTGTCCACGACTGCGCTGCCGCCTCTGGCCCTGGCGGAAGATCTACCTCAGACGGAGCGCGCGGTTGATCCGCTCTGGGTTTCCCGCCAGTCGCTCGACGCCGATCCGGCGGCCCTGAAACCGGGTTGCGGCTGGCTTCCATCGGACTGGATGCCGCAAGATGCCTTGCGACGGGCATTGAGAGCCGTCGCCCGGTCAGATGACGCCGTTTTGTCGGATTATGGCGGCGCGCGCGGTTCGGTCACGCTGCGCCGCCTGCTGATGGGGCGGTTTGCCGAGGAAGGCGTCGAATTATCGCCCGACCAGCTCATGCTGACCGGATCGGGAACGCAGGCCGTCGATCTGATTTGCCGATTCCTGCTTCGCCCCGGAGATGCCGTTCTGGTGGACGACCCCTGTTACTTCAACTTCCGGGCCTTGTTGCGGGCGCATCAAGTCAAGGTTGTCAGCGTTCCCTATACGCGTGCGGGGCCGGATACGGCTTCATTTGCGGCGATACTGGCCGCCGAGCGGCCGCGGCTTTATCTCACCAACTCGGCGCTCCATAATCCTACGGGCGCGACGCTTTCGGCGCAGACGGCGCATCGCCTGCTGAACCACGCCGCCACTCATGATCTGGTCATTGTCGAAGACGACATATTCGCCGATTTCGAGCCGGAGCCATCAATCAGGCTGGCCGCATTGGACGGGTTCAACCGGGTGATCCGCATCGGCAGTTTCTCCAAGACCCTCACCGCTTCGGCGCGCTGCGGCTATATCGCGGCCCGGGCGGACTGGATTGCGGACCTCGTGGACCTGCAGGTCGCAACCAGTTTCGTCGGGCCGGGTCCGATGGCGACCGAACTGATCTCCGGCGTTCTGGCGAGCGGAAGCTACCGCAAGCACATGGACGAATTGCGCCGGCGTCTCGCACACGCCAGACAAAGGACCGCCGACAAGCTGCAATCCATCGGCGTCGAGCCCTGGTTGACGCCGCGCGGCGGCTTTTATCTCTGGTGTCGCTTGCCAAACGCGCGCGATTCAGCCGAAGTCGCGCGTGTCAGCCTGGCCGAGAACGTGATTTTTGCGCCCGGCAACGTGTTCAGCGCCTCGCAGACGGCGGCCGGTTTCATGCGCTTCAACGTCGCCCAATGTGATGATCCGATTGTCATGGAGGTTCTGCGGCGCGCCATCGACAGGCGTCCGGCGGGTGGCTGAATTCCCAACCTCTGCGATCACCGGCGGTCCTGTCGGTATCGCGCAACTCCAGTCCGATGAGAATCGCATTGTCGGTCGCGACGTTCATCCCGGCGAGCCGCCCGACCAGCCGGTCGATTGGCGTGAGCGCGCAATCGGCCTGAACCGGCGCGGTCATGGCGCCGGAAAGCAGGGCGCCGGCGAGGGTGGAGAGGATCTTCATTCATGGCCCCGCAGGATGGCGGCGTTCTTTCGCCTGAGACTACCCCCCGGCGGCGACGGGGGCCATGGGGCGGCTTCTCTTGGCGGATGCGCGTCTTTATATGCGTGAACGCCGCCAGCGCCCGGCGGCGATCCGCGAGCGGAGCCGCGTTTGAGAATCTTCTGGCTTGTCATCGGCTTCATCGCGGTCGGCCTTGGCGCCGTCGGCGCGGCGCTGCCGGTTCTGCCGACCGTGCCCTTCCTTCTGCTCGCGGCTTTCGCCTTCGCGCGGTCCTCGCCGCGCTTTTACGACTGGCTGATCGGCCATCCCGTCTTCGGCCCGCCGATCGCCGACTGGCGCGCGCATGGCGCGATCCGGCGGCGGGTGAAGTGGATCTCCACCGCCTCGATCGGGGCGGCGATCATTCCGGCCGTGGTGCTTTCGCTTCCCGCCTGGCTGATCGCGACGGAGGCGGCGATCCTGACCCTCGTGCTGATCTTCATCTGGACCCGGCCGGAGGGGCTGCGGCGCTAAAGCGTTTCGTGTTTGCATGGAATCGGAATTCTCTGCCTCCTGATCAGCAAAGGGCTGATCAGGAACGCGAATTCCGATGCATGATGTTTTCAGGATAAACACGAAACGCTCTAATCCTCCAGCGCCTTCAGCTGATAGAGCGCCTCCAGCGCCTCGCGCGGGGTCAGATCGTCGGGCGAGATCCCGGCCAGCGCCGCCGTGACCGGGGAGGGGGCTTTCGCGGCGGTCGGGGGCGGCGCGGCGCGGGCGGAAAAGAGCGGCAGATCGTCGATCAGCGCCGCCCCGCCCCTGGCGCCGCCCTCGCGCTCGCCCGCCTCCAGCGTCTCCAGAATGGAGCGCGCCCGCGCCACCACCGGTTCCGGCAGCCCGGCGAGCCGGGCGACCTGCACGCCATAGGAGCGGTCGGCGGCGCCCGGCCGGACCTCATGCAGGAACACCGCCTCCCCCTCCCATTCACGCACCGCCATGGTGGCGTTGGCGAGGCCGGAAAGGCGCGAGGAGAGCGCGGTCAGCTCATGGTAATGTGTGGCGAAGAGCCCGCGGCAGCGGTTGACCTCATGGAGATGCTCCAAGACCGCCCAGGCGATGGAAAGCCCGTCATAGGTGGCGGTGCCGCGGCCGATCTCGTCGAGGATGACCAGCGCGCCCTCGCCGGCCTGATTGAGGATCGCGGCCGTCTCCACCATCTCCACCATGAAGGTGGAGCGCCCGCGCGCCAGATCGTCCGCCGCGCCGACCCGGCTGAAAAGCTGATCGACCACGCCGATCCGGGCTGAGGCGGCGGGGACGAAGGCGCCGGCCTGCGCCAGGATCGCGATCAGCGCGTTCTGGCGCAGGAAGGTCGATTTGCCGGCCATGTTCGGCCCGGTCAGCAGCCAGAGCCGCGCGGAATCGCCCCCGGAAAGATCCGCGTCATTGGCGATGAAGCCGCCGCCCCCGGCCCGGCGCAGCGCCTGCTCGACCACCGGGTGCCGGCCGCCCTCGATGCGAAAGACGCGCGATGAATCCACCACCGGGCGGCGCCAGTCCTCGGCCATGGCGAGGGCGGCGAAGGCGGCGGCGAGGTCGATTTCCGCCAGCGCCCGCGCCGCCGCCCCGATCGCTTCGGCGGCGGCCATCGCCGCTTCGCGGAGATCGGTGAAAAGCCGCGCCTCGATGGCCAGCGCCCGGCCCCCGGCCTCCAGCATCTTCGACTGCATCTCGGAAAGGGGCTGCGTGGTGAAGCGCACCTGCCCGGCCAGGGTCTGGCGGTGGATGAAGGTCGCGGAGAGCGGCTCCGACATCATCCTTTTCGCATGGCCGGCCGGGGTTTCGACGAAATAGCCGAGCACGTTGTTATGCTTGACCTTGAGCGCATTGATGTCGGTCAGGTCGCGATATTCGGCCTCCATGCCGAGGATCACCTTGCGGCCATGGTCGCGGAGCTCGCGCGCCTCGTCGAGACCGGCGTCGAAGCCCTGGCGGATGAAGCCGCCGTCGCGCGACAGGAGCGGCGGCTCCTCGACCAACGCCGCCGCCAGCCGGGCCTGAAGCGCCTCATGGCCGGTCAGGGCGGCGGCGGCCTCCCTGATGATCGCGGGTTCGGCCTGCGCCAGCGCGCCGGCCAGCGAAGCCGCCTGCGCCAGCCCGGCGCGGATCGCGGCCAGATCGCGCGGCCCGCCCCGCTCCAGCGCCAGCCGGTTCAGCGCGCGCTCCATGTCGGGAACCGCGCCGAGCGCGTCGCGCGCGGCGTCGCGAAGCGCGCCGTCGCCGGTGAAGAACGCCACCCCGTCGAGCCGCCGGGAGATCTCCGCCGGGTCGGTCGAGGGCGCTGAAAGCCGCGTCGCCAGCAGCCGCGCCCCGGCTCCGGTCCGGGTGCGGTCCACCGCATGCAGCAGCGAACCCTCGCGCCCGCCCGAAAGCGCGCGGGTCAGCTCCAGATTGCGCCTTGTCGCGGCGTCGATCCGCATCGCGCCGCCGCCCGCCTCCCGCTGCGGCGGGCGGAGAAGGGGCAGGGCGCCCTTCTGGGTGATCTCGATATAGTCGGCGATGGCGCCGAGCGCGGCGGTCTCCGCCCGCGAAAACCCGCCGAAACCCTCAAGGCTCCGCACCCGGTAGAGCGATTTCAGCCGGGTCTCCGCGGCGGCGCTGTCGAAAGCGGCGGCGGAAAGCCGGGTGGGAACGGCGCCGATCTCCTCGATCAGATCCATCAGCCCGGGATCTTCGGTCGCGGCGGGACCGGTCAGCACCTCGCTGGGGCCGACCCGCGCCAGAAGCGGGCCGAGCGCGTCGCGGGCCGCGCCCGCGACCCGCATCTCGCCGGTCGAAAGATCGCACCAGGCCAGCGCCCCCTCGCCCCTGATCTCCGCCCAGGCGGCGAGCCAGTTGGCGGCGCGCGCGTCCAGAAGCGCGTCCTCCGTCAGC
>JBKECG010000141.1:0-9004 GCA_047974395.1 Pikeienuella sp. | reverse complement strand
CGTGGTCTCCGCCCGGCGCGAGATCCGGCTGACAGATGAAGACGCGCCCTTCGCAACGGTGGATAGCACCTCCTTCCTGCGCGGCGATGGCGGCTGCGGCGACGCGGGAAAGGTCGCGCGGCTGGGCGAGCCGATCCCCGGCCGCGCCCCCGACCGGGAGGTCACGCTGCCGATCCGCGCCGATGCGGCGCTGATCTACCGGCTTTCGGGCGATCTGAACCCGCTCCATATCGACCCGGCCTATGCGGCCCGGGCCGGTTTTGACCGGCCGATCCTTCATGGCCTCTGCACCTTCGCCATGGCCGGCCGCGTGATCTGGGGCGATCTTGAACAGCCCTCGCTTCTGCGCCGGATCGGCTGCCGCTTCTCCGGCGTGGTCTTTCCGGGCGAGGCGCTGACGGTTCAGGTCTGGGAAGACGCCCCAGCCCGCAGCTTCCGGGCGAAGGTGGGCGAAAGGACCGTGATCGACGAAGGGGCCGCGGTGATTGCGGAATCGTGACGGGGCCGCCGGCCGGGCCGCCCTTGCGCTCGGCGCCGCTTTCTGCGAGCCGGGTGTGACGATGGCGCGCGCCGCCCGGCGGGCGCAGGGCGATTCCACCCGCGACGCATGAGGACGCAGCCATGAGCGACACCCTGACCCTGGTCGATCACCCGCTGGTTCAGCACAAGCTCTCGCTGATGCGGGACAAGGAATGCTCGACCGCGAAATTCCGCCGGCTGCTGAAGGAGATCAGCACTTTTCTCGCCTATGAGGCGCTGCGCGACCTGCCGCTGACCACCCGCATGGTGGAGACGCCGCTGCAACCGATGGACGCGCCGGTGCTGGAGGGGAAGAAGCTGGTCTTCGTCTCGATCCTCCGGGCCGGCAATGGCCTGCTCGACGGGTTGCTGGAGCTGGTTCCCGGCGCCCGCGTCGGTTTCATCGGCCTCTATCGCGACCCGGAGACGCTGCGTCCGGTCGAATATTACAACAAGCTCCCCGGCGAATTGGACGAACGCCCGGTGGTGCTGGTCGATCCGATGCTGGCGACGGCCAATTCCGCGATCGCGGCCATCGACCATGTGAAGGCCGCCGGCGCGAAGGATGTGCGCTTCATCTGCCTTCTCGCCGCGCCCGAAGGCGTCGCGCGGATGGCGGCGGCGCATCCCGATGTGCGCGTCTACACCGCCGCCGTGGACAGCCATCTGGACGCTCACGGCTATATCGTGCCCGGCCTTGGCGACGCCGGCGACAGGATGTTCGGCACCAAGTGACGGGCGCGGCCCCGCCGGCGCGGGGCGGGGAGGCGCGATATGCGCGATACAAATTTCACCATAGGGATCTGCGCCGCCCTGGCGACGATCACGGTCTGGTCGGGCTTCATCGTCGCCGCGCGCGCCGGAGTCACTTCGGGGCTGACCCCATATGACATGGCGGCGCTGCGCTTCATGGTCACGGGCGCCGCGCTCGCGCCCTTCGCCTGGGCGTGGTGGCCGCGCCGGCTGCCCTTTCACGCGCAGGCGCTGATCGCGCTGGCCGGGCCGGGGGTGATCTATACGCTGCTGGTCTATGGCGGGCTGGCGCGGGCCTCGGCCGCTTTCGGCGGGGTCTTCGCCAATGGCTCGATCCCGATCTTCACCATGCTGATGGTGCTGGCCTTCGACAGGGAGCGCCCCGGTCGCCGCCAGCTTTTCGCGGTGGCGATCATCATCGCCGGCGGGGTGTTGCTCAGCCTTGACGGGCTGATGCGGGGCGGGGCGGATGTGCTGAGCGGGATCGCGCTTTTCCTTTCGGCCTCGGCGGTGCTGTCGGCCTATATCGCCGGCTTCCGGCGCTGGGGCGTGTCGCCGAAAGAGGCGCTGGTGGTGGTGAACCTGCCGAACGCGCTGGTCTATGTTCCGCTCTGGTGGTTCTTTCTGCCTTCGACCATGGCGACAGCCGCGCCGGGGACCATCGCCTTTCAGGCGTTCTTTCAGGGTTTCGGCCCCGGTATTCTGGCGGTGATCTCGATCGCGCTGACCGCCCGCCATCTCGGGCCGACGCCGACGGCGGGGGTCGCGGCGGCGGTGCCGGCGACGGCGGCGCTGATGGCGGCGCCGCTGCTGAACGAGATACCTTCGACGAAGGAATGGGCCGGGATCGGGGTGGCGACGCTGGGGCTTTTCCTGCTGCTCATCCGCCGCTGAGACGGAATTTCCGTTTGAACGCGGCGGCGATCTCGGCCAAGGAAGGGAAACGCGAGGGGGCGCGATCCGAGATTGACGCTTGAAGAAGCCGGAGTGCCAGGATGGAAGAGGCCGTGACGAATTTCTGCGATGGACCGCTGACAGGGTTGAGGGTCCTCGACCTCAGCCGCATTCTCGCCGGCCCCTCCGCGACCCAGCTTCTGGGCGATCTCGGCGCGGATGTGATCAAGATCGAGCGTCCGGGCAAGGGCGACGACACGCGCGGCTGGGGCCCCCCTTTCGTGCAGGACGCGGAGGGGAAGGACACCCGCGAGAGCGCCTATTACCTTTGCGCCAACCGCAACAAACGCTCCGTCGCCGTCGATATGGCCAATCCGGCCGGCGCTGCGCTCCTGGCCGATATCGCCGCCAGTTCCGATGTGGTGGTGGAGAATTTCAAGCTCGGCGATCTGAAGCGGCGCGGGCTGGATTACGAGACGCTCTCCGCCCGCAACCCGGCGCTGGTCTATTGCTCGATCACCGGCTTCGGTCAGACCGGGCCTTACGCGCCGCGCGCAGGCTATGACTTCCTGATCCAGGGCATGGGCGGAATCATGTCGGTGACCGGAGACGCCGACGGCCAGCCGACCAAGGTCGGCGTCGGCGTCGCCGATGTGATGACCGGCATGTACGCCGCCGTCTCGATCCTTTCCGCGCTTCGGGTGCGGGACGCGACCGGGCAGGGGCAGCATATCGACCTCGCGCTTTTCGACACGCAGATAAGCTGGCTGGTCAATCAGGGGCTGGATTATCTGACCGCCGGGACAACCCCGGTCCGGCGCGGCAACGCGCATCCGACCGTGGTGCCCTATGAGACCTTTCCCGCCTCGGACGGCTGGTTCATCATCGCCATCGGCAATGACGGCCAGTTCGCGAAATTCGCCGAGGTCGCCGGCCGCCCGGATCTGGCCGCCGATGAGCGTTTCGCCACCAATCCCGTCCGCGTGCGCAATTACGCCGCGCTGATCGAGGCGATGCGGGAGATCACCCGCGCCCGTCCGATGGCGGAGTGGATGACCTCGCTCGCCGCCGTCAGCGTGCCCTGCGGCCCGGTCAACACCATCCCCGAGGCGATCGACGATCCGCATGCGCGCGGGCGCGGCTCGCGGGTGAAACAGGCGCATCCCCTAGCCGGCAAGGGCTATGTGGAGACCCTGGGCAATCCGGTGAAGCTCTCCGCGACGCCGGTCACCTATCGTCGCCCGCCGCCAATGGTCGGCGAGCATACAGAGGAAGTGCTGACCGAGCTTGGCTTCGAGCCGGCCGCGCTTCGCAAGGCGGGCGCGCTCGGCTGATCCCCGGTCCGGGCCGCGCGCAGGCGCTTCATGGCCTTTCATATATTCCTCCGCGCCCGGCTCCCGTGGGCGCGGCGAGGGCGATGACCTGAACGGGAGAGGCATGGTCGGATGACAGGACAGATGGAGACGAATTCGGGCGGGCGGCCACGCGATCTGCGGCTGGATTTCTTTCGCGGTCTGGCGATGTTCATCATCCTGGTGTCGCATACGCCCGAAAACAGATGGGCGATCTGGATTCCGGCCCGTTTCGGCTTTTCCGACGCGACCGAGATCTTCGTCTTCTGCTCGGGCATGGCCTCGGCTCTGGCCTTTGGCGGGGTGTTCATCGCCCGCGGCTGGTTCATGGGCGCGGCGCGCGTCGCCTATCGGGTCTGGCAGGTCTACTGGGCGCATATCAGCGTCTTTTTCGCGACCGCGCTGACCATGGCGCTGATCGACAGGAGCGGGCTGACGCCCGCCGACAGGGTTTACACCGAATGGTGGCCGGTCTCCGGCCTCTTTCTCGACCCGGAGGCGGCGTTGGTCGGGTTGTTCACGCTGAGCTACACGCCGCCGCTTTTCGACATATTGCCGATGTATCTGGCCATTCTCGCGATGATCCCCGCGATCATGCTGGCCAGCCGGCTGGGCGGGCGCGGGGCGGTTCTGGCGCTGGTCGCGGCGGTCTGGCTGGCGGCGCAGCTCGCGCTCTGGGGCCAGAGCCTGAAGGGCGCCCCGACCCATGCCCTGGGCGAGGCGCTGGCCGCGCTCGGAGATGGCGTCTCCTTTCTCATCCTGCCGGCGAACCCATGGCAGACGCTCGGCTGGTATTTCAATCCGTTCGGCTGGCAACTGGTCTTCTTCACCGGCTTCGCCTTCGGCATGAAATGGCTGCCGGCGCCGCCGGTGCGGCGCGGGCTCGTGCTGCTGGCCATCGCCTATCTCCTGCTCAGCCTGCCTTTCGCCTGGTTCAAGATCTACGCCAATGACTTCTATCTGCCGCCGGATTGGGCGGTTCGGCTTTGGGTCGCCGGGGCGCGTGATTTCCTTGATCCGCTGATCGGCAAATCGGGGGTCGGGCTGTTGCGCTATCTGCATTTCCTGGCGCTCGCCTATCTCGCCTGGGTCGCGGTCGGGCCGGGGGGCGTGCGGCTGAACACCGGCTGGCGCGCGCCGGGGCCGGTGCGCGGCCGGGCGGTTCTGGCGGCGCTGGCGCTGCTGGTCGTCGTCACCATTCCCTACGCCTATGCCGAGGAGATCCGCGCGGTCGCGCCCACCTCCTATATCCGCATGCAGGCGACGCTGATCCGGCTCGGCCTGTTCGTCGCCCCCGAGCAGATCGGGCTGTTGCAGATCGCGCATGGGCTCGCGCTGGCGGCGCTGGTCTGGAGCGCGATCGGCGCCGGCTGGCGGGGCAGGGTGACGCGGGACTGGTTCCTCGCCGCGGCGCCGGTGATCCGCAAGGTCGGCACGCAGTCGCTGGCGGTGTTCATGGTCTCGATCACCGGCAGCCAGGTTGCGGGCTGGGCGCTGGACATGATCGGGCGGAATTCCTTCACGGTGGCGCTGGTCAACCTTTCGGGCTTCGCGGTGCTGATCGGCACGGCCTATCTTGTCGGCTGGTTCAAATCGCAGCCATGGCGGCGGCGGGATCCGCACCCGGGCGCGCCGCCTGCGTAACCATGTCGCCGATCCTTCGCATGGCGGTGTGCTATGCTCGACCCGTAATTATCAGGGGAGTTGGACATGATCGCCAATATGGGAAAACTTGATCGTGGCGTGCGCCTTGTTCTCGGCGCGCTGCTGCTCTTCGCCGCCTTCGGGACCGAAACCGCCGGTTCGGGCGTTCTGTTCTGGCTCGCGTTGATCGTCGCGATCGTCTTTGTTGTGACCTCGCTTGTCGGCAACTGCCCTCTTTACCGGATTTTCGGCCTGAAGACCTGCAAGGACTGAAGGCCGTTCTCGGGGTTTAGCGCATCCCGCCGCGCCGCCGGCGCGCCAGCCAGACCAGCGTCGCCGCCGCGATGAGGAGGCTGGGCGCGACGGCGATGTTCACCGCGTTCCAGCCCGCGACCACGGTTTCGAACCCGTTCAGCAGGGCGCCCGAACTCAGCGAGGCGACGGTGACCAGTCCGAAGATCAGAAAATCATTGAGGCCTTGAACCTTCGCCCGCTCCTCCGGCCGGTGGCTGGAGGTCAGCATGTCGGTCGCGCCGATGAAGCCGAAATTCCAGCCCACGCCCAGCAGCACCAGCGCGATGGCGAAATGCGCGCTGGTGACGCCGGAAAGCGCGACCACCGCCGTCAGCCCCAGAAGGATAAGCCCGCAGGCGACGATCCGCTCGGCCCCATAGCGCGCGATCAGATGGCCGGTGAAGAAGGAAGGGGTGAACATCGCCAGCACATGCGCCATCACCACGGTTCCGGCCATATCCGGCGAGAAGCCGCAGCCGACCATCGCCAGAGGCGTCGCCGTCATCACCAGATTCATCAGCGCATAGCAGATCATGGCGCAGACGATCGCCGCGCGCACGCGCGGCAGCGCCAGGATTTCGCGCAGCGGGCGCCCGCTTGGCTCACCCTTCGCGCGCGGGCGCGGGCGCGGGATGTCCAGCAACAGGAAGATCGGCCCGGCGACAAGGTTCAACACCACCGTGGTCACATAGGCCCCGGCGAAGGGGACCGGCGCCAGCCAGTCGCGGGTCTGCGGCAGGATGATCTGCGGGCCGAGCACCGCCGCCGCGAGCCCGCCCGCCATCACCAGCGAGATCGCCTTCGGCCGGTAGCCGGGCGAAGCGGTGTCGGCGGCGGCGAAACGGTACTGGCCCTGCGCCGCCTGATAGCAGCCGATCAGCGCCGAACCGACGAGAAAAAGCCCGAAGGAACCTTGGACCAGCGCCAGCGCGTTCAGCCCGGCGCCAAGCCCCCCGCCCAGCGCGCCGATCAGAAACCCGGCCCGCCGCCCATAGCGCCCCATCAACAGCGCGATCACCGGCGCGGCGAACATGGAGCAGAACACCGTCGCCGAGATCGGCAGCGTCGCCAGCGCCTTGTCGGAGGCCAGAACCTGCCCCGAAAGCCCGCCAAGCACGAAATGCACCGGCATCTGCGCCCCGAGCACCGCGCTGGCCAGCGCGAGAACCACCACATTGCGGCGCGCGCGGGCGTCGTCATCGGCGGGCGGCGCGGGTTCGGCGCTTTCGGCGGCGAGAGTCATGTTTCTTCCCCGGGAGTCTTCTGAGCGGACGCGCGACTCTGGGCCGGCGGGCCAAGCAAGCACAATCAACCGCCCCGCGCCAGAGGGGCGTTTGGCGCAGACGCCGCCGGAGCGCCGTCAGAGCGAATACAGTGTCCCGTCGATACGATAGGAACTGCAACCGGCCGACCGAAGCGGACCCGTCATATCCATCACATGCTGAAAATATCGCTGCATATCCGGGGGGGCCATGCGAAATCTCCCTTCATACCATGCATAGGCCGCGTTCAGGGCGCTCAGGGAAGAAGCCGCGTCAACCGCATATGGCGGGCGATCGCCGCCGCTCAGCGCGAGGAGCCGGTCGCGCTCGACTTCGGTCAGGCCCGAGACCCGGACGATCTGAAACCTGCTTACGCGATCGACCTCGGCGGGCAGATCATTATTGCACCGGGCATGTTTCACTTCATAGAGCTCAGTATCAAAATCTATACGTTCGCACTGCGCCCATCGTCCTCCCTCCATCACGGAATAGGGATCGCATTGCGCGTTCACCCTGTTCGCGTTCATCGCGACATAGAGCGTCTGATCCGCCGCCGGCGCCGGCTCCACGGATTTCGCCGCATTGCGGTTTGACCTGTTCACCGAACCACCCCCGGAAGAGCTTGAGGAAGATCTGGTCGCGGTGGTCCGCAGGACTATCCCCGCTTTCAGCGCCCTTTCGCGTGCGATCCTCCCGTTGATCTCGTTCAGCGCCTGTGCGGCGCGGATGGCCTCCATCTTCTTCTCCTGCTCCCGCTCGCGCCGCCGCCTCTCGCGCGCACGCTCCTCCGCTACATTCCTTTCAAACCGGGAATAATCGCGGCCCGCAAGCATGGCGAGGTTGCGATCGACCGGCATTTCCATCGCGTCGGGATGCGGCATCGGCAGCCGCTTGATCTGGACGCCCGGCCCGCCCTCGACATTCTGCACCGCGCCGCCGATGGCCTGATACTGTTTCGCGAGTTCCTGAACCTCGGCGAAGACCCGCGCATAGGCGTCGGGGTCGAGCTTCCGGCGCACGCGCTCGGCGCAGCCTGGGTAGTTCCGGGCGCGGCGCACCATCTCGGCCTCGGTTCCGCCGGTGACGACAAGATCAATCGCCGAGTCGCCGGGCACCCGCCCGCATTCATTGTCGAGAAGGAAATCGGGCGCGACCGGCCTCAGCATCGCCTTGACCTTGCCGTATATCGCGACCCGTTCATCGCGCTTCTTCGTCTCTGTCAGGGAATATTCGATCAGTTCCGGTATGGCGGCGCGGGCGGCCGCGGGCGCGGACGGGCCGGAGGTTATGCTTCCGTTTTCTTCCCAGCGGTCGACATCCTCGATCGTGAAACTGTCGATCGAGATGAGTTCGGCCGTGATGTGCCTGTCGCCGACCGCCTTTTCGATAAGCGGATAACCCTCGATGATTCCGCCCGCACGAAGCTTCTTCGCCACCTGCATGGACATCATCCCGACCAGAAGCTCGCGCCGGAAATCGGGATTTCTGCATCCGGTTGATTTTCGAAGGCAATTCTTCGTGGCGGCCTTATATGCGCTCTTGTTGAATGTGGCCGGGAACAGCAGCGCCTCGCCGGCCTCGGTCGATACGATTTCCGCGCGCCGCGCGTCCTGAAGTCCGACATAATTCTGGGTGGTGGAGCCCACGCTGAGCACCGAAATCGGGCGCACGATCGGCGCGCGGGCCTCTATGGCGACGCGCGTGGTCAGCATGCCGTCGGCGACGGTCAGCCGCGCGGCGAAGGGCGCGCCGGCGGAATCGAAATGCGCGATGCTGTGGCCCTTGACCTTCGTGTCGTAGGTTTTGCCGACGATCAGGAGTTCTCTCTCGCCCAGAGGCTCCCTGAGCAAGGCGAGCGCCGGCGCGGAACCGGCCAGGGCGGGCCTTTGCGGCTTCTCGGGGGGCGGCGGCTCGTCCGCGCAGGCTGACAGAAAGAATATACCGACCACGGTCAGCAGGTTACGCTAATTCGTCATCATCATGCTCCCACGAATGCACGGCCCATTAGTCATATTGGTTATTAATAATGTGCTACAAAAATATGAATAGCCTCATTCGGGCGCGGGGAAGGCGCCAAGCCCCTCCGCGCCCGCCGCCGTCAGCCGGTATAGCCCGCGCGAGACGCGCTCGAACCAGCCGTAATGATCCGCCCTCAGGATCGCGCCGGCGCGGGCGACGCCGGTCGCCGCGGCGAGCGCGGCGGGGGCGGCGGGGCCGCCCTCCGCCAGATGGCGGGCGAGGCGGAGCGCATCCTGCCGATAGGCGGTGACGCGTTTCACCCCGGTC
>JBKECG010000127.1:0-21462 GCA_047974395.1 Pikeienuella sp. | reverse complement strand
GGTTGCCCTCGGGTCGGACGACAGGGTCCTCCACGGGGGTGATTGGGAGCCCGTTTCGTTCGTCGTGTGTAAATGGGTGGCGTTGAGTGCACGCGTATCGTCTGGCCGTGGCGCGCATCTTGTGGGGGGAGATGCGCGCCTTCCCCGCCCGGATCGGGCTCCGGACGGGGAAGATCGAAGAGGCGCGTAGACTGGCGCCCTGAGTATGGGCGCGTTGTGTAAGGGTTGCAGTGTGTTTGCAGGGTTAGGGGTTGCTTGGGTGTGTTTGCAGGGCGTGGGGGCTGCGGATGTTGTGGGATCGCAGCGTGTTGAGCTTGTGTTGCGTGGGGCCTTTGCAGATGGGTGCTGACTATCGCCACGCATGATCTGCGGTGCGTTCGCATTGTGGAGCGAGTAGCGACGACGGCGGCGCGACAGCGCCGCCGTCCTCTTTTCAGGAACCATATTTCAACGCCCTGACAGCCAGGTTTTCCCCGCGCGTCAGGTATTCCCGGCCTCAGGCGGGCCGCGTCGCCCGCATCGAGGGCCGCTCCAGGAACCTTTCGCCCCAGAGGGCCAGTTTCGCCCGTCCGGCGCGCCAGTCGCCCCAGCCGCCCAGCTCCCCGCGCAGATCCAGATAGCCGAGCGCGCAGCCGACGCCGACGACGCCCATGTCCAGCGGCCCCTCCAGGCGATCCATCCAGCGCGCCTCCAGCGCGTCGAGACCGCGCGCGATCTTCGCCCGCTGCCCCGCCAGCCAGTCGGCGGAGCGCATCGCCTCCGGCCTCATCCGGTTCTCATAGACGCAAAGCAGCGCCGCATCGAGAATGCCGTCCGCATGCGCCTCCAGCGCGAGGGTGGACCAGAGCGCCTCGCCTTCGGGATAGAGCCTGGTCCCATATTTCGCGTCCAGATAACGGGTGATCACCCGACTGTCATAGAGCGCGGGCCCGTCATCGCGCACAAGGCAGGGGATCTTGCCGAGCGGGTTGACCGCCAGAACCGCCTCATTGGGCGCGGTCGGGGCGGTGGCCCCGTCGATCAGCGTCAGATCGCCGGTCTTGCCGGCCTCCTCCAGCAGGACCATGACCTTGCGCACATAAGGCGAGGCGGCGGCGTGAAACAGCTTCATCGGATATCCTCTCCGGCTCCGGGTCCGAACCGCGCGCCCCGGCCGGATGCGGGCGAGCGCGGCCATGTCCAGATCAGCGGGCGAAGCCGTCTTCGCGCCGCGCGGAGGATGCGCCGTAACCCGTTCGCGCGCAAGCGCCGCTCAGGCTGGAGGCGCGCGCATCAGAGCGGCGAGGGCGGGGACCTCCTGTCCGAAACCGGTCCGCTCCAGCGCCTCCGCGGCGGCGATCCGGGCCGCATCGGTCTTGTTCTGGCTGAATTTCCAGGTGCCCTCGACGCTCTCGATCCGCATCGAGACCGGAACGATCATCCGCATCATCCGCGCCAGCGGCTCCTCGGCCATCTTGTCGATCCTCCAGACCGGTTTCGGCGCCAGCCGGCGTTCGAACTCCTCGGAGAGCGCCTCCAGATGCGGGCGCAGCGCGGCCTGATCCAGCAGCCGCAATTCGCCCCTCAGGTGGACGGCGACATAGTTCCAGGTCGGAACCTGATCGTCGATCCCGTACCAGTCGGGCGAAATATAGCCGTCGGGCCCCGAGACCGCGAGCAGCGCCCGCGCCGGCCCCTCGCGCAGCGCCCGCCAGATCGGGTTGGAGCGCACGATATGCGCCCCGATCGCGCCGCCGTCTTCGGAAATGACGAAGGGCGCATGCGACAGGAGCGGCCCCGCCTCGCCGGCGATGGTCAGGGCGCCGAAGCCGCGCTCGCGCGCGAAAGCCAGGTTCCGCGCCTCGTCGGCGCCCCTGTAGATCGGATTCGGATGCATCTGGATTCCTCTTGACGCAGGGGTCCGGCGACCCGCCGCCGAAGATAGCGGCCCGGCCCGGGCCAGTCGATGGCGCGGCGAAAACGCCCCGGCCATTGAAATTCCGCGGAACCCGGCGCATTAGGCGGCCGAGTTTTCCGACCGGGCGGATTGCGCCCCCATGAACCGACAAACAAGCTGAGGCCTATCCACATGTCCTCCAACACCGCGCCGATCCCGGAGCTTTACGTGTCGGCCGAGAGCGCCGCCAAACTGAAGGTCGAGGCGGCCTCGCTGCCGTCATGGGACCTGACGCCGCGCCAGATCTGCGATCTTGAGCTTCTGATGAACGGCGGTTTCAACCCGCTCAAGGGCTTCAATTCCGAAGCCGATTACAATTCCATCCTGGAGACGATGCGCCTCGCCGACGCCACGCTCTGGCCGATGCCGATCACGCTCGACGTCTCCCAGGACTTCGCCGACAAGGTCGGCCCGGATCAGGACATCGCCCTTCGCGATCAGGAGGGCGTGATCCTCGCGATCATGTCGATCACCGACAAATGGACCCCGAACAAGGCGAAAGAGGCCCAGAAGGTCTTCGGCGCCGACGATCTGGCGCATCCGGCGGTGAATTACCTGCACAACGCCGCCGGGCCGGTCTATCTCGGCGGGCCGATCACCGGCATCCAGCAGCCGGTGCACTATGATTTCAAGGGAAGGCGCGATACGCCGAACGAGTTGCGGGCCTATTTCCGCAAGCTCGGCTGGCGGCGCGTCGTCGCCTTCCAGACCCGCAATCCCCTCCATCGCGCGCATCAGGAGCTGACCTTCCGCGCCGCGAGGGAGGCGCAGGCGAATCTGCTGATCCATCCGGTTGTCGGCATGACCAAGCCGGGCGATATCGACCATTTCACCCGTGTGCGCTGCTATGAGGCGGTGCTGGACAAATACCCGGCCTCCACGACGCATCTGTCGCTGCTGAATCTCGCCATGCGCATGGCCGGCCCGCGCGAGGCGCTCTGGCACGCGCTGATCCGGCGCAATCACGGCTGCACCCATTTCATCGTCGGGCGCGACCATGCCGGGCCGGGCAAGAATTCCGCCGGCGAGGATTTCTACGGCCCCTATGACGCGCAGGATCTGGTCGCCGCCTATCGCGACGAGATCGGCATCGAGGTCGTTCCGTTCAAGCACATGGTCTATGTGCAGGACCGCGCCGAATACCAGCCCGCCGACGAGGTGGCGGAGGGGGCGACGGTGCTCAACATCTCCGGCACCGAGCTGCGCCGGCGCTTGCAGGAGGGGCTGGAGATCCCGGAATGGTTCTCCTTCCCCGAAGTGGTGGCGGAGCTGCGCAAGACCAAGCCGCCGCGGGCGCATCAGGGCTTCACCGTCTTCTTCACCGGCCTGTCGGGTTCCGGTAAATCCACCATCGCCAACGCGCTGATGGTGAAGCTGATGGAGCTGGGCGGGCGGCCGGTGACGCTGCTTGATGGCGATGTGGTGCGCAAGCATCTTTCCTCGGAGCTTGGCTTCTCCAAGGAGCACCGCGACATCAACATCCGCCGCATCGGCTATGTCGCCTCCGAGATCACCAAGAATGGCGGCATCGCCATCTGCGCCCCGATCGCCCCCTACACCGCAACGCGGCGCGCGGTGCGCGAGAT
Organism: Pikeienuella sp.; assembly: GCA_047974395.1. Classification (GTDB taxonomy): domain Bacteria; phylum Pseudomonadota; class Alphaproteobacteria; order Rhodobacterales; family Rhodobacteraceae; genus Pikeienuella. The sequence goes on along the minus strand of JBKECG010000127.1, from coordinate 17,940 downwards.
GGTGGAGCAGACCGGCGCCTTTCTGGAGGTCCATGTCGCCACCTCGATCGAGGAATGCGAGCGGCGCGACCGAAAGGGGCTCTACAAGCTCGCCCGCGAGGGCAAGATCAAGGAATTCACCGGGGTCTCCGACCCCTATGAGGCGCCCGAGGCCCCGGAGCTTCGCGTCGATACGGTCAATGTCTCGCCGGATGATTGCGCCCATGACGTCATGCTGAAACTGGAGAGCATGGGCCTGATCGCGGGGTGACGCGGCCGGCGCCCCGGCCGCATCGCTGAAGGAATACAGGAAGATGGCTCCGGGCCGACGGCCCGGGACCCTCCATATCGCCGCATTGCGCGACCGATCCGGGCCGGATAGCCTGCGCGCGGACATCCGACCGCCAGGCCCCGGCGCCCGTATCACGGCGCGGCCCAGCCCTCCGAGCATTCAAACCGACCGTTCCTGCGCGGCGCGGGAACGGACGTGAGGGAAGATATCAGCATGTTGAAGGTAAGCGGCGTCTCCAAGACCTATGGCGGCGGCTTCAAGGCGTTGGATGACGTGTCCCTGACCGCGAAACGCGGGGTTTTCGGCCTGCTCGGCCCCAATGGCGCCGGCAAATCCTCGCTGATGCGGACCCTCGCGACGCTGCAAAGGCCGGATTCGGGCCGGGTGGAGCTGAATGGCGAGAATCTGCTGGCCGACCCCGAAACCGCGCGGCGCAAGATCGGCTATCTGCCGCAGGACATGGGCGTCTATCCCCGCGTCAGCGCGGTCGAGATGCTGGATTATCTGGCCGGGCTGAAGGGGCTGGGCGCGAAGGCGCGCAAGGAGCAGGTCTGGCGGCAGCTTGAAAAGGTCAATCTCGCCGATGTCGCGCGCCGCCGGCTCGACACCTATTCCGGCGGCATGCGCCGGCGTTTCGGTATCGCCGCGGCCTTTCTCGGCGCGCCGGAGCTGGTGATCGTGGACGAGCCGACCGCCGGGCTCGACCCGTCCGAGCGCCGCCGCTTCCAGTTCCTGCTCGCCGATGCGGCGCGGGATTGCGTGCTGCTCCTTTCCTCTCATATCGTCGAGGACCTGGCCGGGCTTTCGACCGATCTCGCGCTGCTGAACCGGGGCCGGATCGTCAGCGCCGGCGCGCCGAAGGACCTGATCGCGGCGCTTTCGGGCCGGGTCTGGCGGCGCGGGGCCGAATTCGGCGAGCTGGCGGAGATGCAGGCCCGCCACAACGTCCTGTCATGGCGCCCGCATCAGGGCGAACTGGTGGTGCGGGTGCTGGCCGACGAGGCCCCCGGCGCCGGCTTCACCGCCGCCGAACCCGATCTGGAGGATCTCTATTCCGCGCATATCGCCGAGGCGGCCTGATGAACGAATTCCTCGCCGAAATGCGCATGGAATGGCGCAGCCAGTGGGCGCGGCCCTTCGTCTGGTTCTGCCTGCTCGGCTCCTTCGCGCTGGCCGGCGCGGCGACGCTGGAGAACGCCTATGGCGTGCGCGGCTTCGCCTGGGTCAATGGCGGCGACGCGATCGCGACGCGGGCGCTGATGCTTTCGGTTCTCGGCATCATCATCGTCGCCGGCGTGGTCGGCGAGGCGATGAGCCGAGACCGCGCCGCCGGGACAGAAGAGACGATCATGATGACCGGCGCGGGGCGGGTTTCCTCCGGCCTCGGGCGGTTTCTGGTCGCCTTCGCCATCGTCATGATCGCCGGGGCGATGTTCATCCCCGGCATGATCCTGGGGGCGATGGCGCCGGGCGTCCCCGAGGAGCGGATCGGCCCCTTTGTCGGCGGCCATTACCTGAAGGCGGTGCTGATCTATGTGGCGCCGAATTTCCTGCTGGTCTCGGCGCTGATCTACGCCGTCGCCGCGCGCTGGCGCAGCCAGACCGCGGCTTTCGTCACCGCGCTCGGCCTGATCGCGCTTTACGCCACGGCGCTGATGCTGCTGGGTCAGGACGCCTATCGCCATGACGTTTTCGGGATTTTCGCGCTGATCGACCCCTATGGCAATATCGCCGGGGCCGAATACGCCATGACCTGGACGGTGGCCGAGAACAATACCGGCTTTCGCCCCCTGGCCGGGCTCTTGCTGGTCAACCGGCTGATCTGGTGCGCCGTCGCGCTCGGCCTGATCGCGCTCGGCACGATCGGCGCGCCGCGTTTCCTGAGCCAGCCGCGCCAGAAGGCGCCGTCGAAACGCGCCGGCGCCCGCGCGCTGCCGGCCGCCTATGACAATCAGCTTCTGCGCCTCACGCTATGGGAGGTGACGACGCTCCGGCGCCAGCCGGGCGTTCTGCTGCTGATGGGGTTCGCGGCCTTCTCGCTCTGGTGGGCGGCGGCCAGCGCGGTCACCTATTCCTATTCGCTGCCGACGACGGATCTGCTGATCCATAATTCGGGCTATTATTTCGACAAGGTGCTGGTCGTGCTCCTGGTCTGGTACGCGGCCGATATCATCTGGCGCGAACGCCAGTTCCGCGTCGATGAGCTGATCGACGCCACGCCGGGCGGCGACGCCGCGCGCTTTCTGGCCAAGACGCTGGCGCTGTTGCTGGTGGTGTTGCTGTTCTGGACGCTCTCGATCCTGGTCAATCTGACCTATCAGATCGCCAGCGGCTTCCATGATTTCGAATGGGGGCTCTATCTCTTCGACACGTTCCTGGTGAAGGCGCCCTATTACCTCTGGATGGCTGTGCTGGCGATGGCGATGCAGGTCATCATCCGCCAGCGTTATATCGCGATGGTTCTGGCCCTCTTCGTCTATCTTTCCGGGCCGCTTTTCGACGCGCTGGGCCTCTATCACCCGCTTTACCGCTTCGGCGACACCGGGTTCTTCTGGTATTCGCCGATTGATGGCTATGGCCATTTCCTGAAGGGGCATTTCCAGCTCGCCGCCTGGTGGACGCTGGCCTCGCTCCTGATCTGGCTGATCGCCTGGGGCGCCTATGCGCGGGGGACGGAGCCGCCGCCGCGCCGCGCGCTCTGGAAGGCGCGGCTGACGCGCGGGCGGGGCGGGGCGCTCTTCGCGGCGACGTTGGCGGCTCTCGTGATCATGGGCGGCGCGATCTTCTATCAGACCACCATCCTGCATCGCTGGCCGCTCTTCAACGAGGGCCGCTACATGGCCTGGATCGAGACCACCTATCGCGCCGAATGGGCGGACCGGCCGCAGCCGAAGATCACCGCGATCAGCGGCGATATCGAGCTTTACCCCGAGCGCCGCGCGGTGGAGATGCAGGGCGCGGTCACGGTGGAGAACCAGAGCGACGCGGCGATAGAAGAACTGATCGTCTTCTTCCACCCGCTGCTGAAGGAGGCGACGCTGGATCTGGCCGGCGTCGCCGAGCTGGACGAGGCGCGCTCCGACCCGCATGTGCAGATCTGGCGGCTGGCTTCGCCGCTCGCGCCCGGCGCTTCGCTCGACCTGCCGTTCCGCACCGCCGGTCGGCCCGATCCGGGATTCGCCGCGCATAACCCGAACGACACCATCCCCGAAGTGCAGGGGGTGGAGGTGATCGGCAACGGCACCTCGATCATGAACCTGAACCTGATCCCGGCGCTCGGCTACAGCGAGCGGCTGGAGCACAAGCCCGCCTGGCTGCGCAGGGAATACGGGCTGGCCTCGGAATGGTCGCCCCCCGCCTCGACCCTGGGCGACCGGGTGGCGCATGACACCACCCATCTGGCCTGGGTCCGCTCGATCGACGTCACGGTCGGGACCAGCGCCGACCAGATTCCGCTCTATTCCGGGACCATGGCCGAGGATTACGGCGTGAAGGACGGGCGCCGGCGCATCCGCTATGTCTCCGATTTCCCCTCCCGCGGCTGGGCGGAGGTCATGTCCGCCCGCTACGATGTCTATCGGCGGGAACGCCCCGGCCTGCCGCCGGTGGAGCTTTATCACCACCCGGCGCATGACTACACGCTGGAACCGAACGCCGAGGCGCTGCTGGACGCGATGGCCTATTTCCGGTCGCGCTACGGCCCGCCGCCCTTCACCGCCTTCCGCGTTGGCGAGGCCTCGCTGCATTACACCGGTTTCGGCGCCCGCGGCGGGCTGGGCTTCGTCACCGAGGTGATGGGCTGGAAGACCGATCTCGCCCGCTCGAAAGGCGAGGATCTGCGCAAAAACGCCGCCAATCTGATGGGGGTGAGCTGGTGGCTGGACCAGGTCATGGCCGCCAATCTGCCCGGCGCGAAATCGGTGCTTTCCGGGATTCCCTACTGGACCTCGGCGCTCTACATGCACCGCTCGCGCGGCCCGGCGCTCAGCCGCGAGATGCGGCTTCAGGACATGATGGAGACCTATCGCCATCGCGCCCAGCTTGAGGACGAGGAACGCCCCTTCATCGAGGAGATGAAGGACTCCACCATGATCCGCAACAAGGGCGCGCTGCATATCGTCTATCTGGCCGAACTGGTCGGGCAGGAGCGGCTGGAGGCCGCCTTCGCCAAATTCCTGGACGAATGGCGGTTCCGCCCGGCGCCCTATCCTTCGGCCGCCGATCTTCTGGCCCGGCTGAAGGCGGAGCTGCCGGCGGAGGCGGGCGCGCCGCTCGACGATTTCTTCCTCAATGTCGCCAACTGGCGCCTGAACGTGCGCAAGGCGAAGACCTGGCGCGACGACGCCGGCCGATGGCGGCTCGGCGCCGTGGTGGAGGCGGCGAAAACCTATTCCGAGGGGCTCGGCATCGAAGCGGCGGCCCCGCTCGACACGCCGATCCCCATCGCAGTCTTCCGCGGCGCGGGTTTCGCGCCCGGGGATGTGATCGCGGAGGAATGGCTGACGCTGAAAAGCGGGCGCAACGAGATCGAGCTGACGCTGGAGGAAAAACCGGCGCGTTTCGGGATAGATCCCTATCTCCTGCTGCCGGATTCGAATCCCTATGACAATGTGGTCGAGGTCAGCGAGCGGTAGGGCCGCGTCTCCGTCCCGTCGCCGCCCGGATGGCCGGCAGAATGATCGCGGCGAGGGCCACGCGGGCGGCGGCGGCGGTGAAGACCGGCGATTCCCGCACCGCGACGCCTACAGTTCGGCCGCGCGCTTGCGGAGTTCGAATTTCTGGATCTTGCCGGTGGAGGTCTTCGGCAGTTCGGTGAAGATCACCGTTCTCGGCGCCTTGAAATGCGCCAGCCGCTCGCGTGCGAAACCGATCAGCTCCGCCTCGGTCACGCTGGCGCCGGCTTTCAGCTCGACAAAGGCGCAAGGGGTCTCGCCCCATTTTTCATCGGGCCGCGCCACCACCGCGCAGCCGGCGACGGCGGGATGCATGAAGAGCGCGTCCTCCACCTCGATCGAGGAAATGTTCTCGCCGCCGGAGATGATGATGTCCTTGGCCCTGTCCTTCAGCTGGATATAGCCGTCCGGATAGGTGACGCCGAGATCGCCGGAATGGAACCAGCCGCCGGCGAAGGCCTTTTCGGTGGCGGAGGGATTCTTGAGATAGCCCTTCATCACCACATTGCCGCGGAACATCACCTCGCCGATGGTCTCGCCATCGGCGGGAACGGGCGCCATCGTCTCCGGGTCGCGCACCGAAAGATCGTCGAGCGGCAGATAGCGCACGCCCTGACGCGCCTTTTTCTGCGCCTGGGCGGAGATCGGCAGCGCGTCCCACTCCGCCTTCCACTCGTTGAGGACGGCGGGGCCGTAGGTCTCGGTCAGCCCATAGAGATGCGTGACCGCGAAACCGGCCCCAGCCATCGCCGCCAGCACCGCCTCGGGCGGCGGGGCGGCGGCGGTGAGAAAGGCGACCCTGTGCGGGAAATCGCGTTTTTCATCGTCGGGCGCGTTCAGCAGGGTCTGCATCACGATCGGCGCGCCGCAGAGATGGCTGACGCCATGATCGGCGATGGCGTCGAAGATCGGCTTCGCCCTGACCGCGCGCAGGCAGACATGCGTCCCGCCGATGGCCGAGATCGTCCAGGGAAAGCACCAGCCGTTGCAATGGAACATCGGCAGGGTCCAGAGATAGACCGAATCAGCCCCCATCCGCCCGTGCAGCGCATTGGCCGAGGCCAGAAGCGCCGCGCCCCGGTGGTGATAGACCACGCCCTTCGGGTCGCCGGTGGTGCCGGAGGTGTAATTGAGCGCGATCGCGTCCCATTCGTCCGCCGGGGGCGACCAGGCGTAATCCGGGTCGCCCGAGGCGATCACCGCCTCGTAATCCTCGGCCTCCAGCCCCGCCGGCGCGCCGCTTTCCGGGTCGGCGTATTCGATCAGCAAGGGCCTGCGCTTCGCCAGCGCCAGCGCCTCCTTCGCCGCCGGCGCCAGTTCGCTGTCGACGATGAAGACCTTCGCTTCGCCATGGTCGAGAATGAAGGCGATCGTCGCGGCGTCGAGCCTGGTGTTGATCGAATTGAGCACGGCCCCGCACATCGGCGCGCCGTAATGCGCCTCCAGCATCGCCGGGGTGTTGAAGAGAAGCGCCGCCACCGTGTCGTTCTTGCCGACGCCGCGCGCGGCCAGCGCCGAGGCCAGCGCCCGGCTCCGGGCGTAGAATTCGGCGTAGCTGCGCCGGAGCGGCCCGTGGATGATCGCCGTCGCCTCCGGCCGGATCAGCGCCGAACGGGCGAGGAAGGGCAACGGAGAGAGCGGCTGGTGATTGGCCGGGTTGCGCTCAAGGCCCCGATTGTAAGCTTCGCCCGCCATGTTCGCCTCCCCTGCATTGTTCTGCATGGCCAGATATTTCGCGCTTCGGCGGAAAAAGCAACGCGGGCGGGCCGGGTCAATTTATTCATTTAATGAATAAGTAATTCAAAGATGGAAGCGCGCAAAAGATGATGCTACGGATTCTCCCGGCGACATGTCCGCCCCGACCGGACCGCGACAAGGACCGGCCCGCGCATTCGAGAGAGGAAACAAAATGAAGATCGGCTTTATCGGGCTTGGCCGCATGGGGCGGCCGATGGCCTGCAACATGCAGAAAAAGGGATTTACGGTCACCGGGTTCGATCTGAACCCGGAGGCGGTGAAAGCCCTGGTCGCGGCGGGCGGAACCGCCGCCGGATCGGTGGAGGACGCGGTCGACAGCGCCGATGTGATCTTCACCATGCTGCCCAATTCCAACGATGTGCAGGCGGTGGTGCTGGGCCAGATCATGCCGGCGGCGAAAAAGGGCGCGCTGATCGTGGACATGAGCACGATCGACCCGCTGGTGACCGACCAGATCAACGCGGCGCTGAACAAGGCCGGGCTTCGCCTCGCCGACGCGCCGGTCGGCCGGCTGGCCCAGCACGCAGATGCGGGCGAGAGCCTGTTCATGGTCGGGGCGACGGATGCGGATCTGAAGCTGATCGAACCGATGCTCAACGCCATGGGCACGACGATCCATCATTGCGGCGGTCCGGGCTCCGGCATGCGGATGAAGATCGTGAACAATTTCATGGCCATCTCTCTGGCGCAGCTCAATTCCGAGATGCTGGCGCTGTCGCAGGGCTTCAAGCTGGACACCAGGCAGGTGATCGACGTGCTGAACGGCACCACCGCGACCAACGGCCATCTGAAGACCAATTTCCCCAGCAAGGTTCTGGCCGGCGACACCAGCCCCGGCTTCCAGATCGACCTGGCGCACAAGGATCTCAGCCTCGCGCTCGGCGCGGCTTCGGTGCTGAAAGTGCCGCTGGCCATGGGCGCCGCCGCGCGCGAATGCCTGCAACTGGCGCGGAGCCGCGGCTATGGCGGCAAGGATTTCTCGGCCCTGCTGGACGCCTGGTGCGATCTCGCCGGGCTGGAATCGCCCCGGCTCGGCTGACATCCGCCCGATGAAGCCCGAGCGAAACGACCGGGGCGCGGCCGAGGCCGCGCTTCCGATCGGCCAGGACAACGGCCATGCGCTGACGATGCAGGGCCGTTATCTGCGCGACCCGATGAGCGTGCCCGCGGACTGGCGGCTCTGGTTCGAGACGCTTGACGCCGGCGAGCGGCCTCCGGCGGGGCGCGCGGACGAGTTGATCATCGCGTTCCGGGAGGATGGCCATCTCGCCGCCCGGCTCGACCCGCTCTCCGCGGCCGCGCCGGCGCATGCGCGGCTCGACCGGCTGAAAGCCGGCGCGGGCCGCGAACCGGTCGAATGGACGCTTGGCGGCCGGCCGGGCAAAGGGACGGCCGGCGAACTCGTCCGGCTTCTGGAGCAGGTCTATTGCGGCGGCGCGGCGCTCGAATCACGACAGATCGAGGATGCGGAGGCCCGCGACTGGCTCGCCGAACGGTTCGAGCGGGCGATGCTGGAGCCGCCCGGCGCCGATGATCTCGCCCGCGCCTTTCGCGGCGTCGGCATGGCCGACGCCTTCGAAAGCTTCGTCAGGCTCAAGTTCCCCACCAAGAAACGCTTCGGCAGCGAGGGCGCCGAAGGCGCGCTGCTGGTCCTGCGGGAAATCATCCGCCACGCCGCCCTTGGCGGCGCCGAGGAGATCGTCATGGGCGGCATGCATCGCGGCCGGCTGGCGACGCTGGCCACGGTGCTGGGCAAGAACGTCGCGACGCTGCTGGCCGAGATCAAGGGCCGCGATCTGACCGAAGGCGGCCCGGATTACACCGGCGACGTGCCCTATCATCTCGGCCATGTGACGGAGGCGGAATTCGACGGCCATCCGGTCCGGCTGTCGATCGCGCCTCATCCTTCGCATCTGATGGTGGTCGGCCCGGTCGCGACCGGGCTGGCGCGGGCGCGGCGACAGGTCGGCGCCGCCATGTGCCTCCTGATGCATACGGACGCCGCCTTCGCCGGGCAGGGCCTGACCGCCGAGCTTGCGCAGCTTTCGCGGCTGGACGGCTATGATGTCGGCGGGACCATCCATCTGGTGGTCAACAACCAGATCGGCTTCACCACCTCGCCATCCGAGGGCCGCCCCGCCCGTTATTGCACCGATATCGCCAAGCTGACCGGGGCGCCGGCGCTGCATGTCAACGGCTGCGACCCGGCGGCGCTGCTCGCGGCGGCGGCGGTGGCGGCGGACTGGCGGCGACGCTACGCCCGCGACATCTTCATTGATGTCGTCTGCTATCGCCGCAATGGCCATAACGAGCTGGACGAGCCCCGCTTCACCCAGCCGCGCATATGGGCCGGCATCGACGCGCGGCCCGCCGTCGCGCAGGGTTTCCGCGAACGGCTGCAAGAGCGCGCGCCGGAGCGGGCGGCGACGGTCGAGCGGGAGATCGACGACTTTCAGGCGGAGATGCGCGCCGCTTTCGACCGGATCGACGCCGAACGCCCGAACAGCGCCCCCGATTTTCAACCCGGCTGGGCGGCGCTGCCCCGCCCGACGGTCAGGGATCTGCTCGCCCCGGTCGCGACCGGCCTGCCGCTCGCCAGACTGCGCGAGATCGGGCTGGCGGCCTCGCGCATCGACCCCGCGCTCAAGGTCCATCCGAAAGTGGAGAAATTCTACGCGCTTCGCCGGCGGGCGCTGGAGGATGGCGAGGGGCTGGATTTCGCCAGCGCCGAGGCGCTCGCCTTCGCCAGCCTGATCGCGGAAGGGGGCGAGGTCAGGCTGACCGGGCAGGACAGCCTGCGCGGGACCTTCACCCAGCGGCATCTGCGCGTCTTCGATCAGACCGGGCCGGAAAGCGCCATGCCGCTCGGCGGGCCGGGGCTGGAGGTCCATAACAGCCCGCTTTCGGAATATGCGGCGCTCGGCTTCGAATATGGCCACAGCCTTTCCGACCCCGGCGCGCTGACGATATGGGAGGCGCAGTTCGGCGATTTCCTCAACGGCGCGCAGATCGTGGTCGATCAGTATATCGCCACGGCGGAGGCGAAATGGGGCCTGCGTTCGGGGCTGGTCGTGCTGCTGCCGCATGGGCTGGAGGGGCAGGGGCCGGATCATTCCTCCTGCCGGCCGGAACGGATCCTTCAGGCCTGCGCCAATGGCGCGCTGATCTTCGCGAACCCGACGACACCGGCGAATTATTTCCACATGCTGCGCCGGCAGCTTCGCGCGAACTGGCGCAAGCCGCTTTTCATCGCCGCGCCGAAATCCCTGCTCCGCGCCCCCGCCGCGCGCTCGGCGCTGGCCGAATTCGGCGAGGGCGCGCATGTCCGCGCCACCATATATGACGGGCCGGCGGCGCCGGAGCGGCTGGCGCTCTGCTCCGGCAAGATCGCCCATGAACTGGCGGCCATGCGCCGCGAGCAAGGGCTGGAGGATCGCGTCGGCGTTCTCAGGATCGAACAGCTTTACCCGCTGGATCTGGAGGCCGTCGCCGCGACGGTCACATCAAGCGGCGCGAAAACCCTGGTCTGGTGTCAGGAAGAGCCGCTGAACCAGGGGGCGTGGCGTCATATCCGCGACGCGCTGATGGATGAGCGGCCGGACCTGGCGGCGCGGCTTGGCGTGATCGCCCGCCCGGCCATGCCGGCGGCGGCCGGCGGCTCGATCGATCGGCATGAAGCGGAGCAGGCGGCGCTGATCCGGCGCGCGCTCGGCCTGGGCTAGCGGATGCCGGCCTATGAACCCGTCCGCGCCATCCTCCGGGGGCTGGAGGTGCTGCGCGCCGTCAGCGCGACCGGGCCGGTGACCGCCTCGGAGATCGCGCGCGCCGCCGGCCTGCCGCAGCCGACCACGGTGCGGATACTGGAGACGCTGGCGGGGGCCGGTTATGTCGCGCGCGACGCCGGCGGCGCGACCTTCGCCGTCACCGCGCGGGCCAAGGCCCTCGGCGCCGGTTACGACGCCCGCTCCCGCCTCGCGCAGATCGCGCAACCGGAGATCGAGGCCCTGAGGAACGAGATCGGCTGGCCCTCCAATCTCTCGGTGCGCGAGGGCCGCTCAATGGTCATCATCTACACCAACCGGGCGGCGAACGGGCTGGCGCTGCCCGGCCGGCTCGGGACGGTGATTCCGATGCTCCCGACCGGAACCGGCCGGATCGTCCTCGCCCATCTGCCGCCGGAGGAGCGCGCCGCGCTGCTGGATGAATTGCGGGCGAGCGCGGACAGATGGGACAGCGCGCCGGAATTCTGGGCCGATATCGACGCGGAGCTGGATCAGATCCGGCGGCGGGGCTACGCCTTCGCGCAGGCGAGCTATCTCGAAGAGGTCTACGGCTCGCTGATCTCCGCCGTCGCGGCGCCGATCACGGTGAACGGCAAGGTGGAGGCGGCGCTCTCCAGCCTGGTGCTGCGCACGGCGGGGTCGGTCGAGGACCAGCTGGACAGGCTCCTGCCCGCGCTTCGCGCCTGCGCCGGGCGCATCGCCCGCGCGCTGGAGCAGGAAGGCGCCGCCTAAGCCGCGCCCCGCCGCCCCCGTTCAGCGGATGATGAACGGGTTCGAGATCGAAAGCTCGGTCGCGATCCAGACGGATTTGGTCTGGAGGAATTCGTAGATCGCCTCCTGCCCGCTTTCACGCCCCAGCCCGCTGCGCTTGTAGCCGCCGAAGGGCGAGGTGAAGCTGACCGCGCGATAGGTGTTGACCCAGACGGTGCCGGCCTCCAGCTCCGCGGACATGCGCAGCGCCCGGCCCATGTCGCTGGTCCAGACCCCGGCGGCGAGGCCGAAATCGCAATCATTGGCGATGGCGACGGCCTGTTCCTCATCCTCGAAGGTCAGGACGGAGAGGACCGGGCCGAAGACCTCCTCCCGCGCGATCCGCATGGCCGGCGTCACCCCGGTGAAGATCGCCGGTTCGACGAAGCGATCGGCCCCGCCGCCCTCCACCCGCACCGGCTTGCCGCCAAAGGCGAGCTTCGCGCCCTCCTTCTCGGCGATCTCGATATAGGACAGGACCTTTTCATATTGCGGGCCGGTGGTGACCGGGCCGACATGGGTCTCCATATCCATCGGATCGCCGATCCGGGCGCCGCTCGCCACCTTGATCAGCCTCTTGACGAAATCCCCGGCGATCTCCTTCTGCACCAGAAGCCGCGACCCGGCGATGCAGGTCTGCCCGGTCGCCGCGAAAATGCCGGAGACCACGCCCATCACCGCGGCGTCGATATCGGCGTCGGCGAAGACGATGTTCGGCGATTTGCCGCCCAGCTCCAGCGAAACCGGGGTGATGTTCCGCGCCGCCGTCTCATAGATCATCTGCCCGGCGGCGTCGGAGCCGGTGAAGGCGACCTTGGCCACATCCCGGTGCGAGGAGAGCGGCGCGCCGGCCTCCTTGCCGAAACCGGTGACGACATTGACCACGCCCGGCGGAAAGCCGGCCTCGGCGAAGAGCCGGCCGAACTCGACCGTGGAGGCGGAGGTGAATTCCGAAGGCTTGATCACGCAGGTGTTGCCCGCCGCCAGCGCCGGCGCCAGCTTCCAGGCCAGAAGCAGCAGCGGCGAGTTCCAGGGCGTGATCATCGCGATCACCCCCAGCGGCTCATGCCGGGTGAAATTGAAGATCCCCGCCTTGTCCGAGGGGATCACCGCGCCCTCGATCTTGTCGGCGAGGCCGCCGAAATAGCGGTACCATTCAGCCAGATAGCCGGTCTGGGCGCGCATTTCCGCCAGCAGCTTGCCATTGTCGCGCACTTCGACCTCGGCCAGGAAATCGGCCCTGTCCTCGATCAGTTCCGCCAGCCGGACCATGAGCTTGCCGCGCGCGGTGGGCCCGGTGCGCGACCAGCCGCGAAAGGCCGCCGCCGCCGCCGCAACGGCGCGATCCACGTCGCGATGGTCGCTGCGGGCGATCGTCGCCCATTCCTCGCCGGTGAACGGGTCCTCGCTGGCGAAGGTCGCGCCGCTTGCGGCCGGGATCTCCTCGGCGGCGACGAGGTTGCCATAGACACGGCCGCCGTGGCGCGCGCGACGTTCCGCTGGGGTCATGGATCATTCCTCTCCTGATATGATCGCTGGTCCGCGCCTTCGCGCCGGACCGGCTCATATCAGCGCAAGCGGACGCAGGGCGCAAGCGCCGGCGCGGTCAGTCGGGGATCCTCCGCCATTCGCCGCTGGCGACCATGCCGGCGATCTCGTCCAGCGCCAGCCTGCGCACCGCCTCGGTCGCGCCGGTGTCGCTGCGATTGGCGGGAAGCGCCATGACCAGCTGGCGCGAGATCCGCGGCCGGACCAGCCGGGAGATATGGTAAAGCCCGCGCTCCTCCTCGCGGCGAAAGGCCGAAAGCGGCAGGATGGTGCAGCCGAGCCCGGCGGCGACCAGATCCTTCAGCACCCGGAAGGAATCCGCTTCATAGCGGATCTCGATCGCCACCCCGGCCCGGGCCGCCGCCGCCTCCACCACCATGCGCAGCCCGTGCGGGCGGCTCGGCAGCACCAGATGCAGCCCGCCGAGCGCGGCCACATCCACCGCGTCGGGGCCGCGCGGCCCGGCGGCGGGGCTGATCAGCGCCAGTTCCTCGCGCATCACCTCCGAAACCCTGAGATGCAGGTCCGAGGCCGGACCGTAGAGCAGCGCCAGATCGACCTCGCCGCGATGGATCCAGTCGATCAGATGGCCGGCGTAACCCTCCACGATCCGCAGGGAGACCTTCGGCAATTCGCGCGCGACCCGGATCGCCACCCGCCCCGCGACCACGTGGCTGGCCGAGGGGATGCAGCCCAGCACCACCCTTCCCGTCGGCTCGCTGGTCATCGAGCGCACATCGGCGACGGAATCGTCAAGCTGCTTCACCAGCCCCGAAACCCGCGCCAGCAGCGCCGCGCCATGCTCGGTCAACTGCATGCCGCGCCCGGAGCGAGTGAAAAGCGCGAAGCCGACCGCTTCCTCCAGCATCCTGATCCGCCGTGAAAGGGCCGGCTGCGCCAGCCGCAGCCTGTCGGAGGCGCCGCTGAGCGAGCCGGTCTCGGCGACCATGATGAAGGTGCGAAGCTGCCGAAGATCCATGGTTTCGAATTTCCTGATAGCGACTATCGCATTTTTATAATTTCGGCATGGCCTGCTCAACGGCATTATCGCCGCCGGCCCGGCCAAAGGGCGCGGAGCGGCGCAGGATGAGGAAGACGATGACAGGACACGACCGGGAAGAAACCGGCTGGCCGGACGAGATATTCGCGGCTCTGAAGGCTTTCGGCGTCGCGCAGGTCCCCTATGTGCCCGATGGCGGCCACGCCCGGCTGATCGAGATGGCCCATGCCGACCCGGAGATGACCGCGATCAGCCTGACCACCGAGGAAGAGGGCGTGGCGCTGGCCGCCGGGGCCTGGCTCGGCGGTCAGCGGGCGGCGCTGCTGATGCAGTCGAGCGGCGTCGGCAACTGCGTCAACATGCTGTCGCTGGTCGCCTCGATCCGCTTTCCGCTGCTGACCCTGGTGACGATGCGCGGCGAATGGGGCGAGTTCAATCCGTGGCAGGTGCAGATGGGCGCCAATGTGCAGGCGGCTTTCGAAATGATGGGCGTACGGGTTCTGCGCGCCGAACGGCCGGAGGAGGTCGGCGAGACCGTGCGCGCCGCGGCGCACATGGCTTTCGAGGGCGGAACCCCCGTCGCGGCGCTGCTGTCGCAGCGCCTGATCGGCGCGAAGGTGTTCGTGAAATGAGCGGGGCGGCGATGGGTGAAAAGGCGAAACTCGACCGGCGCGAGGCGGTGGCGCGGCTGGTGCGGGACCGGGGCGACATGGCGGTGATCTCCTCGCTTGGCGCGCCCAGCTACGATCTGGCGGCGGCCGGGGATCATCCGCGGAATTTCTATCTCTGGGGCGGAATGGGCGGGGCGGCCCCGATGGGGCTCGGCCTCGCGCTGGCGCAGCCGGAAACCCCGGTCATGGTGCTGACCGGCGATGGCGAGGCGCTGATGGGCATGGGCGGTTTCGCCGCCATCGCCCGGCAGGGGCCGCGCAATCTGACCGTGGCGATCCTCGATAACGGGCTTTACGGGGAAACCGGACAGCAGGTCAGCCACACCGCCACCGGCGCCGATCTGGCGAAGATCGCGGCCGGCTGCGGCGTGGCCGAGACGATGACCGTCACGGACGCGGCCGGGCTGGAGGCCGCCGCCGCGCGCGTCGCCCGCATCGGCGATGGGCCGGCGGTGATCGTGATCCGCATCGACGGAGCGGAGAAACCGCGCATCCTGCCCTCGCGCGACGGCGCCTGGCTGAAGGCGCGGATGCGCGGGGCTTTCGGGCTGGAGGCGATGTAGCCCTCAGCGCATCTTCGGCAGCCTTGTCGCGCGGTCGGAACAGTCCCGCCGCGCATCGGGGGCGCAAGCGCGGGGTTGCAGATCCTTGGTGAAGCAGATGCGCACCTCCGCCAGCGCGCCGTCGCGACAGGCGATGGTCACCCCGTCCGGCTCCATATCGGGATTCGCCTCCAGAAAGGCGTCCTCGACGACATTCGGCGCGACCTCCATATCCCTCGGCAGGCGGCGGAAGATCGCGGGCCGCGCGACCGCCTCCCAGGCCCGGCGCGAAAGCTCCAGGTAATCGGCCGCCGAAAGCCCGGTGCAGCGCCCGTGCTTGCGCCACTGGTAGGCGGCGAGACCGGAGGAACCCATGATCGGGATCATCGCCTCCGTCTCCCGCCGCGAGGGATCGCGCTCCCTCGTGCGGCAGAATTCAGGCCAGCCGCGCTCATGCTGCGGCCAGAGCCCGTGCAGGGTGAAGCCGTAATCATGGCGCGGGTCGCATTGTCCGGCGTCGCGCGCGTCGCCCTCGCGTTCGCACCAGGAGGCGTTCCAGGACAGCGCAGCCACGTAATAGTCGAAATCGCCGGCCCGATCCGCGGCGCGCCCCGGCGCGGCCGACAGCAAAAGGCCGAGCAGAAACGATGCGAGGCCGAAGGCGATAGGGGTCTTTATCTGGCGCATTCTCTCGCCTATATAGCTGTCGACTCCCCTCGAACACCGAAAAATCGCCCCGGCGCCGGTATTCGGACCGCCGGAGACCCATGCCTTGAGGAGATTGACATGAGCGACCTGCCCCTGCTGCCGAAGGCGACCGCCGTCTGGCTGGTCGACAATACCGGCCTCACCTTTCAGCAGATCGCCGAATTCACCGGGATGCACGAGCTGGAGATCGGCGGCATCGCCGATGGCGAGGTCGCGATCGGCATCAAGGGGCTGGATCCGGTGACCGGCGGCCAGCTCACCCGCGAAGAGATCGCCCGCTGCGAGAAAGACCCCAAGGCGCGGCTGAAACTCCTGAAGAAGAAACTGGCGCCGGAGCCGAAACGCCGCGCCCCGCGCTACACCCCGCTTTCCAAGCGGCAGGACCGGCCGGCGGCGATCGCCTGGCTGGTGCGCTATCATCCCGAACTGGCCGACAGCCAGATCGCCAAGCTGGTGGGCACCACCAAGCCGACCATCCAGTCGGTGCGCGACAAGAGCCACTGGAACATGCCGAATATCCGCCCGGTCGATCCGGTCGCGCTCGGTCTCTGCAAACAGGTGGAGCTGGACGCGGCGGTGAAGCGCGCCTCGGCCCGCAAGGCCAAGCTCGAAGGTCAGACCATGACCGATGAGGAGAAGAAGGCGCTGATGTCCACCGAGGCGAGCCTGCACGCCAATATCGAACCGGCGCGCCCGCAGAAGAGCTTCGGCGGGCTCGACAATTTCTCCATCCTCGGGGAGGAGGAGAGCGAGGAAAGCACGCTGGTCGACGCCGAAAGCCTCTTCAACCTGCCGAAAGGCGAGACGGAAGAGGACGAGGACGACCTGCGCTGAGCGCCGGCGCTGGAAACCCGCCCCGCCCGCCGGCATGATGGGGCGCACCGCAGAGAAAGCGGCGCCTTGTCGGGGAGGCGGCGATGAACGGCGAGGACCAGACCCGGGACAACCGGCGCCCGGAGCAGATCGACCTGCTGGTCACGGCGGATTTTCTCTATGCTTCCGGCGATGAGATCGTCGCCGGGGCCGAGATCGCCATTCGCGACGGGCTGATCCTCCATGCCGGCCCGGCGCGCCCCGCCGGCGCATGGGTCCCGCGCGAGCGGCTGGACGGCGCCGGCATGGCGGCGCTTCCGGGCTTCGTCAACGCGCATTGCCACGCCGCCTCCACCGTCTTTCGCAGCCAGACCGACGACGGGGTCGGCGGCAAGGCGCTCTACACGATCTCCTTTCGCGGCGAGAGCCGGGTCGCGCCGGATGACTGGCGGGCGCTGGCGCGCATGGGCGTCGCCGAGATGATCCTCGCCGGCTACACCACGATCAACGATTTCTGGTATTGCCCGGACGCCATGGGCGAGCTGGCGCTGGAGACCGGGCTGCGGCTTCAGCTTGCGACCGAGATTTTCGACGTGGACAAGCCGGCCCTGGCCGATGGCGATTACACCCGCCACCCGAAGATCGGCGAGGCCCTGCTGCGGGAGGCCCTGCGCGTAGCCGATCAATGGCATGGCGCCGGCGAGGGGCTGGTGACGGCCCGGCTCGGCCCGCACGCCGCCGACACCTGTTCGGGCGGACTGCATCTGGAGATCGCGGCCGAGGCCCGCCGGCGCGGGATCGGCCTCCATTGCCATGTCGCGCAATCGGCGCAGGAGGCGGCGCGGATCCAGACCGAACACGGGCGCGGCCCGGCGGAATGGCTGGCCGAGATCGGCGCCCTTGGCGAAGACTGGGTGCTGGCGCATCTGACCAACGCCACGGCGCGCGACATCGCCGCCGTCGCCGAGACCGGCGCGGCCTGCGCGCATTGCTCGACCATCTATCCCCGCCGCGGCGTCTATCCCGATCTCGCCGCGATTCGCGCTGCGGGGATCCGCACCGGTTTCGCCTCCGACTGGATGCTGAACGATCCGTTCGAGGGCATGCGCTACGCCATCAACGCGCTACGCGCGCGAGAGAGGCGCCATGACGCGCTGACCTCGGCCGAGGCGCTGAACCTCGCCACCGCCGGTTCGGCCGCGGCGCTGGATCTTGGCGACCGGATCGGCCGGCTGGCGCCGGGGATGGAGGCGGATCTGATCCTGGTCGATATCGACCAGCCGAGCATGCAGCCCTTCTATGGCGAGCCCGCCTCGCTGGTCTTTTACGCCCGCGCCGGCGATGTGCGCCATTCCGTGGCGCGCGGCCGGGTGATCATGCGCGACCGCGTGGTCGCCGGAATCGACAAGCAAGCGGCGGTGCGG
>JBKECG010000047.1:0-1524 GCA_047974395.1 Pikeienuella sp. | reverse complement strand
CTCACCATCACCGCCCTCAAGCGGATCGATCCGCTTCCGCTCCGATGGGACGAGCAGCGCGAGGCGCTCGGGTTTGTGGATCGCCGCTGAACCCCGGCGCCATCGCAAACCTTCCGGACAGGCCCGATCCCGCCCGCCCATGCGCGGGCGCTTCTCGTTCGGCAAGTTGCGAGACCTCCGCGAATCCTCGAAGGTGGTGTCACGCGAAATCGCAAACCGAGAAAAAGCGGCGAGACCCGCGGAAATGTCTCGGAACGGCGGAGATCAGGTCGCGCCACCCGCGAACCCGTGCGCTAACCCGCCGGAATGTCGGAGAAATTCCCCACACCCCCGAAAACGGCCAGAACATGCGGACTGGGTGGTGGGACGTACTGGATTCGAACCAGTGACCCCAGCGATGTGAACACTGTGCTCTACCAACTGAGCTAACGTCCCGCCGGCGCGGTGATTAAGCCCGGTCCGGCGGGGCGTCAAGCGCTTTCCCGGATCGGGCAGGATGTTTCGGGGGCCGCGGCGGCTCCGGTCCGCCGCGGCCGGTCGGTCAGGGCCGCGCCCCGCCGCCGAGATCGGCGCCCGTGACCTCGGCCGCGGCGATCAGGCCGTCGACGAAGGCGCGGGCGTTGCGGGCCCAGGCGGCTTTCTCCATGGCTTCGGCGATCTTGTCGCGGACGGTCTCATAGGGGAGCGGGTCGCCCAGCGCCGCGGCGTCCATGCGGATGACGTGCCAGCCATGGCGGGTGAGCGCCGGCGCGGCGGTGATCTCTCCATCCGCGAGATCGCGGAGCGCGGCCTCGAATTCGGGCACGGTGTCGCCGGGGCGAAGCTGGCCGAGCGCGCCGCCCGCGGACCGGGATTCGCAATCGCTGCTCCGAGCGGCGAGCCGGGCGAAGCCGGCGGGGTCGGCCAGCGCCTGCGCGGTCAGGTCCTCGGCCCGGGCGCGGGCCGCCGCCGAGGCCGCTTCATCGCGCGGATCGCAAGCGGCGAGGATATGGGAGACCTCCCATAACGGCGGCGGGCGAAAACGGCCGGGGTCGCGCGCCCATTCGGCGCGGATTTCGTCATCGGTGGGCGCGGGAACCTCCACCGCCTGATCGAGAAGGCCCCGGATCAGGGCCTCCTCATCGGTTTCGAACCGGCCCGGCCCGACCTCGGCCGGGTCGGGGGAAAGGCCGCGCCGGCGCGCCTCCTGCAACAGCAGCGCGCGGATGGCGACGGCGTTCGCGGCCTTACGCCAGGCGACGCCGGGCTTGCCCTTCGGCGCCTCGTGGTTCTGCGCCTCGGCCGCGACGACCTTCTGGGGGATCACCTCTCCGTTCACCACCAGATCGGGAAAGAGCGCCGTCGCCATCGCCCTACTCCGCCGGATGGCGCGGCGCGCGGCGGCGCGAGCGCACCACCTGATAGCCGCTCCGCGTCAGCAGGAAGCGGATCGGCGCCGCGAAGCCCGAGAAGCTGTGCACCAGCCGGGTGAAGGGGAAGACGAGGAAGATCGTCAGCCCCAGCACGATCTGCAGCTTGTAGATC
>JBKECG010000269.1:0-5573 GCA_047974395.1 Pikeienuella sp. | reverse complement strand
GGCGGAGCCAAGATGGCGGATGCGCCGAACACCGAGATCGACGTCAGGAAGGTCTTCGGCTTCGACGTGAACATGCCCGTGCGGGGGTTCTCCCAGCGTACCGAGCGGGTGCCAGATCTGGATCCGAACTATGTGTTCGACCATGACACCACGCTCGCGATCCTCGCCGGTTTCTGCTTCAACCGCCGGGTGATGATCCAAGGCTATCACGGCACCGGTAAATCCACCCATATCGAACAGGTCGCCGCGCGGCTCAACTGGCCCTGCGTGCGCGTCAACCTCGACAGCCATATCAGCCGCATCGACCTGATCGGCAAGGACGCGATCAAACTGGTCGAGGGCCAGCAGGTGACCGAGTTCAAGGAAGGCATCCTGCCCTGGGCGCTGCGCAACCCCACGGCGATCGTCTTCGACGAATATGACGCCGGGCGCCCGGACGTGATGTTCGTGATCCAGCGCGTGCTGGAGGTGGACGGCAAGCTGACGCTGCTGGACCAGAACGAGGTGATCCACCCACATCCCTCCTTCCGGCTCTTCGCCACGGCGAACACGGTCGGCCTCGGCGACACGACCGGGCTTTATCACGGCACCCAGCAGATCAATCAGGGCCAGATGGACCGCTGGTCGCTGGTCACCACGCTGAACTACCTGCCCCATGAACGCGAGGCGGCGATCGTCCACGCCAAATGCCCGATGACCGACAAGAAGATCATCTCGCGCATGGTCACGGTCGCGGATCTGACCCGCGCCGCCTTCATGAACGGCGACCTCTCCACGGTGATGAGCCCGCGGACCGTGATCGCCTGGGCCGACAACGCCGCCATCTTCCACGATGTCGGCTTCGCCTTCCGGGTGACCTTCCTGAACAAATGCGACGAGCTGGAGCGCCAGACCGTGGCCGAGTTCTATCAGCGCTGCTTCGGCGAGGAACTGCCGGAAAGCGCGGCCTCGGTCAGTCTCGGCTGAGCGCGGGCGCGGCCCGATGGCGAACCGGAGCGACAACCCCGCCGACCCGTTCAAGAAGGCGCTTGGCGAGGCGACGCGCGCCCTCGCCAACGAGCCGGAACTGAACGTCGCCTATTCGGTCGATCCGCCGGGCCTGTCGAACGACACGCTCCGCCTGCCGCAGATCTCGCGCCGGATGACGCGGGCCGAGGTGATGCTGGCCCGCGGGGCCGGCGACGCGGCGGCGCTGAAGATGCGCTTCCACAATCCCGGCACGCATCGGCGCTACGCCCCGTCAGGGGAGACGGCGCGCGGCCTCTATGAAGCGATGGAGACCGCCCGCTGCGAGGCGCTGGGCGCGCGGGCCATGCCCGGCGTCGGCGACAATCTCGACGCGCGGCTCACCGACGACGCGACGAAACGCGGCCTCGGCGATGCGAAGACGATGGAGGACGCCCCCCTCGCCGACGCCGCGGCGATGATGCTGCGCTGCGCGGCCACCGGGCGGGCGGCGCCGCAGGGCATGGACAGGGTGCTCGACCTCTGGCGCACCCACCTTGAGGGCAACGCCGGCGCCTCCATCCGCCAGCTCGCCGCCGCTCTGGACGATCAGGCCGCCTTCGCCCGCAACGCCTGGAAGGTGATCCAGGATCTCGGCTATGGCGACCAGCTTGGCGAGGACCCGGACGCGCCCGAGGAGGACAGCGAAGAAGGCGAGGACGCGCCCGAGGAGGAGGAAGCCGATAGCGGCGAGGATCAGGGCGGCGACGACGACGCCCAGGACGAATTCTCCCCCGAGGACAGCGAAAGCGCCGAAACGCAGCGCGGCGAGGTCGAGGCCCAGCTTGAGGAGACCGAGGGCGAGGACAGCGAGGCCCCGACCGAGGAGGACGGATCCCCGCCTGAAACCCCGCCGCAATTCCCCGACAGCGAGGCGAGCCCCGACTACAAGATCTACAGCCGCCTCCATGATGAGGAGATCACCGCCGAGGAGCTTTGCGACGAGGCGGAGCTGGACCGGCTGCGCTCCTATCTCGACAAGCAGCTTGAACCGTTGAAGGGCGCGGTCGGCCGCCTCGCCAACAAGCTCCAGCGCCGCTTGCAGGCGCAGCAGAACCGCTCCTGGGTCTTCGATCTGGAGGAAGGCATTCTCGACGCCGGCCGCCTCGCCCGCGTGGTCACCAACCCCACGACGCCCCTGAGCTTCAAGCAGGAGACCGAGACAGAGTTCAAGGACACGGTCGTCAGCCTGCTGATCGACAATTCCGGCTCGATGCGCGGCCGGCCGATCTCCATCGCCGCGATCTCCGCCGATGTTCTGGCCCGGACGCTGGAGCGCTGCCATGTGAAGGTGGAGATCCTCGGCTTCACCACCCGCGCCTGGAAGGGCGGGCAGGCGCGCGAGGACTGGCTGAAGGCCGGGCGCCCCGCCGCGCCGGGGCGGCTCAATGATCTCCGCCACATCATCTTCAAATCCGCCGACGCGCCCTGGCGCCGGGCGCGGCGCAATCTCGGGCTGATGATGCGCGAGGGGCTGCTGAAGGAGAATATCGACGGCGAGGCGCTGGAATGGGCGCACCGCCGGCTGGCGCACCGGCCGGAGCAGCGGCGCATCCTGATGGTGATCTCCGACGGCGCGCCGGTGGACGATTCGACGCTGAGCGTGAACCCCTCCAACTATCTGGAGCGGCACTTGCGCGACGTGATCGCAATGATCGAGCGCAAGAAGGCGGTCGAGCTTCTGGCCATCGGCATCGGCCATGACGTCACCCGCTACTATGAGCGCGCGGTGACGATCACCGATGTGGACCAATTGGCCGGGGCGATGACCGAACAGCTCGCCGCCCTCTTCGAATCCGACCCGCGCACCCGCGCCCGCGCCACGCAGCGGACGGTTCGCCGGCGGGCCTGAGCGCCTCTCCGGCCCCCGATACGGGCCCCGCGCTGCGCCGGTGGCGCCACTCCCCTTCGTCAGCTACGCTGCCAAGGCCCTCCGGCGTGAGGGAAGCAGGAGAAGGACCCGGGATGCTTATCGACGCCTTGCAATGCGGCGAGTTCGACCGCGACATTTTCGCCGCCCTCGTGAAAGGTGGCTATACCTGCGTCACCCCCACCCTGGGCTTCTGGGAGGGAACGCTGGAATCCCTGGACTCCATCGCACGCTGGCGGGACATGGAGCGGGAGAACGCCGACCTGATCCGCATCGTCCGCACCGCCGGGGATATCCGCGCCTGCGAACGGGACGGAAAGCTGGGCGTGCTGCTCGGCTTCCAGAACACCAACCTGCTGGAGGACCGGATCCGCTTCATCGAGCTTTTCGCCGATATGGGCGTCCGGGTTCTGCAACTGACCTCTAACAACCAGAACGAACTGGGCGGCTCCTGCTACGAGGACGAGGACAGCGGCCTCAGCCGGTTCGGCCGCGAAGTGGTGGTGGAGATGGCGCGCTGCGGCGTTCTCGCCGATTGCTCACATACCGGCGACCGCACCACGCTGAACGCCATCGAGCACAGCCCCAAGCCGATCGCCGTCACCCACGCCAACGCCGCCTCGATCTTCCCGCACAAGCGCAATCGCAGCGACGAGGTCCTGCGCGCGCTGGCCGAGACCGGCGGCGTCATCGGTTGCGCCGCCTATCGCAACATCACCCCGGACTGGGCCTGCGCCTCCGTCGCCGGCTTCGCCGAAATGGTGGCGCGAACGGTGGAGATCGCCGGCGTCGATCATGTCGGCATCGGCACGGATTTCACCCATCACAATGACGAACAGTTCCGCGACTGGATGCGCAGGGGGCGCTGGACCCGCACCGTTCAGTACGGCGCCGGCTCCGCCCGGGATCCGGGCGCGGTGGCCGAGCCGGAATGGCTGCCGGGGCCCGAGCGGCTTGGCGATCTGGCCGGGGGGCTGCGCGGCGTCGGCTTCAGCCCGGAGGAGGTCGCCAAGATCATGGGCGGCAACTGGCTGCGCCTTTACGAGACGACCTTCGGCTGAAGCGTCGCCAGCCCGACATGATCACCGGCCGTCACCGGGATTCGAGGAAATCGCCGAAATTCATCCAGTGCGAGGTCGTCAGCCAGCCCGCGTCCACCGGGATCGAAACCCCGGTGACGGCGCTCGCCTCATCCGAAATCAGGAAGCTGACCACGGCGGCGACCTCCTCCACCTCGACCAGCCGGCGCATCGCGCTCGCCTGCTCCATCGCCCCGGCGTCGCGCTTGCCGGAATCCATCTTCGCCTGCAAGGCGGCGGTGCGGGTGAAGCCGGGCGCCACCGCATTCACCCGGACCGAACGCGCGCCGAACTCGCCGGCCGATAGCCTCGTCAGCGCGCCGAGCGCGACCTTGCTCGGGCCATAGGCGTGCAGGGGCAATGCGCGCTGCTCGTTGATCGAGGTGATGTTGACGATGGATCCCCCGCCATTCTCCAGCATCATCCCGCCGAACCATTTCGTACAGTGGAACGCGCCGAAATAGTTCACGTCCCAGACCTTCCGCTGGAAATCGGGATCGAGAGCGGCGAGCGGGGCGACGTCCTGCAAGATCCCGGCGGCGTTCACCAACCCCGCGACCCTGACCCCGCGCGCCGCGAGCGCCGTCGCGCAACGCTCCACCTCTCCGGCGTCGGAAACATCGAGCCCAGCGACAGACAGCCGGTCTTTCGCCCCGGTCTCCGCTTGCAGCCGGGTCAGGCTCTCGCCGTCCAGATCCACCGCCAGAACACGCCAGCCATCGCCGATCAGCCGCGCGGCGATCCCACCGCCGATACCGCCGCCCGCCCCGGTGACGACGATGACGGCGCCCTCCCCCTGCAAATCGGCCATGAGGGTTTTCTGCTTCCGGGCGACGCTCATGGAAATGTCCTTTTCGTCAGTGGATCCCGAAGATCGGAAATCTTCAAAAACCGCTGATCCGCGGCAGCCAAGTCGAGAGCGACGGCGCGAATGTCAGCAGCATCAGCACCGCCAGAAGCGCAATGAAGAACGGTGGCATCTCACGAACGATCTCGCTCACCCGCATCTTCACCGTCGCCGAAACCACAAAGAACAGCGCCCCCACGGGCGGGGTGGCGAGGCCGATGGTGAGGTTGAGGATCACCACCATCGCGAAATGGATGGGATCTATCCCCAGCGCATGCGCGATCGGGGCGAGTATCGGAACCAGCACCATCACCCCGGGCAACGGGTCCATGAACAGACCGAAGAACAGCAGCAGCAGGTTGACCGCGAGCAAGAAGACGACCGGACTCAGTTCCCAGGACACAATCGTCGTCGCCAGATATTGCGGCGCTCCCTCGATGATCAGCACCCAGGCGAAAGCGCGCGCCGCAGCCAGAATCAGCAGGATGCTGATCGAGATCAGCGCCGCGCGAAAGCTGATGGTTGGAACGCTGCTCAGCTTCAGCGAGCGATAGACGCATGAGCCGCACAATAGCGCATAGAAAACCGCGACAACGGACGCTTCGGTGGGCGTGAAGACGCCGAAACGGATACCACCGATAATGATCACGATCAGCATCAGCGCGGGCATGGCGTGGACGCTGTTGCGCACTATCTCGCGCCCACCGGGCATTGCTGCGCCGGCCTGATAGCCGCGTCTGCGCGACATGAGGAAATTGGCCACACAAAGCGC
>JBKECG010000258.1:0-9208 GCA_047974395.1 Pikeienuella sp. | reverse complement strand
CCGCATTGCTGACTTTGGTCAGGATCGCTTCCAAGGCCACCAAGAGCTGCGCTTTGGGCTGTTGTCGGCCAGAAGCGCCGTCACGCGGGTTTCGGAGCTGTCCAGGCGCTTCCGTAGATCGTTGATCGTATCTGCCATCTGATCCTTCTGGGCTTCCGGGCCGTTGGCTCTCTCTTGAGCTGCCGCCAATTCTTTTTCTATCTCAAAAAAACGGTCTATATAGCTGCTTTCAAGGGTAAATTTTTCCTATTGCGTATCGTTGCTTTGCATGTGTTGCGCAACAGTGGGCGGAAAACCTGAGTGATCGCAGCGGCGATGCCGTTCAGATCACGCTCGATATGCTGCAACTGCTTCCTGGTATTCACGCAACTCATCTTTCCTGCACGACAATTTTCACACGGGGCGTACTCGCGCCACCACCAGATGGAATCATGTCGCCACACGATACGTAACCCTTTGCGGTATTGAAACATCCGCCGGGTTGACCCGAAGCCTCCCGGCGCGCTCAGGGCGCGAAGGCGCGGAGCCGGCGGGCGGTCTCCTCGATCCCTGCGCGATCGACATTGGCGAAGGCGATGCGGAGACGGCTCTCCGCCTCCCTGTCGCCCGGCGGCGCGAACATGGTTCCGGGGAGGGCGAGGAGGGATTGCCGATCGACGAGGCGTTTCGCGACCTCTTCCGCGGGGAGCGGGAAGGGATGCGCGACCCAGGCGAAATAGGCGCCGGCGCCGAGAAGGCGCCAGCCGCCGATTCCCTCGGTGAATTCGGTCTCCAGCGCGCGGCGGCGGGAAAGATATTCGGCCCGCTCGCCGGCGACGAAACCGCTTTCGCGGCGAAGCCCCGCAAGCGCCGCGATCTGGCCGATCCGGGTCGGGCAGATTGTCACCGTATCCAGGAATTTCTCGACCTGGGCGAGCCGTTCCGCGCCCGAAAGCAGCGCGCCGACGCGGTGGCCGGTCAGGCGGTAGGCCTTGGAGAAACTGTAGAGATGGATCAGCGTCTCGCCCCAGCCCGCCCGCGCGAAAAGCCCGTGCGGCGCCCCTTCGCGCCCGAGATAGTCGCGATATGTCTCGTCGAGGACCAGCGCGAGGCCGGTCTCGGCGGCAAGGTCGAAAAAGGCCCCGAGAAGCGACGGCGGATACTCCACCCCGGTCGGGTTGTTCGGGCTGACCAGCGCGATGGCGCGGGTGCGGGGGGTGATCAGGGCGCGGGCGGCTTCCGGGTCCGGCAGGCAGTCGGGGCCGGTCGGCAGCGGGACCGCCTTCGCGCCGATCATGTCCAGCCACATCTTGTGATTGAAATACCAGGGCGTCGGCAGGATCACCTCGTCCCCCGCGCCGGCCAGCGAGATCATCGCCGCGGCGAAGGCCTCGTTGCAGCCGGAGGTGACGACGACCTCCTCCGGCGCGATCCCGGCGCCGTAGAGCGCGGACCAGCGGCGGGCGATCTCCTCGCGGAGCGCCGGATCGCCCGGCACCGCGCCGTAGAGATGCGCGTCGCCCGGGGCCAGCGCCGCCTCCGCCATCGCCTCGCGCAGCGAGAGCGGGGGCGGGCCCATCGGCGCGGCCTGCGAAAGATTGATCAGCGGGCGCTCGGGCGGAAAGACGCGGCCGCGCACCCAGCCCTGCGCGGTCATGATCGGCGCGGCGAGCGCGCCGGCGAGGGCGGGGTTGAAGGGCGCGGGTCGCATTCAACGCTTATCCGCCCGGTGATCGCGGCGCGCAAGGGGCGGGGCCGTTGACCTTCTCCGCGCCGCCGGCTACGCGGCGCGCATGGCGCGGCCCCCGATCCTCACGCTTGACGACGTATCGCTCGATCTGGGCGGGGCGCCGCTTTTCTCCGGCCTTTCGCTCTCAATCGGGGCCGGCGAACGGGCCTGTCTGGTCGGGCGCAACGGGGCCGGGAAATCGACGCTGCTGAAGCTGATCGCCGGGCTGATCGAACCTGACGCCGGGACCCGCTTCACCCAGCCCGGCGCGAAGATCGCCTGGCTGCCGCAGGAGCCGGATTTCACCGGCTTCGCCACGCTCGGCGATTTCGCCGCCGCCGATCTCGCCCCGCATGAACGCTACCGCGCCGAGATGTCGATGGAGGCTTTGGGCGTTCTCGCCGAGGCCGCGCCGGGCTCCGCTTCGGGCGGCGAGCGGCGGCGGGCGGCGCTGGCGCGGTGCCTCTCCAGCGAGCCGGATCTGATGCTGCTGGACGAGCCGACCAACCATCTGGATATCCACGCCATCGAATGGCTGGAGGGGGAGCTGGCGAGCGCGCAGGCCGGTTTCATCCTGATCAGCCACGACCGGCGGTTTCTCTCTAAACTCAGCCGCTCGACCCTCTGGATCGACCGCGGCAAATGCCGCCAGCAGCCGCGCGGCTTCGAGGCGTTCGAGGACTGGCGCGACAAGCTCCTTGAGGAGGAGCGGGCCGAGCGGCACAAGCTCGACCGGCTGATCAAGGCCGAGGCCCGCTGGGCGGTGGAGGGGATCTCCGCAAGGCGCACGCGCAATATGGGCCGGGTCCGCCGGCTGGCGGAACTGCGCGAGACCCGCGCCGGCCAGATCGCGGAGACCGGGCGCGCGGCGATGGCGCTGGCCTCCGGCCCGGCCTCCGGCAAGCTGGTGATCGAGGCGAAGGGCGTCGCCAAGCGTTTTGGCGAGCGGGTGGTGATCGCGCCCTTCTCCACCCGGATCGCGCGCGGCGACCGGGTGGCGCTGGTCGGGCCGAACGGGGCGGGGAAGACGACGCTCCTGAACATGCTCGCCGGCGGGCTGGCGCCAGACGAAGGGACGGTCCGGCTCGGCGCCAATCTCTCCATCGCCTGGTTCGACCAGAACCGCGAGGCGCTGGACCCCGAAAAATCGCTCTGGGAGACGCTGACCGAGGACAAGGTCAGGGGGCCGAAGGAACGCTCAGATCAGGTCATGGTCCGGGGCCGGCCGCAGCATGTGGTCGGCTATCTCAAGAGCTTCCTGTTCGACGAGGGGCAGGCGCGCGGCCCGGTCTCCGCGCTTTCGGGCGGCGAGCGGGCGCGGCTGTTGCTGGCGAAGATCATGGCGCGGGAATCGAATCTGCTGATTCTGGACGAGCCGACCAATGATCTCGATATCGAGACGCTGGACCTGTTGCAGGAATTGCTGGCCGATTACGACGGCACTGTGCTGCTGGTCAGCCATGATCGCGATTTCATCGACCGGGTGGCCAGTTCGGTGATCGCGCTCGAAGGCGACGGACGGGCGGTGGAATACGCCGGCGGCTGGAGCGATTACCGGGCGCAAAGGGGCGCGCCGGCGGAGGCCGCGCCCACGAGTGCGAAGCCGAAACCGGCGCCGGCGCGCGAGGCGGCGAAGCCGAAAACCTCTCGCTTCGGCTTTCGCGAGCAGCACCGGCTGGCGCAACTCCCCGCGGAGATGGACCGGTTGGGCGCCGAGATTGGCAAGCTGGAGGCGTTCCTTTCCGACCCCGAGCTTTACGCAAGGGAGCGGGCCAAATTCGACAAGGCTTCCGCGGCGCTGACCGAACGGCGCGAGGCGCTGGCGGCGGCGGAAGAGGAATGGCTGGAGCTGGAGTCGCGAAGGGAGGAGGCGGAGGCTTAGGCGTTGGCGATCGCGGGTGTTGCGCCTGCCGCGTGGGCGCTCCGTCAAAACTCTGCGATGAGCCCTTGCCGACATCCGTGCAAAGCGCCTCCGCGCGGAACAAGCCCGAAGGCCGCGGCGGGATGCGCGCGCATCTCCGCCAAAGCTGCGGCAACGTGCGTGATTGACGCGAAGAGCGCTCCCGTCATGTCTTCGACGCTCCCCTTCTCTACCTGTTTGCGAGAGGCCATGGACATGTTGCTGACACGACGCCAGACCGGAGTTTCCCTGCTTGCGACCGCCGCGATCGCGGGTCTTGGGCGTTATGGCGGCGCGGCGAACGCCCAGGGCGGCGCTGCGTTCACCCTGCCCGATCTGCCCTATCCCACCGATGCGCTGGAGCCCGCGATCAACGCCGAAACGATGGAGCTGCATCACGGCAAGCACCATCAGGGCTATGTCAACGGACTCAACAAGGCCGTTGAAGCCGACAGCGCGCTGCAGGGCCTGTCGCTGGAGGAAATCCTGGCGCAGGCCGGCGCGCAACCCGACGCTGTTCGCAACAATGCCGGCGGGCACTGGAACCACAGCCTGTACTGGCGCCTGATGGCCCCCGAGGGGCGGCGCGGCGAAATCTCGGCCGAACTCGCACAGGCGATCAACGACGCTTTCGGGTCGATGGGGGCTTTCCGCGAGGCTTTCGAAAAGGCGGGCGCGGCCCGTTTCGGGTCTGGATGGGTCTGGCTGATCATTGACGGGGCCGGCCGGTTGCAGATCACCTCCACCCCCAATCAGGACAATCCGCTGATGGATGTCGCCGAAACCCGCGGCGCGCCGGTTCTGGGCAATGACGTGTGGGAGCACGCCTATTACCTGACCTATCGCAACCGGCGCGGCGAATACCTGTCCAAATGGTGGGATGTCGTCAACTGGGCGGCCGTTTCGGAAAACTACGCCAACGCGCTTTGACAGCCTGCCGATAAAGGCCGCGACGGGCGCTTTCGCCCGGGCCTGTCGGAGCATTCGCCTCCCGCCTGTATGGCGCTGGGGAAAAACCGCCCCGGCGGGCGCCCTTCGTCGCTTGGTCAAAAGTCGGCAGTGAGCCCATTGAGCGGACTTTGGGCGCCTTCTCCGGCCCGGAACAAGGGCGTAAGCCCGCCGGGCCGCGCCCTCCCTCCCCCATGGGAGGGCGCATTGGCGATGTCTTGCACAGCACGGAGGTCGTCCGGGGCTTCGGGGATAAGCTATGCAGCGGAAGCGACGGTTGCGCCCGCCCGAGGGAGGGCGCGACCCTCTGTTGCGAAAAACGGCGGCAAAGTCCCGCAAAGCCGCTTTCGAAATGTGCCATTCGCCAGGCGATATCCATAACGAGAGGGGGCAAGCCGCCGGGAGGGTCCTCCGGCGCTCAGGTCTTGCGGAGCACCACCACATCCGAGCCCATGTCGAGCGCGCGGATGTCTTCGCCATGTTCGCGGCTGATTTCCCTGACGTCGCCGGCGTTGATCAACTCGCGGATCATCGCGTCATGGTCGCCGTCGGTGAGGGTGGGGTCGTTCAGGGAGAGGCAGAGCAGGCCGCCTTGCGGGAGCAGGCGCAGGGATTGGCGGATCGCTTCCGGGGGGGCGAGCCAGGGCGCGAAGACGCTGACCGCGACGATGGCGGCGTAGGAGCCCGGCGGGGCGCTTGGCGAGCGGTCCGGCTCGATCTGGCGCAGCACGCGATAGATGTCGCGCCCCTCGGCGAAGCGGAGCATTTCGGCGGCCGGGTCCCAGCCGTCGATCAGCCTGAAGCCTTCCGCCCTGAGCGCGACCCCGGAAAGCCCGGTGCCGCAGCCGAGGTCGAGAACCGGACGGTCGCGCGCCTCCATCGCCGCGGCGAGCGCGCGCGCGCAGCGGCGCGGCGCGGCGTAGCCGCTTTCGGCCAGCTCCTCGTCATAGGTCTCCGCCCATTCGTCGTAGAAACGTTCCGCCGCCTCGCCGGCAGGATGGCTGAAAGCGTCGATGAGGAACTTCCGGACCATTTCACTCCCCAAAAACACAGGCTTATAAAATGGTCAGCACGCGTTCCTGTCAATCGTCCGTCAGCAGGATATCCATGCTCTGAACGCCGCTTTCGCCCTTGAGGTGTAAAGATTTTTTCGCGCCGCCTTGCCCCGCCGGCCGCCGGGCGAGGCCCCGAGCGGGGGGAAGAGGCCGAAATTTACATTCATAGGTTGAAAGGTCTCGGCTTCCGCACCTCCTGATATATGGGCGAGCAGCGCCCCATGCGCCGATTCGGGCGGCGGCGGCGCGATCTCGCGGCCCAGACGCTCCGCCGCGGCCAGCCGACCGGCCAGCCCGCCCATGGCCGCGCTCTCGACATAGCCCTCGACCCCGGTGATCTGCCCGGCGAAACGGAGCCGGGGCATGGCCCGAAGCCGCATCGCGCCGTCGAGCAGCCGGGGCGAGTTCAGGAAAGTGTTGCGGTGAATGCCGCCGAGCCGGGCGAAGCGCGCGCTCTCCAGCCCGGGGATCAGCGCCAGCGCCCCGGCCTGGGCGCCGTATTTCATCTTGGTCTGAAAGCCGACGATATTATATAGCGTTCCCAAGGCGTTGTCGCGGCGAAGCTGGACCACGGCATGGGGTTTCTCGCCGGGATCATGCGGGTTGGTCAGCCCGACAGGCTTCATCGGTCCGTGGCGCAGGGTTTCGGGCCCGCGCGCGGCCATCACCTCGATCGGCAGGCAGCCTTCGAAATAGGGGGTGTCCTTCTCCCATTCACGAAACTCGCTTTGCGGAGCGGCGATCAGCGCGGCGATGAAGGCGTCATATTCGGCGCGGCTCATCGGGCAGTTGAGATAGGCGGTGCGCTCTTCCTCGGTCTCGCCCTTGTCGTAGCGGGACTGGAACCAGGCCTTCTCCATGTTCACGCTGTCGGCGTAGACGATCGGGGCGATGGCGTCGAAAAAGGCGAGGCTTTCCTCGCCGGTCAGCCCGCGAATCGCCTCGGCCAGCGCCGGAGAGGTCAGCGGGCCGGTGGCGATGATGACGGAGGACCAGTCCTCGGGCGGCAGGCCGGCGACCTCCTCCCGCGCGATGGCGATCAGGGGGTGGGCCTCGATCCGCCGGGTCACATGGGCGGAGAACGCCTCCCGGTCCACCGCCAGCGCGCCGCCGGCCGGGAGCCGCGCGGCGGCGGCGGCCTCCATCACCAGAGAGCCGGCTTCGCGCATCTCCCAGTGCAGCAGGCCGACGGCGTTGTTCTCGTCATCGTCGGAGCGGAAGGAGTTGGAGCAGACCAGCTCCGCGAAGCCGTCGGTCTGATGCGCCTCGGTGGCGCGCGCGGGGCGCATCTCGTGCAGGATGACGGGAACGCCGGCCTCCGCCGCCGCCCAGGCCGCGTCCGCGCCGGCCATGCCGCCGCCGATGATGTGGATTGGCTCCATGTCGTCACCCGAGTCGCCGTTTCGGGCGGTCCTAGAGCGTTTTGCGTTCGAGATGAAGTCGCCGCTGCCGGAATTCGCGGCCGAGGGCGGCGCGCCGCGCGCGATTCAGGCGACGCGCTGGGGCTGGAGGCCGAGAAAGCAGAGCAGGCTGAGCGCGCCGATCAGGATTGATACGGCGCCGCGCAGCGGGGCGGCGTCATCGGCCATCGGTGTGGGCGTGGGCGCGGCGGCGGTTCCGTCATGCCAGGACAACGCCGCCGAGAGTTCGACCCCGAAAGCCGCCGCATCCTCGGCCGGGCGGGCGCCGATATCGGGCGCGGTCGCAATCGGTCCCGCCGCGACGTCCTGCACGAGCGCGAGAGTGGCGAAACCCGCGAGGGCGACGCCGGCGGCGTGGAGTCTGAAGCTGCGCATTTCATTCATACCTGTCAGCGGCTGGTATTCGCCCGCCCGCCGCAGCGGGCGCGCCTCGTCCGTTCAAGGAGACGCGCCGGCGCCGCGCGGGGAGCGACGCCGGCGCGCTGGCGGCTCGGGTCATTCCGCAGCCCCGTCCGGGGAGCCGGGCGTCCCGGGCGCGCCAACCGGAAACGGCGCGGCGGCCCCCGTCGCCATTGCGTCGCCGTTTCTGGTGATCAGGAGGGCGCGCCGCGGCGGGAAGGTCGCCAGAGCCGAACCGGCCGCCGGGATGCGCGCCCCGCCACATATTAATGCATTATATATCGACTAAAGGTCGAAAGATTTCAAACAATATTTTTTGAAGCGCGCCGCGCGCCGGTCCGGCGACAGGGTCAGTTGCGCCTGACCATGCAGGGCGCGCCGGCGCGGCGAATGCGCAGGCAGATGGTCTGCGCCTCGCGCCGGCTGTCCGCGCCCAGAATCGCCAGATAGCGCGGGCCGCCGCCCCTCCGGCCGCGATGGATGACCTGCATGCGATCCGCGTCCATCCGGCCGCGAATGCGCGCCCGCGCGCGCTGAAAGGCGATGGTCGCCGCGCGGGGGCTGCGCCCGCCGGCGACGACCACGCCCCAGGGCGGGCGCGGCGCGGCGCGGGTGGCGATCACCGGCAGTTGCGGGCAGGATTCGGCGAAGCTCTTGTCCTTGGCCAGCGGCCATGGCTCCACTTCGCGGCCCTTCTCGCGGAACCAGCTCGCCGGGCGGTTGGTGATGGCGTGGACATAGGCCAGGGTTTCGCCGGGAAGGCCGCTACGCCCGGCCAGCCAGCGCGAGACCCGGTCCGGCCCGCTATTATAGGCGGCGGCGGCGAGGCCCCAGCTGCCGAATTCGGCTTTCAGATCGACCAGATAGGAGGCGGAGGCCGGGATCGCCAGCACCGGGTTGAACGGGTCGCTCAGGCCCCGTTCCTTCGCGGTATAGGGCATGAACTGCGCCACGCCCTGCGCGCCGACCGGGCTGACGGCGCGGATGTCGAAACGGCTTTCGCGCCAGATCAGCCGGGCGAAGAACTCCTTCGGCATGCCGTTCTGTTCGGCCACGACGCCGATCAGGCCGCAAAGCGCCGACGGCTTGGTGAAATCGCGCGGCGCCGGCGGCGGCGTCACCTCCTGCGGCATGGCCGGGGCGGCGGAAAGAACCGCCGCCGCGAAGGCCGTCGCTCTCGCCAATCGCCGCAAAAGCTCAGCTTTCCGCGTCTTCGTCTTCGCCCTGTTCGGCGATGCGGGCGACGGAGACCACGGTCTCTCCCTCCGCGGTGTTGAACACCCTGACCCCGCCGGCCCCGCGCGAGCGGAAGGAGATGCCGGAGACCGGGCAGCGGATCGACTGGCCCGCATCGGTCACCAGCATGATCTGGTCGTCGATCTCCACCGGGAAGGAGGCGACAAGCGGCCCGCCGCGCTGCGCCCGGTCCATGGCGAAGACGCCCTGGCCGCCGCGCCCGCGCAGCGGATAGTCGTGGCTGGAGGAAAGCTTGCCCGCCCCGTGTTCGGTCAGGGTCAGGATCAGGTTCTCCGCCGCCGACATTTCCGCATATCGCTCGGGCGGAAGCGCGACATCGGCCACCGCCTCCTCGTCGGCGTCGGCTTCGGCCTCCTCGCCATCGACCTGCCCGGCGACGGCGCGGCGCATCTTCAGATAGGCGGCGCGCTCCTCCGGCGTCGCTTCGAAATGGCGGATGATCGCCATGGAGACCACGCGGTCGCCATCCTCGACCAGCCGGATGCCGCGCACGCCGGTGGAATCGCGCCCGCTGAAGACG
>JBKECG010000160.1:0-8533 GCA_047974395.1 Pikeienuella sp. | reverse complement strand
GCGCGGGCCGAATGGGCGCGCGCGCGGGGGGCCGCGGCGCCGGCGATGGGGCCGCATGCGTAGGCGGCGGACGCGCAAATCTGGCTCGCCCCCTATCTGAACGGGATCAGGCGGGCGGAGGATCTCTCGCGCGCCGATCTCATGGCGGCGCTGCTGGCGCGGCTCGGTCATCAGGGCGCGACGGAGATCAATCGCGTGGCGCCCGAGGCGTTCAGGGCGCCCGATGGCGGGCTTTGCCGAATAGATTACGGCGGCGACCATCCCTCGATCGCGGTGAAGCTTCAGGCGCTTTTCAGCCTCGACACGCACCCGATGGCGGGGGGAGAGCCGCTCTCCGTCCAGCTACTCTCCCCGGCCGGGCGGCCGGTGCAGGTGACGGCGGATCTGCCGGGTTTCTGGCGCGGCGCCTATGCCGAGGTGCGCAAGGAGATGCGCGGGCGCTATCCGAAACATCCATGGCCCGAAGACCCGCTGACCGCGGCGCCGACAAGACGGGCGAAACCGCGCGGATGACGCCCCTCCCAGGGGCCTGCGACAAGCGGACAGTTGACAGCGACGGGGCTGTTTCCGATTAGTTTACTCGTCTATTCGGGAAATCAGCCGCATGGCCAGCCGGACTCAAACCGCATCGCGCGCGCGCATGCCATTGCCCGCAAACTGGGTGCTCTGGCTTGCGCTGCTCTTCGTGCTGATGTGGGGTTTCCTGCGCCATTCCGCCGGGCTGGGGATCGCCGGGCTGATCCGCGACCTGACCGGGATCAGCCCGTTCTATTCGATCGAAATGCCGATCGCGACCTTCCTGATCTACATGCACATGGTCGCCGGCGCGGCGCTGACCGTCATCGCGCCCTTGCAGCTTGTCGGACCGATCCGCCGGAACCGGCCGCGCTTTCACCGCTGGTCGGGGCGGGTGATGGTCGTGCTCGGCCTGCTCACCGGGATCGGCGGCATTCACTACGCGGTGATGCGCGGCACCACCGGCGGGCCGTTCATGGACGTCTCGACCTCGGTCTACGGGATTCTCGTCCTGCTGGCGGCGGTGCAGACCTATCGCTTCGGCCGGGCCCGGCGCTGGAAGGAGCATCAGCGCTGGGGCTGGCGGTTTTCGGTGCTGGTCATCGCCTCCTGGCTCTACCGGATGCATTACGTGATCTGGGAATGGGTCGCCGACGGGGCCGGGACCACGCCGGATATGACCGGCCCCTTCGACAAGTTCCAGGCCTGGGGGTTCTATCTCTCCTATCTCGCCTATCTGGAGATCTGGTTCCTCTACGAGGACCACCGCAAGAAAAGGCGGCGGCGGCTGGCCTAGCTGCGAATGAATATCATGTTCGGAATCAACGCCTTGCGCGCCCGGCGCTGAGCGCGTATGGACGGCGCCTCTTCGCGGAGGATGGCCGATGACCCTGACAATGCGGCTTGCCCTGGGCAGCATCCTGATCGGGTTCGCCGTTCTGGGCCTGAAAACCGTCGCCTGGTGGATCACCGGCTCGGTCGCGCTGCTCTCGGACGCGCTGGAAAGCACGGTGAACGTGGCCGCCGCCTTCGCCGCGCTGATCGCGATCCGGGTCGCGGCCCGGCCCGCCGACAGCAATCACCCCTACGGCCATCACAAGGCGGAATATTTCAGCGCGGTGCTCGAAGGGGTGCTGATCATCACCGCCGCGCTCCTGATCCTGCGCGAGGCGTGGTTCGCCTTTCAGGCCCCCCGCGCGCTGGACGCGCCTGTCGAGGGGCTCGCGATCAATCTTCTCGCCACGGCGATCAACGCCTTCTGGGCGCGGATGCTGATCACGCGGGGGCGGCGCGAGAAATCGCCGGCGCTGGTCGCGGACGGGCGGCATCTGGTGGCGGATGTGGTCACCTCTTTCGGGGTCGGGGCCGGCATATTGCTGGCCTGGGCCAGCGGCTGGTGGCTGCTCGACCCGCTGATGGCGCTGATCGTCGCGGTCAACATCCTCTGGTCCGGCTCGCGCGTGATCGGCGAATCGCTCAGCAGCCTGATGGACGAGGCGGCGCCGGATGAAACCGTGGCGAAGGTGCGGGCGATCATCTCCGCCCACGCCGCCGGCGCGAGCGAGGCGCATGACCTGCGCACGAGACAGGCCGGCGCGGTGACTTTCGTCGATTTCCATCTGGTGGTGCCGGGGGAGACCTCCGTCTTCGACGCGCATGAGATCTGCGACCGGATCGAGGCCGCGCTCCGCCGCGAACTGGGCGAGGCGCAGATTGCGATCCATGTCGAGCCGGAGCATAAATCCAAACATGCCGGGGCCGCAGCCCCGGACCGGATGATCCCGGTCTCCGTCGGAGCGGCGGAAAGAGGCGAGCGTGACGAAAATCGAGGTTGAAAGAGCCGGCGCGGCGGAAACGGCGGCGATTGCGGAACTGGTCCACGCCCTGCTTGACGAGCTTTCGGGCGGAAAGGCGGCGGCGCCCGAAACCATGGCCCGCACGGCGGAAACGGTGCTGGCGGACGCGCGGATCGTCGCCTTCCTCGCCCGCGCCGGGGGCGCGCCGGTCGGGGCGCTGATGCTGAACGAGGCGGCGGCGATCTACGCCGGCGGCCGGTTCGGCGTGATCACCGAGCTTTACGTCAAACCCGCCTTCCGCTCGGCCGGCGTCGCCGCGCTGCTGGTCGAGGCGGCGATGGCCGAAGCCCGCTCGCGCGGCTGGGGGCGGGTGGAGGTCGGGGCGCCCGCGCAGCCGCAATGGGCGCGGACGCTGCGATTCTATCTGCGCAACGGCTTCGCGGAGATCGGGCCGCGTCTGCGGCGGATGGTCTGAGGCGCGCGCCCCTCAGCCGACCTCGGTCGCGGCGATCAGGGCCATGTTCAGGATCTCGGAAACCGTGGAGCTCATGGCGCAGATCTGCACCGGGCGCTCCAGCCCGGTCAGGATCGGGCCGACCACGGTGGCGCCGCCCAGCTCGTCCAGCATCTTGGTGGAGATCGAGGCCGAATGGCGCGCCGGCATCACCAGCACATTGGCCGGCCCCGAAAGCCGGCAGAACGGATAGGCGGCCATGGCCGCCGGATCGAGCGCCACATCGGCCGCCATCTCGCCGTCGAACTCGAAATCGACCCCGCGCTGCTCCAGCAGCGTCACCGCCTCGCGCAGGTTGGACGAGCGTTCCGAAACCGGATAACCGAAAGTGGAATAGGAAAGCAGCGCGACGCGCGGCTCCAGCCCCAGCTTGCGCGCGACATGGGCGGCCTGTTCGGAGATATCGGCCAGTTCGCGCCCGTTCGGCATCTCATGGACCATGGTGTCGGCCACCAGCACGGTGCGCCCGTTCGCCAGCACCGCCGAGACGCCGACCACCTTGCGCCCCTGCCTCGTGTCGAAGACCCGGCCGATATCGTCCAGCACCACGGCCGATTTGCGGCTGACCCCGGTCACCATCGCGTCGGCATGGCCGGAGGCGAGCATGCAGGCGGCGAAGACATGGCGGTCGCGGGCGACGCGGCGGTAG
This sequence comes from Pikeienuella sp., assembly GCA_047974395.1. Taxonomy (GTDB): domain Bacteria; phylum Pseudomonadota; class Alphaproteobacteria; order Rhodobacterales; family Rhodobacteraceae; genus Pikeienuella. The sequence goes on along the minus strand of JBKECG010000160.1, from coordinate 5,058 downwards.
CAGTCGCGCTCCAGAAAGCCCCGGCGCTGGAGCTTGGCGTAAAGGAGGGCGACATATTCGGCGCGGTGCTCGCTCTTCTCGGCGTTGGCGATGGTCAGTTCCGAGATCGCCTCCGGCTGGCCGGCGGCGGCGAGGATCTCGGCGATCTCGTCGTCGCGCCCGACCACGATCGCCTCGCCGAAACCGCCGCGCACATAGGCGAGCGCGGCGCGCACGACGCGTTCGTCCTGACCTTCGGCGAAGACCACGGTCTTCTGCTCGGCCCTCGCGCGCCGGGCCAGGGCCTGAAGCATGTTCGCGGTCGGGTCCAGCCGGGCGGTCAGCCGGTGGGTGTAGGCCTCCATGTCGATGATCGGCCGGCGGGCGACGCCGCTATCCATCGCCGCCTGCGCCACCGCCGCCGGGATGACATGGATCAGGCGCGGATCGAAGGGCGCGGGGATGATGTAATCGGGGCCATAAACGGGCCGCGCGCCATAGGCGGCGGCGACCTCGTCGGGCACGTCCTCGCGCGCCAGCATGGCCAGCGCCTTGGCGGCGGCGATCTTCATCTCGTCATTGATGGTGCGCGCGTTCACATCCAGCGCGCCGCGAAAGATGAAGGGAAAGCCCAGCACATTGTTGACCTGATTGGGATAATCCGACCGGCCGGTGGCGATGATCACGTCGTCGCGGATCGCGGCCGCCTCCTCGGGGGAGATTTCCGGATCGGGGTTGGCCATGGCGAAGATGATCGGGTTCGGGGCCATGGAGCGCACCATGTCCTCGGTCAGCGCGCCCTTGGCGGAAACGCCGAGAAAGACATCCGCGCCCTTCATCGCGTCTTCGAGCGTCCTCGCGTCGGTCTTCACCGCATGGGCGGATTTCCACTGGTTCATGCCGTCCTCGCGGCCCTGCCAGATCACGCCCTTGGTGTCGCAGGCGATGCAGTTCTGCGGCCTGGCGCCAAGGGATTTCACCAGTTCGATACAGGCGATGCCGGCGGCGCCGGCGCCGTTGAGCACGATCCTGCAATCCTCGATCTTCCGATCGGTCAGATGCAGCGCGTTGATCAGCCCGGCGATGCAGATGATCGCGGTGCCGTGCTGGTCGTCATGGAAGACGGGAATGTCCATCATCTCGCGCAGGCGCTGTTCGATGATGAAACAGTCGGGGGCCTTGATGTCCTCCAGATTGATGCCGCCAAAGGACGGGCCCATCAGCTTCACCGCGTTGATGAAGGCTTCCGGGTCCTCGGTGTCCAGTTCGATGTCGATGGCGTTGACGTCGGCGAACCGCTTGAACAGCACCGCCTTGCCCTCCATCACCGGTTTCGAGGCCAGCGCGCCGAGATTGCCAAGGCCCAGAATCGCCGAACCGTTGGAGATCACCGCGACCATGTTGCCGCGCGCGGTGTAGTCGAAGGCGGTTTCCGGGTCTGCGGCGATGGCGCGCACCGGCGCCGCGACGCCGGGCGAATAGGCCAGCGAGAGATCGCGCTGCGTCGCCATCGGTTTGGTGGCGCTGATCTGGAGCTTTCCCGACGGCGCCGCGAAATGATAGGCGAGCGCCTCTTCGTCGAGCTGCCGCGTTCTTGCCGACATGTCGGTTTCCTCCCTGCGCCGGTTTCTTGCGCCGCGCAAAAGCCGCGCGGCGGGGCGGCGAAAGTAGCCGCGCCCGCCGGGGCTGGCAATCGGCCTTACTGCGCGCCGGGCCCGTTCCCGCCGCCATCGCCGACCAGCGTGCGCGCGTCCGAGGCGCCGGGCGTGCTGATCCCGCCCTCGCAGGCCGCGAGCGAGAGAAGGGCGATGAGGGCGCAAAGCGCGGCGGCCGGCCTGAAACGGGTCATCGGTCTGGGCTCCTTCGGCGAAATACGGTCATGACCATGCGCCCGCCCGTGTCTTTCGCCAATGCGCGGGCGGGGCTCAACTCTCCAGAGGGGTGGCGACCGCCATCATCTGCTCGCGCGGATGGCGCCAGTCGCCGATATACTCGGCCCGCCAGCCGCCCCGCGCCGCCAGGGCCTCGATCTGCTCGAAACGATAGTTCCAGCCAAGATTGGCGTGGGAGGGCCCGATGGTGTTCTTCGCGTCGTCGCCCTCGAAAAAGGTGAAATAGAAGCGCGCGCCGGGCGCGGCCGCGGGGCGGATCCGCGCGAAGCAGGCGCCGATATCCTCCGCGGTCATATGGGTGAAGATCGACTGCGCGATCGCATGGTCGAAACCGGGGCAGAAGGAGACGTCGAATTCCGCGTTATAGGCGAAACGGGGCTGTTTCATCTCGCTGATGAAATCCGGGACCTCATGACGCAGGCCGAGTTCGACCAGCTCCGCCGCCGGCTCCAGCCCGAAATAATGCTCCGCCTCCAGATAGGGAATCAGCAACTGACCAAGCCGCAGCGCGCCGCAGCCGAGATCGAGGAACCGATGATCCGGGCGCAGCCCCCGCCCGATCAGGAAATGATACTGGAGAAGCCCGATTCCATACCAGGTCTCGGGATCGTTCCCGCCCACAAACGCGCGATGCCCCGCATAGGCGATCCGCCGGCCAACCGGCAGATCGCACCAGTCCGGCCTCATCTTGTCCGCCATCGCCCCCACTCCTGTCCTGACGCTTCGGCGCGCAAACAACAGGAAATCGGCGGGGTTTACAACCGGAAGAAGATCAGATGCAGACAAGATCCAGCGGCGGGAAGCCGTTGAAACCGACCGAAGAATAGGAGGTCGTGTAGGCGCCCGCAGCGCGGATCACCACCCGGTCGCCGCATTTCAGCGCCAGCGGCAGCTCCATCGGGCGCTTTTCATAAAGCACGTCGGCGCTGTCGCAGCTCGGCCCGGCGAGGACGCAGGGGCCGGCCGGCAGGCCATCGTGATCGGTCGAGATCTGATAGCGGATCGCCTCGCCCTCGGTCTCGGCGAGGCCGGAGAAACGGCCGATATCGAGATAGACCCAGCGATGCAGATCGTCCGGGCTTTTCCGCGAGACCAGCACCACCTCGGCGGCGATCACGCCGGCCTCGGCGACGAGGCCGCGGCCCGGCTCGGCCATGATCCGGGTCGCGCCGGGGAAGCGCGGCTCGACCTGCGCCATCACCGCGCGGGCGTAGGCCTCGGGGCCGTCGATCGCCTCGCCATAGAAGGCCGGGAAACCGCCGCCGATATTCAGGAGATTCAGCTCGAACCCGGCGGCGCGGGCCTCGGCCCAGAGCGGGGCGAACTCATCCAGCGTCGGGCGCCACATCTCCGCCCGGCGGGTCTGCGAGCCGACATGGAAGGAGAAGCCGACCGGGCGCAGCCCGAGCGCGCGGGCGCGATAGAGGAGCGGCATCGCCGCGCGGGGCTGCACGCCGAACTTGCGGCTGAGCGGCCAGTCGGCCTCCGACTGGGCGACGATCAGGCGGATATAGACCTCCGCGCCCGGCGCATTGGCGGCGATCTTCTCCAGCTCCTCCTCGGCGTCGGCGACGAAGAGGGTCACGCCGGCCTGCCAGGCGAAGGCGATGTCGGCCGGCTTCTTGATCGTGTTGCCGAAGGAGATCTGTTCGGCATGGGCGCCGAGCGAGAGGCAAAGCTCGATCTCCCCGCGCGAGGCGGCGTCGAAATGCGCGCCCTCGGCGATCAGGCGGGCGATCACCTCGCGGGCGGGGTTGGCCTTCACCGCGTAATGGATGCGGGCGCGGCCGAGGCCGCGGTCGAGCGCGCGGTACTGTTTCGCGACCTGATCGACATCCATGATCAGCGTCGGCCGGTCGAAATGACGGGCGCGGGCGTAAGCCTCGGCGCGGGCGGAGGGAAGGGCGGAAACCGCGGGCAGGGTCTCGACGGGCGCGAGCCCGGTCACATAGGCGTTCATGGCCATCTCCGTCAGATGGCGGCGCGCCCTGTGGCGCGTCGCGGCGTCCAAAAGAGACGTTACCGTCGCTACGTAACCGTAGAAGCAGGCGAACCCGCTATTCCCGTGCCAGAGGCGCGTGCGTTGGCGTCGTGGGCGGGCATTTGGGGCGCCCGAATGCGAAATGCAAGCAAAGATTTCGCCGCTTGCCCAATAAATTCCGGGGCGAGTCCGAAACGCCTCTCAGCAGCCGGGCGCGGGCGCGACCGGTTTCTCGAAATAGACCCGGTCGAACCCGTCCTCGCGCCGCCGGCCCACCTCCCGCCAGCCAAGCTGGGCGTAGAGCGCCAGATTCTCGGTCATCATCGCGTTGGTGTAGAGATCGAGCCGCTTCAGATCGCGCCGGCGCGCCTCTCCTTCGGCGAAATCCAGCAGCGCGCGGCCGTGCCCCTCGCCATGGCGTTCGGGCAGGACGGCGAGATTCTCGACATGGAGGCTGCCGCCCTTCGCCCGGAGCACGATATAGCCGATGATCTCGGCGATCTCGGCCAGCGCCCAGACCTCGCCGGCGGCGATCAGGGTGGGAAAATCGGCGATCATCGGCGCGGGCTCCCGGCCGATCCGGCGGATATAGGGCGTGTAGGCGGCGCTGGCGACGCTTCGGATCGGACCCGCATCCTCGGGACGCGCGCGCTGAATCTGCATATCCTCATCCGCCGCTTTTGCCTGTGCTCCGGCCATGCTAGTCGGAAGCCGAAGCGAGGGCAAAGTGACGAAAACCGCAAGCGCCGAAATACCCGCCGACGCGACGCCGATGATGGCGCAATATCTGACGATCAAGGCGGCGCATCAGGATGCGCTGCTCTTCTATCGCATGGGCGATTTCTACGAGCTTTTCTTCGACGACGCCGTGCAGGCGGCGGCGGCGCTGGATATCGCGCTCACCAAACGCGGCAAGCATCTGGGCGAGGATATCGCCATGTGCGGCGTCCCCGCCCATTCGGCCGAGAGCTATCTTCTGACCCTGATCCGCAAGGGTTTCCGCGTCGCGGTCTGCGACCAGCTGGAGGATCCGGCGGAGGCGAAGAAGCGCGGCTCCAAATCGGTGGTCAAACGCGAGGTGGTGCGCCTTGTCACCCCCGGCACGCTGACCGAAGACAGCCTGCTGGAAGCGCGGCGCAACAATTTCCTCTGTGCCTTTGCGCGGGTGCGCGATGCCTGCGCGCTGGCCACGGTGGATATCTCCAC
>JBKECG010000112.1:0-1835 GCA_047974395.1 Pikeienuella sp. | reverse complement strand
CAGCGCGTCGAGCCCGATGCCGCGCAGGATCTGGTTCACCGCGCCGAAGATCGGGTGAAAGAACAGCTTCCACAGATAGCCGATGATGACCGTGGACAAGACCACCGGCAGATAGACCGCGATGCGGTGCAGCCGCGCGCCCGGCAGTTCGCGCCACAGCGCATAGGCCAGAACGAAGCCCAGCCCGTTCTGCACGACCATCAGCGACACGAAGACGATGACGTTGTGCTTGAAGGCGTTCCAGGTGGTGGCCGCATAGGGCTCCTGAAACAGGATGGTGTAGAAGTTCGACAGGCCGACGAACTCCCCCCGCCGCAGGCCCTGCCAGTCGAAAAAGGCGAAGGCCAGCGCCGACAGGACCGGATAGACGATGAACATCGCCATCACGACCATCGGCGGGACCAGCAGGAAGGTGATCCAGAGGCCGCGCCCGGTCAGCCGCAGGCGCGGCGGCCTTGGGGTGCTGGCGGCTTCTTCGGGATGCGATGGAGCGGTCACATGGGCCTCTTCGTCTGGGCGGCGGGGGCGCACCGGTATCGCGCGCCCCCGGTTGTCGCCGGACGCCTGCGGCGCCGGTTACTTCTGGAACGGCGCGTAATAGGTGGCGATGCCGTCGGTCACGGCCTTGGCCGCCGATGCGGGATCGGTCTCCCCGGCCAGCATCTTCTGCACCTCCGATTGCAGCAGGACGGAGCCGGAGGGTTCCTGATAGCGGAAGTTGGTCAGCATGATGTAGGGCACCGAATTGCCGTTGAGTTCGGCCACCTCGGCCAGCAGCGGATCGTCCACCTGAACGCCGGGGATGGGGCTGATATTCTGCAGTTCGTTGGCAAAGACGTGTCCGAATTCCGGTGTCGCGGTGAAGGCCAGGAACTTCTGCACCGCCTCGGCGTGTTCGGTCCCGGCATTGCCCGCATAGCCGCCGTCGTAGAAGATGCCGACAAGCTTTTCGTCATCCGCCGAGAGGCCCGGCGCGGCGAATATGCCGAGGTCCAGATCGGGGTTCTGCGACTTGAAGTTGGCCAGTTCGAAGCTGCCGCCCGCGAACATCCCCGCAAAACCCGACACGAAAAGCTGCTGCGACGACGGGTAGTCGAGCCCGGTGAAGCCGTCGGGGAAGAAGGCGCTGATCTCGTTCAGCTTCGTCAGCCCCTCGACAAAGCGCGGATCGGTGAAATCGGCCTTTTCCGCGACGAGGTCGTCAAAGAACGAACGTCCGATCACCGACGACGCCAGCGCCGACACGATGGTCTCGTTCTGCCACGCGGTGGCGGTTCCGTTGCCCAAGGCGAAGCGGCCGGAATCCTTGATCGCCTGCGCGTTGGCGACCAGTTCGTCCCATGTCTGCGGCTCGCTCAGGCCGAGTTCTTCGTAGATGGCGCGGTTGTAGACGATCAGCATCGTCTGGGAGGCGAAGGGCACGCCGTAGACCGTGCCGTCCGCGCGCAGCGTCTCTGCCGTCAGGGCGGCGGCCGGCAGGCTGGCGAGGCCCGGCACGACGTCGGCCGAAAGCGGCATCAGATAGCCTGCGCCTGCCACCGCCTCGAACGCGCCGTAGGCCCGGACCATCATCACGTCGGGCCCGGTGTCGCCCGCCAGCGCCGTGGACAGGATGGTGGCATAGTTCGACGCCTCGAACGGCTCGAACTTCACGGTGATGCCCGGGTTTTCCGCCTCGAAGGTGGCGATCAGGCTTTCGTAGACCGCCCGGTCTTCCTGCCGCCAGCTCCAGAACGACAGTTCCTGAGCGAAGAGAGGCGCCGCCGTGGCGAATCCGGTGAGCCCGAGAGCGGCGATGGTCAGGTTCTTGATCATGGTGTTCTCGCTGTTTCCGG
>JBKECG010000092.1:0-10645 GCA_047974395.1 Pikeienuella sp. | reverse complement strand
CGGCGACAACGGCCTCCCCCCCGTGCGAATAGATCGGGTTGGACTAACCCATCAGGAGGACCGGCGTGCTGTCGTCAGCGGCGCGAAAGGCGCGGACCATCGCGAGAACGCCCTTCAGCGTCTGCCCCGCGTCCAGCGCGCGGCCCGCCGCGAGCTGGATCACCGGGCCGTCGGCCATCGGGTCGGTGAAGGGAACGCCAAGCTCGATCACGTCCACGCCCGCCGCTGGCAGGCCGCACATGATCTCCAGACTCGCCTCATGCGAGGGGTCGCCCCCCATGACATAGGAGACGAACGCCGGGCGCCCGGCCTCTTTCAACGCTGCGAAACGATCGGTCAGTCTGGACAAGGCGCTTCCCCCGGATCAGTCGTCCTTGCGGAAATATTTCTTCTCGCGCGGCTTGCCGTCCCAGCCGGTCTTGCCGCGCGGCCTGGCGTCGCCGCCATCGCGTCCGCCGTCACGGTCGCCGCCGCGAAACGGCTTGCCGCCGCCTTCGCGATCGCCGCGATGGGGCCTGCCGCCCCCGGACCGGTCGCCGCGCGGGCCGCCATCCTCGCGGATCTCCCATTTCTTCAGCAGCTTCACGTCGAACGCATCGCGCCCGATCACGCCCTCATTGCACCAGACGACCGAAACGCGGTCGCCCTCGGCGCTCTCGACCGCCATGCGCATGGAGCCGGAGACGAGGACCACCAGATCCCCAATTTCGAAAGCCATGAGAGGCCCTTTCTAGATGTCGTAGCCGAGCGCCTCGGCCACAGTGAAAATATCCTTGTCGCCGCGCCCGCACATATTCATCACCAGAAGATGATCCTTGGGCAGGGTCGGCGCGAGTTTCGCGACATGGGCCAGCGCGTGGCATGGCTCCAGCGCGGGAATGATGCCCTCGGTCTCGCAGGAGAGGCGGAAGGCGGACAGCGCCTCCTGATCCGTCACCGAGACATATTCGACCCGGCCCATGTCATGCAGCCAGGCGTGTTCGGGGCCGATGCCGGGATAATCCAGCCCGGCCGAGATCGAATGGCCTTCGATGATCTGCCCGTCGGCGTCCTGCAGGAGATAGGTGCGGTTGCCATGCAGCACGCCCGGCCGGCCGCCGGTCAGGCTCGCGGCATGCTCCATCCGCTCATCGACGCCATGGCCGCCGGCCTCGACCCCGATGATGCGCACGGATTTGTCGTCGAGGAACGGGTGAAACAGCCCCATCGCGTTCGATCCGCCGCCGATGCAGGCGACGAGACTGTCGGGGAGGCGGCCTTCGGCATCCCGCATCTGCGCCTTCGTCTCCTCGCCGATGATCGACTGGAAATCGCGGACCATGGCCGGATAGGGATGCGGGCCGGCCACGGTGCCGATGCAGTAGAACGTGTCGCGCACATTGGTCACCCAGTCGCGCAGCGCCTCGTTCATCGCGTCCTTCAGCGTGGCGCGCCCGGCGGTCACCGGCACGACCTCGGCGCCGAGAAGCCGCATGCGGAAGACATTGGGTTTTTGCCGGGCGACATCGGTCGCGCCCATGAAGACCACGCATTTCAGCCCGAACCGGGCGCAGACCGTGGCGGTGGCGACGCCATGCTGGCCGGCGCCGGTCTCGGCGATGATGCGGGTCTTGCCCATGCGCCGGGCGAGCAGGATCTGGCCGAGCACATTGTTGATCTTGTGCGCGCCGGTATGGTTCAGCTCGTCGCGCTTCAGATAGATCTTAGCGCCGCCGAGCCGTTCCGTGAGGCGCGGCGCGAAATAGAGCGGGCTCGGCCGGCCGACATAATGTTTCCAGAGGTCGTCCATCTCCGCGCTGAAGGCCGGATCGGATTTCGCGCGCGCATATTCCCGCTCCAGATCGAGAATCAACGGCATCAGCGTCTCGGAAACGAAACGCCCGCCGAAATCGCCGAAGCGGCCGCGCTCGTCCGGGCCGGTGCGATAGGAGTTCAGCATTTCAGAAGCCATTGCGCGCGCCACGCCTTTCATCCTCAGGAATGGCGCTCTTTAACGCCCTTGGCCCGGCGCGTCGATAGAGGCTTCACCCCGCCGCGGCGTAGACCGCCCGCTCCACCGCGTCATAGACGGCGAGGCAGCCCTCATCGACGAAAGGCAGGTGCTGCATCATGATCACGCAGGCGATATCCGATTGCGGATCGAACCAGTAATGCGTGTTGAGAACCCCGGCCCAGGACTGGCTGCCGGCGCGGCGCTTGCCCTCGATATCGGCGGTGTTCATCATGCAGCCGAGCGAGAACCTGTTTTCCTGCTCGGGGAAGAAATCGACATCGGCGGATAGCGGCGGCGCGACCGTGGCCAGCCTGCCGGCGGTCAACCCGCCGATCTGGTTGGCGCGGAACCGCGCGACGCTTTCGGGCTGCAGCACCCGCGCCCCGTCGAGCGCGCCGCCCGCGAGCAGCATGCGCAGGAAGCGGAGGTAATCCGGCCCCGTGGTGTAGAGCGCATGGCCCATGCCGTAGAAGTCGGGATCGGCCGGCGGCGCGATCCTGTGCGCGCGCCAGCCGCTTTTCGCATGCATATGCGCCTGACAGAGCCGGTCCGCCATGTCGGCTTCGACCTCGAAACCGGTATCGGCGAGGCCGAGCGGGTCGAGAATGCGCTGGCGGCAATAGGCGTCGATCCGCTCGCCGGAGGCCTCCTCCAGCATCCGGCCGAGCCAGTCCACGCCGACGCCATAATCCCACCGCTCGCCCGGATCGAAGGCGAGCGGATAGGAGAGAAGCGACGCTTTCAGACCGGAAAGGATGGTCGGGGCGCCGGTCGCCTCCATGTATTTCGCCTGGTTGGCGTTCCAGAATTCGTAAACCAGACCCGAAGTATGGGTGGCGAGATGGCGCAGCGTCGCCTTCACGCGCGGCGCGCGCAGGACCGGCGCGCCGGCGGAGTCGAACCCGTCGAGCACCCTCACCTCACGCCATTCGGGCAGGACCTCCTCGACCGGGGTGTCCAGCGTCAGCAACCCGTCCTCGATCGCGCGGGCGGCGGCGACGGCGCAGACCGCCTTGGTCATGGAGAAGGCGCGGAACACCGTGTCCGTGGTCATCGGCGCGGCGCCGCCGAGCGCGCGCAGACCCGCGGCGCCCTCGTAGACGACCTCGCCGGCGCGCGCGACCCCGACGACAAGGCCGGGGGTCCGGCCCTCCTCCACGGCTTTCGCCAGCACCTTGTCCAGATTGCGCATCGCTTCCCTCCGTGATCCCGCAGCGAGAGGCTGCCCCAGCCGGGGCGGCGTGTCGAGCGCGGCCGGGGCTCACCCGTTCGCGGCGCGGATGAAGGCGCGGATCTTCGCCTCGTCCTTCACCCCCGGCGCCGATTCGACGCCGGAGGAGACATCCACCTGCCGCGCCCCGGTCAGGCGAATCGCCTCCGCGACATTGGCGGCGGTCAGCCCCCCGGCCAGCAGCCAGGGGCGCGCCCAGCTGCGCCCCGCCAGCAGCCGCCAGTCGAAGGGCGCGCCATTACCGCCGGGAAGCGCCGCGCCCGGCGCCGGGCGCGCATCCACCAGAAGCTGGTCGGCGACGGTTTCATGCGCGTCGATCTCTTTCAGATCCGCCGCCACGGCGACGCCGACCGCCTTCATCACCGGCAGGCCGGCGCGGGCCCGCACCGCCGCGACGCGGGCCGGCGGCTCCCCGCCGTGAAGCTGGATCATGTCGATCGGCAGGGCCGCGATCTCATCGACCAGATCGTCATCCGGATCGACCAGCAGCGCGACCTTCACCATCCCCGCCGGCGCCTCGGCCGCGAGGGCGCGCGCCGCCGCCGGCGCCAGATAGCGCGGCGATTTCGGAAAGAAATTGAACCCGGCGTAACCGGCCCCGGCCCCGGCCGCGGCGCGCATCGCGCCCGGCGTCTTCAGGCCGCAAATCTTGACGATCATGGGGAGCGGTCAGCGCGAAGGCAGCGCCGGCAGATCCCCGTCATCGCCGGCCAGTTCATCCACTTTCGCCCGCAGGGTCTCGGCTTCGCGCCGCGCGCGCCGGCCATGGGAGCGAAGTCGCCCCTCCCGCATCCATTCGCGCGCCGCGCCCAGAAGAAAGCCGACAAGCCCGCAAAGCAGCCCGAAGACGAAAAGCGGGATCGTCACCGAAGGCGCGAGATCCACGCCATATTCGGAGAGATCGGGCCAGAGCCGGACCGACACATCCGCGCTGTTGGCCACGGCGAGAACGCCGATCACCACAGCGACGATCGCCGCGATCGCGAATTTCAGGGTGCGCAAGATCTTCTCCCCCGGATCAGTCCCGGTCAGCTATTCATACGGTCCCGCAAATCCTTGCCGGTCTTGAAGAACGGCGCGCGCTTCTCGGGCACGCTGACCGCCTCTCCGGTGCGGGGATTGCGGCCCATCCTGGCGTCCCGGTGCTTTACGGAAAAGGCGCCGAAACCGCGCAACTCGACCCTGTCGCCGCGCACCAGCGCATCGGTGATCTCATCGAACACCGATGAGACGATACGTTCGACGTCGCGTTGAAAGAGATGCGGATTCTCATCCGCGATTTTCTGGATCAATTCGGACTTGATCATGCATGGCTCCGCCCGGAAACTCTCCCTTAATTGATCAGTTTCGCACAGGCGAGCACGATCGGTCAACATATGGAGCCATGACACGGGGCGAGATTTCCCGCCTTTCACATGAAGATGCCGGATTTTTCGGCGGCGACTCGCCCCCGTCTGTTTTTGGAGCAACCATTCTTTCGCATCACGGAGATCATTCATGCTGTCTTCCCTCGCCCGCCGGGCGCTCCGCTTCGCGGATCGCCACGAGTGGCTAGCCAGGATCGTCAATCGCATCGCCATAGGCGCCATCATCGCCGCCGCGCGCCGGCGCCCGCATCCGTTCAGCACCGCCCATGACTACACGTCATGGCGCGCGCTGACCGACCGGAGCTGGAGCGCACGGCATCTGCCGGCCGACAGGCGGGTGGATTATCCTGATATCGAGACGCTGCTGGCGCTTTTCCGCCGGCCCGAGGGCGGGCGACGGCTCTGCCCGAAATCGACCTGCCTCTTCCCCGCCTTCGCCCAATATCTGACCGACGGCTTCATCCGCACCGAAAGCCCGGAGATCCATGGCAGGATCCACGCCGGGCTGGACGACGCCGACAGGCTGAAGCGCAACACCTCCAATCACGATATCGACCTCTGCCCTCTCTATGGCCGCACATATGAACAGACACTGGCGCTGCGGCTGCGCGATGAGGGGCGGGGCCGGCGCGGGCGGCTGAAATCCCAGATCATCGACGGCGAGGAATACGCCCCTTTCCTGTTCGACGGCGAAGAGATCGCGGAGGAATTCCGCATTCTCGACGAGCCGCTGGGGCTGGCCGATCTGAAAAAGGGCCGGCCGGAGCTGACCCGGTCCCTCTTCGCCTTTGGCGGCGACCGGGCCAATTCCGGCCCGCAGGTCGCGATGATGAACACGCTCTTCCTGCGCGAGCATAACCGCATCGCCGGGCTGCTGGAGAGCGCGAACCCGCATTGGGATGACGAGCGCGTCTTCGAGACCGCCCGCAACTGCGTCATCGTCCTCTTCATCAAGATCGTGATCGAGGACTATATCAACCACATCTCGCCCCTGCCCTTTCGCCTCAGGGCCGATCCGCGCGTCGCCTGGAAAGCGTCCTGGAACCGGACCAACTGGATCACCACCGAATTCAGCCTGCTCTATCGCTGGCACGCGCTCATCCCGGACGAGATCATCTGGAACGGGGCGGCGGTTCCGGTCCGCTCCACTTTCATGAACAACCGCCCCCTGCTCCAGGGCGGGCTGCGGCGCGGCTTCGCCGGTCTCAGCGCGCAGCCGGCGGGGGAGCTTGGGCCCTTCAACACCACGGAGGCGCTTCTCCATGTCGAGCGCGCCTCGATCGAGCAGGGCCGGGCGACGGCGCTGGCCGGCTATTCAGCCTATCGGCGCTACATGTCGATGCCGGCGCCGAAACGGTTCGAGGAAATCTCCTCCGACCCGAAGGTCGTGGAATTGCTGAAGCGCGCCTACAGGCGCCCGCGCGACATAGAGTATTTCATCGGCCTCTTCGCCGAGGACCGTTCGCCCAATTCGCCGCTGCCGCCGCTGATTCGCAAGATGGTGGCGCTCGACGCCTTCTCGCAGGCGCTGACCAATCCGCTGCTTTCGGAACATGTGTTCAATGAGCGGACCTTCACGGCCGAGGGGATGAAGATAATCGCAGAAACCGGATCGCTCCGCGATCTCGTGCTCAGGAACACCCCGCCCGAGATCGGCCGGCGCGATGAGGATCTCTTCATCGGCATGACCCGGCCGGGCTGGCGCGAGGAGGCGTGAAAGGAAAACGGCGGCCCCGAAGGGCCGCCGCCTGTTTTCGCAGGAAAGAGGGCGGGCTTACTCGCCGCTCTTCTCCTTCAGCGCGGCGCCGAGAATGTCGCCGAGCGAGGCGCCCGAATCGGAGGAGCCGAACTGCTCCACCGCCTCGCGCTCCTCGGCGATCTGCAGCGCCTTGATCGAAAGGCCCAGACGGCGCGAGGCGCGGTCGATGCTGGTGATGCGGGCGTCCACCTTGTCGCCGACCGCGAAACGGTCGGGGCGCTGGTCGGCGCGATCGCGGGAGAGATCCGAGCGGCGGATGAAGGACTTCATCCCGTCATGCTCGACCTCGATGCCGCCATCCTCGATCTTGGTGACCTCGACGGTGACGACCGAGCCGCGCTTCACGCCCTGGGTCGCATCCACGAAGGGATCGCCGTCGAGCTGCTTCACGCCGAGCGAGATACGCTCCTTCTCGACATCGACATCGAGCACCACGGCCTTGACCATGTCGCCCTTCTTGTAATCGGCCATCGCCTCTTCGCCCGACCGGTTCCAGTCGAGATCGGAGAGATGGACCATGCCGTCGATATCGCCTTCGAGACCGATGAAGAGACCGAATTCGGTGATGTTCTTCACCTCGCCCTCGACCGGGGTGCCGGCCGGGAAGTTTTCGGCGAACAGCTCCCACGGGTTGCCCTGGGTCTGCTTCAGGCCAAGGCTGACGCGGCGCTTGGAGGGATCGACATCCAGCACCACGACCTCAACCTCCTGCGAGGTGGAGACGATCTTGCCCGGATGGACGTTCTTCTTGGTCCAGGACATCTCGGAGACATGCACCAGCCCCTCGACCCCCGGCTCCAGCTCCACGAAGGCGCCGTAGTCGGTGATGTTGGTGACGCGGCCGGTCCATTTGGAATCGAGCGGATATTTCGCCTCGACCCCGTCCCAGGGATCCGACATCAGCTGCTTCATGCCGAGGCTGATGCGCTGGGTCTCGTTGTTGACCTTGACCACCTGCACCTTCACGGTCTCGCCAATATTGACGATCTCGGAGGGGTGGTTGACGCGCCGCCACGCCATGTCGGTGACATGCAGCAGGCCGTCGACGCCGCCAAGATCGACGAAGGCGCCGTAATCGGTGACGTTCTTGACCACGCCGTCGATGATGTCGCCCTCTTTCAGCTTGCCGACGATCTCGGCCCGCTGCTCGGCGCGGCTCTCTTCGAGCACGGCGCGGCGGGAGACGACGATATTGCCGCGGCGGCGATCCATCTTCAGGATCTGGAACGGCTGCGGCTGGCCCATCAGCGGGCCCACGTCGCGCACCGGGCGCACATCGACCTGAGAGCCGGGCAGGAAGGCCACGGCGCCGCCGAGATCGACGGTGAAGCCGCCCTTGACGCGGCCGAAAATGGCGCCCTCGACGCGGTCGCCCTTGTCGTTCGCCTTCTCCAGGCGATCCCAGGCCTCCTCGCGGCGCGCCTTGTCGCGCGAAAGAACGGCCTCGCCCTTGGCGTTCTCGACGCGATCGAGAAACACTTCGACGGTGTCGCCGACGCCGATCTCGGCGTCATGGCCGGGCTTCGCGAATTCCTTGAGCTCGACACGGCCTTCCATCTTGTAGCCGATGTCGATGATGGCCTGGCCCGCCTCGATGGCGAGGACCATGCCGCGGACGACCGAACCCTCTTCGGGGGTCTCCAGCTCGAAGCTTTCTTGAAGGAGGGCTTCGAATTCCTCCATCGTGGCTTTCGCCATGCGCAAGTTCTCCAATCCGTTTCTCTGGCCGGCCGGTTGTCTCCGGCGGTCTGGGTTCGCTGACCACGGGGCGGGATGAAAAAACGAAAGAAAGGCCCGGGTGATCCTCAGGCCTTCGCAAGTTGCTCGTTGATCCAGCGCGCCGCCATGGCGACGGCCGCGTCTATAGACATTTCCGTCGTGTCGAGCAAGCGCGCGTCCGTCGCAGGCCGGAGCGGCGCGTCGGCGCGCCCGGCGTCGCGGGCGTCGCGGATGCGCAGATCCTCGGCCACCTCGGCCAGGCTGCGCGGATCGCCCTTCGCCGAAAGCTCGGCATGGCGGCGGCGGGCGCGCTCGGCCGGGTCGGCGACGACGAAGAGCTTCACCTCGGCGTCAGGGCAGATCACCGTGCCGATATCGCGCCCGTCCAGCACCGCGCCGCCCTCGCGCGCGGCGAAGGCGCGCTGAAAGGCCAGAAGCGCCGCGCGCACCTCGGAAATCGCGGCGACGCGCGAGGCGGCCTCCGCCGCCTTCGCGCCCCTGAGATCGGTCCGGGCCAGATCCGCCTCGCCCAGCGAGGCCGCGGCGGCGACGGGGTCGATCCCCGTCTCCGCCGCCTTCACCCCGGTCGCCCGGTACAAGAGCCCGGTGTCGAGATGGACAAAACCGAACCGCGCCGCCAGCGCCCGCGCGATGGTGCCCTTGCCGGAGGCGGCGGGGCCGTCGATGGCGACGGTGAATCTCACGCCGGCCCCATGTCGAACGCGCCGCCGAGCCCGGCGATCAGTTCGACAAAGCCCGGGAAGGAGGTATCCACCGGCGAGGCGTCGTCAACCGACGCGCCCTCCCTCGCCGCCAGGCCGAGGCAGAGGAAGGACATGGCGATGCGGTGGTCGAGCCGCGCCGCCGCGACGCCCCCGCCCCGAACCCCGCCCGGCCCCATGCCATGGACGGTCAGGCTGTCCTCCGTCTCCTCGACCTTGACCCCCATCGCCTCCAGCCCGCGAGCCATGGCGTCGATGCGGTCCGATTCCTTCACCCGCAACTCCTTCACCCCGCGCATCACCGTTTTTCCCTCGGCGAAAGCGGCGATGACGGAAAGGACCGGGAATTCGTCGATCATGCTGGCGGCGCGTTCGGGCGGCGTCTCCACCCCCTTCATCGCGCCGGAGAACCGGGCGCGGAGATCCGCGACCGGTTCGCCGCCCTCCTCGCGTTCGTTCTCATAGGTGAGATCGGCGCCCATCTCGCGCAGTGTCGCGAAAAGCCCGGCCCGGGTCGGGTTCAGCCCGATGCCGGGGACCCGCACGTCCGAACCCTCGACGATCAGCGCCGCCGCCGCCGGGAAAGCGGCCGAGGACGGGTCGCGCGGCGCGGCGATCACCTGCGCGCGCAGTTCCGGCTGCCCGGTCAGGCGGATGATCCGGCGCGGCCCGTCCGTCTCCGTCTCCACATAGGCGCCGAAGCCGCGGAGCATGCGTTCGGTATGGTCGCGGGTCGCCTCCGCCTCGATCACCGTAGTGACGCCCGGCGCGTTCAGCCCGGCGAGCAGCACCGCCGATTTCACCTGCGCCGAGGCGACCGGCGTCCGGTATTCGACCGGGCCGGGATCGGCCGCGCCGATCAGCGTCAGCGGCAGCCGCCCGCCGGCGCGCCCATGCGCCGCCGCGCCGAAAAGCGCCAGCGGATCCGTCACCCGCCCCATCGGCCGCGAGCGGAGCGAGGCGTCGCCGGTGAAGGTGGCCGCGATCGGCGTCGCCGCCATCGCCCCCATGATCAGCCTGACGCCGGTGCCGGAATTGCCGCAGTCGATCACGTCCTCCGGCTCCCTGAACCCGCCGACGCCGACGCCATGCACCCGCCAGGAGCCGGGGCCGAGCCGCTCGACCCCCGCGCCGAAGGCCCGCATCGCCTGCGCGGTGTCGAGCACATCCTGCCCTTCGAGCAGCCCTTCGATCCGGGTTTCGCCGATCGCGAGCGCGCCGAGGATCAGCGCCCGGTGAGAGACGGACTTGTCGCCGGGAACCGGCGCCTCGCCCCTCAGCGGACCGCCGGGACGGGCGCGTATCGGCCTTGGTTCTCCTGATCCCGACATCAGCGCGCGCTCCCATCGCTCCGGCCTCTCGCGATCCGGTTCTTATCGGCGGCCCGCCCCTGCGTCCATGCCCGGACGCGGCGCCGACGCGCTCCCGTCATGGAAATAACACAAAATATGGTATCAAAACCGCTTGCGGCGGGGCGGCGGCTCGGCCACCATCGGACAACATCCACGCATGCGCGGGAGAAGCCTTGGCGAGCGCGAATTTCGACCCGACGACGAAGACGGAGGCTGCGGCGGCCGAACGGCTGATCGAGTTTTCCGACAATCGGCTCCTGATCGACCTCTGCGGCGGTTTCGACCGCAACCTTGCGGCGCTTGAGGCGGGGTTCGACATCGTCATCGCCCGGCGCGGCAATCAGCTGGCGCTGCACGGGCCCGAAGATGGCGTCGAGGGGGCGGAAGCCGCGCTCAACGCGCTCTATCAGCGGCTGGAGGCCGGGCGCCCGGTCGAACAGGGCGATGTGGAGGCGGCGATCCGCCTGCGGGGGGAGGCCCCGCCCCCCGATCCCGGACTGCT
>JBKECG010000059.1:0-3025 GCA_047974395.1 Pikeienuella sp. | reverse complement strand
GTTGGAGTAAAAACGCCGATTTCGTTCACCGAAAAAATGGCGGGTCGACGCAGCAGGTCATGACATTTGATTTCACCGTGCAGTCAATATTGATTGGCGAAAGCCCCGCCGTAGCTGTTGTTTCGGTCGCGTTGAGGGGGTAGGACGCAAAAATGAACGCGCAAGCTAGCAAGTCGGCGTTTGACGTCGCGATTTCCGGCTATGCCTGCCGGTTGCCTCAGGTGAATTCGCCAGCGCAATTCTGGGATGTGCTGGATCAACGTCGCTGCGTCATCACAGAGGTGGCCGACGACCGCTGGTCGAAGGCGCGTTATTTCCATCCCGACAAGAATATGCTTGGCCGTTCATATACTTTCGCGGCCGGGCAGGTGGAGGATATCTGGGATTTCGATCCCGGCTTCTTCGGCGTCTCCCCGCGCGAGGCGGTGCAGATGGACCCGCAGCAGCGCATGCTGCTGACCACGGTCTGGGAAGCGATCGAACATGCCGGGCTGACGCCCGAAACCCTGTCGAAAGGGCGCACCGGCGTCTATGTCGGGGCGTCGGCCTCCGACCATTCCTTCACCTTCGTCGGCGATCCGGCCGCGGTGGACGCGCAGTTCATGACCGGGAACACGCTCTCGATCATCTCCAACCGGATCTCCTATCTCCTCGACCTCAAGGGGCCGAGCTACACGGTGGACACGGCCTGTTCGTCCTCCTTCTACGCCATGCATCAGGCGGTGCAGGCGCTGAAGGCCGGCGAGATCGACACCGCCATCGTCGGCGGCGTCAACGCGCTCCTGTCGCCCTTTTCCTTCATCGGCTTCTCGCGCGCGACGATGCTGTCGCCGGTCGGGCTCTGCAAGGCGTTCGATTCCTCGGCCGACGGCTATGTTCGCTCCGAAGGCGCGGTGGTCTTCGTGCTGCGCCGGATGGATGTGGCGGCGGCCTCCGGCGATCCGGTGCGCGGCGTCATCGTCGGCGCGGGGGTCAATTCCGACGGGCGCACCGTCGGCATGGCCATGCCCTCCTCCGAGCGGCAGGCGGATCTCCTTCGCCAGATCCGGCGCGAATTGCAGTTCGACCCGGACGATCTCGCCTTTCTCGAATGCCATGGCACCGGCACCCCGGTCGGCGACCCGATGGAGGCGAACGCGATCGGCGACGTCTTCGGCCGGCGCCGGGCGACGCCGCTGGCCATCGGCTCGGCGAAGACCAATTTCGGCCATCTTGAGCCGGCCTCCGGGCTGGTCGGGCTGCTGAAGGCGCAGATGTCGCTGGAGAAGGGCGTCTACCCCGCTTCCCTTCATCTCAACGAGTTGAACCCGAACATCGCCTTCGACGATCTCAATCTGGAGGTCGCGGGCGAACCTCTCGCGCTGGCGGAGCGGGACCGGCCCTGGCTGGCCGGTGTCAACTCCTTCGGCTTCGGCGGGGCCAACGCCCATGTGCTGATCCGTCAGCCCGAGGCGGGCGAGAACGCCTCCACGCAGCCGGCGCCGCCGGCCCGCGCCCTCGCCATCAGCGCCGCCAGCCGCGAGAGCCTGGGCGACATGGTCGTCCGCTGGCGCGAGCGTCTCGAAGGCGTGGAGCCGGCCGAGGCCGACCGCCTGGTCAACGCCGCCGCCTGGCGCCGCCAGCGCGCCGCGCATCGTCTGGTCGCGCTCGGCGATGACGCCGCCGGGATCGTCGAGGCGCTGAAGGCGCATGAGGAGGGCGGCGAGACCTGCGTCTCCGGCCAGCGGGTCGGGCGCGGCGAGAAGACCGCCTTCGTCTTCGGCGGCAACGGTTCGCAATGGGCCGGCATGGGGCTCGACCTCTATGAGGAGAACGCGGCCTTCCGCGCCGCTTTCGACGAGGTTTCGACCCTTTTCGCGGCGAAATCCGATATCGACCTCGCCGCGCTGCTGGCCTCCGAGGATCTGGGCGATCTTCTGGCCGAGAGCCGCATCGCCCAGCCGATCCTCTTCGCGCTTCAGGTCGGCGTGGTGAAGATGCTGGAGGCCGAGGGGCTGAGGCCCGACGCCGTGGCCGGCCACTCGGTCGGCGAGGTCGCGGCGGCCTGGGCGGCGGGGGTGCTGAGCCTGCCGGATGCGGTGCATCTGATCCGCACCCGATCCACCGCGCTCGAATTCATGAAGGGGACGGGCGGCATGGCCGCCGTCTTGGCCGGCGAAGAGGCGGTGGAGGCGGCGCTGACCGAATTCGGCGATCCCGCGATCACCGTGGCGGGCGACAATTCGCCCCGCTCCTCGACCATCGCCGGGCCGGTTGATTCGCTGAAGGGCTTTGCCCGTTTCGCGCGCAAGAAGCGGATCGCGGCCAAGCTGCTGGATATCGACTATCCCTATCACAGCCCGGCGATCGACCCGATCCGCGCCAAGCTGATCGCCGATCTTTCCGATATCGAACCGCAGGAAGGGGAGGCCGTCTATGTCTCCTCCACCAGCGGGCGGGAGGCGCCGGGCGTCGCGCTCGACACCGAATACTGGTGGCGCAACGCCCGCCAGCCGGTCCGCTTCCGCGAGGCGGTTGGCGCGCTGGCCAAACTCGGCTGCGGCGTTTTCGTCGAGATCGCGCCGCGCCCGGTGCTGCAATCCTATGTCTCCGACACGCTGGAGGCGCTCGGCTGGGGCGCCTCGGTCGTGACCACGCTGGAGCAGAACCCCCGCGTGCCGCCGACCGCGCGCGCCATCGCCGCGCGGGCGCTGGCCCATGGCGCGAAGCTGGACGACGCGCGCTTTTTCGGCGCGCCGGTCCCTTATCGCGGCGGGCTGCCGGGCTACGCCTGGCGGATGCAGAGCTACCGGATGGAGCCGGGGCCGGAGGCGGTGGACGTCTTCGCCGCCGCCGGCGCGCATCCGCTGCTGGGCTGGCGGCTGAAATCCGGCGAGGGGGTCTGGAGCAACGTCATCGACGCCGGGCTTCAGCCCTGGCTGGAGGATCACCGGATCGACGGCGCGGTGGTCTTCCCCGCCGCCGGTTTCGTCGAGATGGCGCTGGCCGCCGGGCGGCGGATCTTCGGCGCGGCCGAGCTTTCCGA
>JBKECG010000051.1:0-5089 GCA_047974395.1 Pikeienuella sp. | reverse complement strand
GAGACCGAAATCAACCTCCAGCACATAGCGGGCGCTGTCGAGATAGGTCCTGCGCTGGCGCTCCCGATGCGCGGCAATCTCTCGCCGCTGGACTGGCGCCTCGGGCAGGCGGATCGCGCCCGAAAGCATGCCGGCGATCCACTTGCCCTGAATCTCCACCAGCGGAATGGTCGGGCCGATCGGCTGCACCAGCCCGGCGAAGATCAGCCCCGGCAGCGCAGGCGGGATCATCCGGCGATAGAGCGCGCCGGCCTCGCGCGCGGGGTCGAAGACCTCCAGCGGCAGGAAGGGGAATGTGGCCCTGTAGCCGGTGGCGTAGATGATCGCGTCGATCTCCTCCTCCGACCCGTCGGCGAAGGCGACGCGACCGCCCTTCAGCGCCGCGACATCCGGCTTCACGCCGATATAGCCATGGCCGATACAGGGCAGCAGCTCCTGGCTCAGCGTCGCGTGTTCGCGCCACATCGGGTGCTTCGGGCGCGGCAGGCCGAAGCGGCGCTGGTCGCCAAGGCCAAGCCGGACCAGATATGACATCAACCAGCGCGCGCTTCTGGTCGAGAGCTTCAGCCGGTTCTTGAGAAAGCCCAGCCACTGGTCCACCGGAACGCCCATCAGGTATTTCGGCATCAGCCAGGCGCTGCGGCGGGTGGAGATGGCGACATGCGCCGCCCGCCGCGCCAGATCGACGGCGATATCCACCGCCGAATTGCCGAGGCCGACCACCAGCACCCGCTTGCCCTGATAGGGATCGGCGGTGCGGTAATGATGCGAGTGGATCTCCTCTCCGTCGAAGGCGCCGGGGAATTCCGGCATGCGCGGATCCGAGAGATGGCCGTTGGCGACGATCACATGGGCGTAATCGCGGCGCTCGCCGGTCGAAAGCGTCACCCGCCAGCGCGCGCCCTCCGGCTCCACCCGTTCGACCCCGGTGTTGAAGCTGACCAGCGGGCGAAGGCCGTTGGCGTCGGCATAGGCCTCCAGATGTTTCAGGAACTGGGCGTGGCTCAGAAAATCCGGCAGCGCCGGGTCGATCGGGAAATCGGAATAGCCGAGATTGGGTCGCGAGGTGTCGATATGCAGCGAGGCGTAGCAGGAGCTGAGCCCGTTATCATTCTCATAGCGCCACATGCCGCCGATATCGCTCCCCTTCTCGAACATGTCGAAGCCGAGGCCCTTTTCCTTCAGCGATTTGGCGACGGTGACGCCCGAGGAGCCGGCGCCGATGATGCAGATATCGGCCATGTCAGACGCCCCGATGCTCCAGATAATCGGCGATGACCGCCTCGAAATCCCTGTCGGCGCGGATGCCGAGCCGCCCCGCCGCCGCCGAGGCGAACCGGGTGGGCCAGCCGGCGGTGATGCGTTCGATCTCCGGCTCCGGCGCGAAGCTGACGCGGCCGGTCCCGCCCATGCGGCCGGCCGAAGCGACCATCTCCCGCGGCGTCACGGTCAGCCCCGGCAGGTTGAAGGCCCGCTTCGGCGGCAGATCCTCCGCCGGCGCGTCATGGAGCCGGATCAGCGCGGCGACGACATTGCCGGCCGAAGCGACGGGCAGCGGCGTCTCCGGCCCGAACGGGCAGATCGCATCCTCCCCCTCCATCGGCCCCCGCGCGATCGCCGCCACCCGGTCGGAGATCGCCGGCTGCGGCGCGCCGGGGCGGATCAGCACGATGGGCAGGCGCAGGCTCCGCCCGTCGATCCGGCCATGGCGGCTGGCGTCGGCGATCAGCAATTCGTTGATCGCCTTGTGCGCGCCATAGGTCGTTGTCGGCGTGGGGTTCAGATCATCGCCGACCTCCGCCGGCAGGGCGCCGCCGAAAATGGCGATGGAGGAGGTGAAAACCAGTTTCGCCCGCCCGCCCGCGCCGTCGATCAGACGGCGCAGCCCCTCCACATTCACCGCGAAGGCGCGGGCCGGATCCTGCTCGGCATGAAGCGTGAGGAGGGAGGCGAGATGGAAGATGCTGTCGAATCCCTCCGCCGCCAGCGCGTCCACGAAAGCGCCATCAGCAAGATCGCCGCGGCGGAAGGAGACCGCGAGGCCGGGATCGTCCGCGACCGGCGGCGGGGCAAGATCGGTCACGACGATCTCCGAGATATCGCGCCGCCTGCCTGCGCCATCGGTCAGCGCGCCGGATCTCGCCAGCGCGCGAAGAAGCCTGCGGCCGATGAAGCCGCCGCCGCCCGTTATCAGGACCCTCGTCACCGCCGCGCCGTCCGATCCGCCTTTCGCACCCCGTCTCTCCGTTCACAGATCCGGCTCGCCGGCTTGTTTCCCGATCAACAGGACATCGCCCGCATGCAAGTCATGCGACAGGGCGCGGGCTCAGTCCAGCCCGTGAAGCGCGCGGACCGTCGCGAGGCGGGCGTTCTCCTGCGGATAATTGGCGTCGATGAAGAGCGCCATCGCATCCCATAGCTCCACGGGCTCAAGATCGTTGCCGGTTTGCAGCGCGAAGAGCAGCGCCTCCATCCAGCGGTCGGGATAGTCCGCCGCCAACGCGCCCGGTTGATCGCAGATCAGCGCGCCGCCCGACAGCGTGCAACTGACGCCGAAGAGCAGCGACCACCAGGCCTGCGTGAAGGAGCGCACGGTATAGGGCCCGTCGAAATCTATCTCGCCCGATATCTGGTTCAGGTCCGCGACGCAGGTTGGATCGACCACCACCCCGGCGGAATGGGAGACGAGCGCGGAGAGACTGCATTCGACATCCGCGTTCCCGGTGATCCGGTAATCGAGATCATAGATCCGGCGGTGAAGATAGAGCGCGAAGAGCTGGGCGACGATCTCCGCATTGTCGCCGCTGACGCCGTAATCGTTGAAATTGTCGTAATAATGCCCGATCTCGTGAAAGAGCGTCCGGGTGTGAAAGGGCGGCGCGGCCCGCGCCCCGAGCAGCGACATGTACTGAAAGGCCGGCCCGTCCGCCGCAGGATCGTCGCAGGCGACCTGCGCGTTGCTCCCGTCGCGGCAATGGAAGACCAGCGGATGCGGCGCCGGCAGGTCGAGCGCGTCGGCGTCGGCTTCCGACAGCTTGACGAACCTGAAGATGCCGGGCTGGTCGTTGAACCAGGCCGCGCTGGCGTTCACGACATTGAGCAGCGGCGCGCGATGCGCGATGTCGGGCGTGCTCGGGTGATGGTCCCAGCTATAGGGATGTTCGGACCCGTGGCTGAACATCTCGCCCATCAGCGGGTCGATCAGCGCGATCGCGAGGCGGGTCTTGGCGAACTCGTCCTGCGCCAGAAGCTGGTCGTTGAGGCGCGTTGCAGGGCCCGGCGCGCCGCCGGCGAAATCCGCCACGCCCCCGCCGGAGACGCAGGCCACGCCCTCGAAATGGGCGACGGCCGAGCCGTCGGTTCCCTCGAAGGAAACGACCGCCTGCCGCGTCGCATCGCCAAGGCGCGCCGGGCGCCAGCCGATCGGGTTGCAGTCGATTCCCGGCGGGTCCGAGAAGTCGATAACATTGCCGAGCGTCTCGGTCGGCAGCCCGTCGCGGAAGACGAGATTCATGTTCCGCGGATCGTCGTCGATCTGCGCGACCAGCGCCCGCGCCTCCACCGGACGATCCTCGATCGCGATCGGGTCGCCCGTCGCGGCGTCGATCAGCACGGTCCCCTCGATCACGCGACTCGACGAGGCGAAGGGCGTGGTGATCTCGCCGACATAGGCGATCCTTCGCAGTTCGGGCAGCGCCGCAAGGCGCGCCGGCCCGACCCGGAAACCGCGCCCGCCCACCGTCTCGGCCCAATGTCTCGCCATAGCCCGCCGGGCCTTCGTCGCGGAGATGCGGTCAGTGAGGCCGGAATAGTCCGCAGACTGGTCGAGCAGGGCGCCGCGCAGACGCAGCACCTCCGCGCCCTCGCGGGTGATGAGCACGATATCGGCCCGACCCTTGCGCACCGGCAGGCCGCGATAGGTCTGCGCCAGCCGCAGGACGCCGATGCGCCGGTTGCGGAAGGGTGGCGGGCCGGTCGTGACTTCGGCCAGCGCCGCCTCGACATCCCCGGTCAAGCCGACCGCTTCGGGATGGGTACGGGCGAAATCGCGAAAGGCGGCGAGCGCGGCGTCCTCGGGTGGGACCTCGCTCGCCGGCGGGAGGGAGAAGAGCGGGTCCGGGGCGTATCCCGCCGGCATGCAGCCGCCGAGCAGGGCGAGAACGACCCCGGATAACAGGAGTTTTGGCGCCTTGCGCATGGTTGAAATTCCTTATTCTATCAAATGAAATAAAGCCGAATAATAGCTGAAAACGCGTTTTCGGGCAAATACGGGAAATTACAGGCATGGCCCCTCGCGCATGAAAAAGCCCCGGCGCGGGGCGCGCCGGGGCTTCGGGGCCAGTCGTCAGGCCGGATTCAGAGCGGCTTTTTCAACCATTTGGAAATCACGCCGATAATGCCCTCGCGGAAGAGCAGCACGCCGATCACGAAGATCACGCCCTGGATCACCGTCACCCAGGCCCCGAGATGGGCGAGATAGTTCTGCATGGTGACGACGATCCCGGCCCCGATGACCGGGCCGAAGATCGTGCCCATGCCGCCGAGAAGCGTCATCAGCACCACCTCGCCCGACATCGACCAGTGGACATCGGTCAGCGAGGCGAGCTGGAACACCTGGCTCTTGGCCGCGCCGGCCAGCCCGGCGAATGTCGCCGACAGCACGAAGACCATCAGCTTGTAACGGTTGACGCGATAGCCGAGCGAGACCGCGCGCGGCTCGTTCTCGCGGATCGCCTTCAGCACCTGGCCGAAGGGCGAATGGGTGATCCGGTAGAGGAACAAGATGCCGCCGAAGGTCAGCGCCAGGATGAAGAAATAGAGCGAGGTGTTGTTCTCCATCGGGATCATCCCGAAGAGATCGTTGCGCGGCACCGACTGGATGCCGTCCTCGCCGCCGGTGAACTTCGCCTGAAGCGCGAAGAAATAGACCATCTGCGCGAAGGCGAGCGTGACCATCGCGAAATAGATTCCCTGCCGCCGGATCGCCAGCGCGCCGATCACCAGGCCGAGCAAGGCGGCGGTGATGACGCCAAGCAGGATCGAGACCTCCGGCGTCAGCCCCCAGACCTTGGCGGCATGCGCGGCGACA
>JBKECG010000036.1:0-5911 GCA_047974395.1 Pikeienuella sp. | reverse complement strand
CCTTGAACTCGCCGAAAGACTTCGTGATCGCAGCCGTCAGCGTCGTCTTCCCGTGATCGACATGGCCGATCGTCCCGATGTTGCAATGCGGCTTGGTCCGCTCGAATTTCGCTTTCGCCATCGTATTCTGATCCTTGGCTTCCACCTGAGACGCGCGATCTGCGCGCCGGACGTTCTCGCGCGGCGAAATAGGGGATAACCGGGGCGGATTCAACAGGGAATCGTCAGTCCGGGGCGTCTGGCTCCGCCTTCGCGGACAGAGATGCGGGACAGAGGCCGTCAGGCCATGGATACGGCCAGACCCGCGCCCCCGAAGCGCCGGGGCCGCAAGGATTAGCGCTGCTGACCGTCAGAGGGTCAGGATACTGGAGCGGGTGATGGGAATCGAACCCACGTCGTAAGCTTGGAAGGCTTCTGCTCTACCATTGAGCTACACCCGCCCGCTGGCGGCCGGCGTCGCCGGCCGCGGGCGATCAGTTGACCGCGTCGGTCGCCGCTTTGGCTGCCTTGAACTTCACGCTGGTCTTCGCAGCGAAGGTCATCGTCTCGCCGGTGCGCGGATTGCGGCCCTGACGGGCGGCCTTGTGCGCGGTCGTCAGCTTGCCGAGGCCCGGCACCACGACGGCGCCGCCATTCTTGAGAGCGGCCAGCGCCGCGTCTGCAAAAGCCTCAAGCGCGGCCGCGGCCTGGCTCTGCGTCAGACCGGCGCCTTCGGCGACGGCCGCAACGACCTCAGATTTCTTTTCCATGATTATGTCTCCTGCCTTGCCTGCGCGGCGATCGGCCCCCCTATCGAGGCCGCGCACACTTATTAGTCAAGAAATTCGCCAAGAAAACCGCGAAAACGACGATACGCGCAATTTTAGGCGATTAACCCGGCTTTTCCTCCCGTCCCAAGGGCGCGAAACAAATAAAAGGGCGAAAATAAGGCGAAATTCCAGCCGATACGCCCGTCAGAACCCACCATTCGGGGAATCGCTCCGGCGCGCGGCGCGGCCGGCCTCCTCCACCGTCTCGACCAGCAGCCGCAGCTCGCGCGCGTCGCTGAAACGGTGATCGGCGCCCCGGACCAGGGTCAGCCGCGTATCCGGCCCCTCAATATGATCGAGCAGCCGCATCGCGGTCTCCGTGCTCACCGCCTCATCCGCCGTCCCCTGCAGGAGCCGCACGGGAAAGCCGAGCCGCAAGGGCCTGTCCATCACGAAATTCCCCGGCCCGTCCTCGATCAGCCGGCGGGAGATCGGATAGGGATCGTCGGCATAGTCCGAGGGGCGGAGCCAGACGCCCGTCCGCGCCATCTCCGCCTTCGCGGCCCCGTCCATCTCGCCCGCCATCTCGGCGGTGAAATCCGGGGCGGCGGCGACGCCGACCAGCGCGGCGACGCGCTCGGGCGCGGCGCGGGCCAGCAGGAGCGCGATCCAGCCGCCCATGGAGGAGCCGACAAGGATCTGCGGCCCTTCGGTCAGCCGCGCCAGCGCCTCGCGCGCGTCATCGGCCCAGTCGCCGATGCAGCCTTCCTCGAAAGCGCCCGAGGAAAGACCGTGGCCGCGATAGTCGAAGCGGAGAAAGGCGCGGCCCTCGGCCCGCGCCCATTCCTCCAGCGCCAGCGCCTTGGTCCCCTCCATGTCGGAGCGGAACCCGCCGAGAAAGACCACGCCGGGCGCGCCGGGGCGGGTCGCCATGGTCCTGACATGGGCGATGCGCCGCCCGCCGCCGAGGTCGAGATATCCGGGTTCGATCATGTCTGTGGCGCTTTCTCTTTCAGCGCCGCGGAGCGTAAATCCATCGGCGCCGGAATGAAACCTATAGGAACGCCGTCAGTTCCCCTGAGCGGCCCGCTCGAAACTGACCGGACCCATTCCCGAAGCGCTCCAAACCCTGACTCAAGACTACAGACGCAAGGGCGCGCTCCGCTCGGGCCGCGCCCGGCGCAAGGCCGGTCGCGCCGTCAGTAGACGATGTTCAGCATGACCATCGAGACGATCAGGAACAGCAGCGTCATCACGCCGCCTGTCTTGACGAAGTCGATCACCTTGTAGCCCGCCGGCCCCATGATCAGGGCGTTGACCTGATGGGTCGGGATGATGAAGGAGTTCGATGTCGAGATCGCCACCGTCAGCGCGAAGATCGCCGGATCGCCCCCGGCGGCGACGGCGATGGAGACGGCCAGCGGCACCAGCAGCACCGTCGCGCCGACATTCGACATCACCAGCGAGAACGCCGTCGCGAGTATGGCGATGCCGGTTTGCAGCGCCCAGAGCGGCCAGCCATGCAGGGCGAGCAGGATTTGTTGGGCGATCCACTCCGCCGTGCCGGTGTTCTGCACGGCCTGGCCCAACGGGATCAGGCTCGCCAGCAGGAAGACGGTGTTCCAGCCGACGGCGCGATAGGCCTCGTTCACGGACAGGACGCGGGTCAACATCATGCCGACCGCCCCGGTCAACAGGCACAGCGACAGGCGCACATCGGTGAACAGGATCATGGAAAGGGAGACGGCGAAGAACAGCAGCGCCCAGCCCACCTTCGACGGGCGCAACTCCTCCTGCGGGAAATCCGCGGTGACGACGACGAAATCCCGATCACGCTTGATGCGCATGAGGTTGTCCCAACGGGTATGGGCGACCAGCATGTCGCCGGCCCGGAACGGGACCAGTCCGATGGCGGTGGGCTTGTGCTCGCCATATTCGACATGGCTCAGCGTGTCCTCGCCGCGATGAATGCCCAGCAGGCTCAGCCCGTATATCTTGCGCAAGGTCAACTCGCGGGGCGATTTGCCGATCAGCTTGCTGTCGGGGGGGATCACGACCTCGGCGATTCCGGCGTTGGTGGGCGCGAACTCCTCGGCGAAGATGTCCAGCTGCGGCCGGATCGTCAGGCCGAACTTCTCGGCGAAGGCGCGCACCACCGTGTCCTTGCCGATGATGGCCAGCCGGCAGGGCGCGGCGATCTCGGCGGTCAGGATCTGCACCATCGAGACCTTGCCGCGGTAATAGGTCGAGATGATGTAGAGGTTGTTCTCCAGATTGATATCCGCGAGAATCCGCCCCACCAGCGGGCTGTCCTCGGGCACGTCCACCTCGAACACCGACGCCTTCAGCCCGTAGACCCGTTGCAGATAGTCGGAGGTGCCGTGCCCTTGCGACGCCTCGACCTTGCTGCTGCCGGGCAGCATGAAGCGGCCCAGAAGACGGAAATAGAGAATGCCCGTCAGGATCAGCACGGCGCCGATGGGGGTGACGGAGAACAGGCTGAAAGGCTCCATTCGCGCGTTCTCGGGCAGGCCCTGATTGCTGGTCTGGATCAGATCGTTGAGAAGGATCAGCGGCGATGAGCCGACCATCGTCATGGTTCCGCCCAGGATGGCGCAAAAGCCCATCGGCATCAGCAGGCGCGACAAGGGAATGCCGGTGCGGGCGGAGATGCGGCTGACCACGGGCAGGAACAACGCGGCCGCCCCGACATTTTGCAGGAAGCTGGAGATGAACCCGACGGTGCCCGAGATGATGGGCATCACCCGCCCCTCGGTCGGTCCGCCATGCTTCAGCAACTTGGCGGCGACCTTATTCCTGATCCCGGTTCGGTCAAGTCCGGCCCCCACGATCATCACCGCGATGATCGAGATGACGGCGTTCGACGCGAACCCTTCGAACAGACGGTTCACATCCGCCAGCGATTCGAGCCCCGGCAGGTAGGAGAAGATTCCGATCAGGACGAGCACGAGGATCGCGGCCAAGTCGACGCGAATGATCTCCGAGACGAAAAGAAAGACGGTGAAGGCCAGAACCCCGACGACAACCCCCATTTCCATCGTAAAAGTGATCTGTTCCATCAATATTCCTCCCTGAAACTTTTCCTTTCACTGTGCTGCGAAAAGATGCGCCGGTCAAACCAGCGCGATCAGGGGGAGGACGGGCGTCGGTCGGCTTGCCGTTGCGCGGCGCGCGCCGCTCGATCCGGGCCTTGGCGGCCAGGCGTTCAGTCCCGGCGCCCGGCGGATCGGATTCAGGGTGAACCGATCCGGCCATGATCTCCGGATTTTGCAGATGTATTCATATGGCGTGCGACCAGAGCGCGCCTTGAAACGGCTAGAAAACGCAAGGTCAGCAGACAGGCGGTGACGATCAGCCCGGCGGCGAGCCCGGACCAGAGCCCGACCCCGCCCCAGCCGAGCGGAAAGGCCAGGATCCAGCCGCCGCCGACGCCCAGAACCCAATAGCCGAAAGCCCCGATCCAGAGCGGGAAATAGGCGTCCTTCAGCCCCCTCAGCGCCCGCGACATGATCGCCTGCGCCCCGTCGAAGATCTGGAAGAGCGCCGCGACCATCATCAGCCGCGCCACCAGCGCCGATACCGCCGGAAAGCCGGGATCGGCCGCGGGGATGAAGAACCGCGTGATCTCCTCGGCCAGCAACAGGGGCGCGGCGACCATCACGGTCAGGATGGCGACGCCGATGGCGAGCCCGGTCAGCCCGGCCTGCCGCGCCCCGGCCGGATCGCCGCGGCCGATCCCGTGCGCGACGCGAACCATCGACGCCTCCGCCATGCCCAGCGCGATGACGAAGGGAATGCCGATCCAGCCCATCAGCACCTGATGCGCGGCCAGCATCTCCGGCCCGACCACGCCGGAGAGGATTCCGACCATGGAGAAAAGCCCGGCCTCCACCGCCACCAGCCCGGCGACGGGCAGGCCGAGCCGGATGATCGCGCCGATCACCAGCCGGTCGAATCGCAGCCGGGCGCGGAAAAGCCCGTAGCCGCGCAGCGCGGGCTTGCGCCAGATATAGAGCGCCAACGCCGCCAGCATGCCCCAGGAGACGATCACCTTCGCCAGCCCCGCCCCGGCGACGCCCATGGCGGGGAGACCCCAGCGCCCGTGCACCAGCCCTTCGGCCAGCCCCCAGTTGACCAGCACCGCGACCAGGGTGATCGCCATGATCGGCCCGGTGCGGGCCAGCGCGGCGGTGAAATCGCGGAGAACCGTGAACAGAAAGGTCGGCAACACCACGAAAGCGATGGCGCGGAGATAAGGCCCGGCCAGCGCCGCGACTTCTTCATCCTGCCCGGTCCAGCGCATCACCGTATCGAGATTCCAGACCAGCGCCGCCATCGGGAGCGAGACGAGCGCCGCCACGATCAGTCCCTGACGCGCGGCGTTGCCCGCCTCCTGCTTCCTCCCCGCGCCTTCGGCCTGCGCCGCCAGCACCCCGGTGATGGAGAGAAGCCCCATCACCACCACCATCGCCTCGAAGGTCAGCGAGCCGCCCAGCCCCACGGCCGCCAGATGCTTGTAGCCGAGCGAGCCGACCACCAGTTTCGTGGTCATGAACATGGAGAATTCGGCGACATAGGCCGCCATCAGCGGCGCGGCGATGGCCAGCAGCTTCTTCGCCTCGGCGGCGCGGCTCAGATCAGGCGCGCGCGTCATTTCGGCCTCCCCGGCTCGCAATGCATGAAAACCCGGCGGCCTCAGGGCGCCCAGTTCAGGAAATTCGCGATCAGCCGCAACCCGGTCGCCTGGCTCTTCTCGGGATGGAACTGCACCCCGGCGATATTGTCGCGCCCTACAGCCGCCGTCACCACGCCGCCATAGGCGACATGGGCGAGGCGCTCGTCGGGCTGGCGCGGGCGGAACTGGTAGGAATGGACGAAATAGGCGTGGGCGCCGGGCTCCAGCCCCGCAAAGAGCGGGTGGTCGCCGAAGCTCAGCTCGTTCCAGCCCATATGCGGCACTTTCAGCGCCCCGTCATCGGGCTCCAGCTTCACCACTTCGCCCGCGATCCAGTCCAGCCCGTCGGTATCGCCGAATTCGCGCCCGACCGTGGCCAGAAGCTGCATGCCGACGCAGATGCCGAGGAAAGGCGCGCCGCCCTTCAGCGCCCGTTCCTCCAGCGCCTCGACCATGCCGGGAACCG
>JBKECG010000001.1:0-7048 GCA_047974395.1 Pikeienuella sp. | reverse complement strand
GTTCTCGTATTCCCCGTAGATCTGCTTCTGGATCCCCTCGAAATTGTAATCCTGGCTGCGCCGGGAGAATTCGCCGCCGAGGATCTCGTCCCAGTTCGGCCCTTTCTCGATCTTCTCGATCCGCTCGCCGGTGATCTTCGATCGCGGGCGCGCGGTCGGGAACGCCTCCATCTCGGGGGCGGATTTCAGATGATCGTAGTCGAAATCGAAGGGCTCGTAATAGTCGTCGATCTCGGGGAGGTTGGGATTGGCGAAGATATTCGCCAGAATCCGCCATTTCGCTCCCTGTTTCGGCTGAAGCTTGCCCGAACGGGTCCGCACCCAGCCGCCATTCCAGCGTTCCTGGTTCTCCCAGTCGGTGGGATAGCCGGTGCCGGGCTTGGTCTCCACATTGTTGAACCACGCGTATTCGACGCCCTCGCGACTGGTCCAGACATTCTTGCAGGTGACGGAGCAGGTGTGACAGCCGATGCATTTATCGAGATTCAGCACCATGCCGATTTGCGCGCGAACCTTCATTCCGCTGCCTCCTTGGGGGTGGCTTCTCGGTCGAGCCAATCGACCTTGTTCATTTTCCTGACCACGACGAATTCGTCCCGGTTCGATCCGACGGTGCCGTAATAGTTGAAGCCGTAGGATTGCTGGGCGTAGGCGCCGATCATGTGGGTGGGTTTCAGAACCGCGCGCGTCACCGAGTTGTGGATGCCGCCGCGATGGCCGGTCTTTTCCGAACCCGGCGTGTTCACGATCTTCTCCTGCGCGTGATACATGAAGGTCGTGCCGTCGCGCATGCGCTGACTCACCACCGCCCGCGCGGTCAGCGCGCCGTTGCTGTTGTAAAGCTCCACCCAGTCGTTATCGACGATCCCCGCCTTCTTCGCGTCATTCTCGGAGATCCAGATCACCGGGCCGCCGCGATTGAGCGTCAGCATCAGCAGATTGTCGGAATAGGTGGAGTGGATGCCCCATTTCTGGTGCGGGGTGATGAAATTCAGCACCACATGCGGCTTGTCCTTGTCGGTATGGACCGCATCGGTGATCGTCTTCAGGTCCACCGGCGGGCGGTAGGACATGAAGCCCTCGCCGAAGGCCAGCATCCAGAGATGATCCTGATAGAGCTGCTGACGCCCGGTCAGCGTGCGCCAGGGGATCAGCTCGTGGACGTTGGTGTAGCCGGCGTTGTAGCTGACATGCTCGCTCTCGATCCCCGACCAGGTCGGCGAGGAGATGATCTTGCGCGGCTGGGCGGCGATGTCGCGGAAGCGGATCTTGTTGTGATGCTCGCCCTCGGCCAGATGCGCATGCTCGCGACCGGTGGCCTTGCTCAGCGCCTCCCAGGCCTTCACCGCCACCTCTCCATTGGTTTCCGGCGCCAGCATCAACACGACCTCGGCCGCGTCGATGGCGGTGTCGATCACCGGCCGTCCCTTGGCGGCGCCGTCGAGCCGCACGCCGTTCAGCGCCTTCAGCGCGGCCACCTCGTCCTCGGTGTTCCAGCTGATGCCCTTGCCGCCATTGCCGAGCTTGTCCAGCAGCGGCCCGAGCGCGGTGAACCGGTCGTAGATCGCCTCGTAATCGCGTTCGACCGGGATGTAGTTCGGCGCGGTCTTGCCGGGGATCAGGTCGCATTCGCCCTTCTTCCAGTCCTTCACCTGGTCCTGGGCGATCTCGGCCGGGGTGTCGTGGAGGATCGGCAGGGCGACGATATCGGTCTCCTTGCCGAGATAGCCGGGCGCGATCTCCTGCAGTTTCTTCGCGATGGACTTGAAGATCTCCCAGTCCGATTTCGACTCATAGGCCGGGTCCACCGCCGCCTGAAGGGGGTGGATGAACGGGTGCATGTCCGAAGTGTTGAGATCGTCCTTCTCGGACCAGCTCGCCGTCGGCAACAAGAGGTCGGAATAGACGCAGGTGGTG
The DNA here is from genome assembly GCA_047974395.1 of Pikeienuella sp. Classification (GTDB taxonomy): domain Bacteria; phylum Pseudomonadota; class Alphaproteobacteria; order Rhodobacterales; family Rhodobacteraceae; genus Pikeienuella. The sequence continues at coordinate 5,131 of JBKECG010000001.1, read as the reverse complement.
GACATGCGGAAGTCGATCGTCACCAGAAGGTCGAGCTTCCCGCGCGGGCCGTCCTCATGCCATTTCGCCTCCCTGGGCAGTCGCCCGCCCTCCTCGCCCAGATCCTTGCCCATCACCCCGTTATCCGTGCCGAGAAGGTGCTTGAGGAAATATTCATGCCCCTTGCCCGAGGAGCCAAGGAGGTTCGAGCGCCAGACGAACAGGTTCCGCGGCCAGTTCGCCGGGTCGTCCGGGTCATCGCAGGACATCTCCAGCGCGCCGGATTTCAACTGCCCGGCGACATAGGGCGCGATCTCCTCGCCCGCCGCCTTCGCCGCCTTCGCCACCTCCAGCGGGTTGGTCTTGAGCTGCGGCGCGGAGGGCAGCCAACCCATGCGCTCGGCGCGGATATTGTAGTCGATCAGGTTGATGTCCCAGTCGCCCTCCGGCGCGGTCGGGGAGAGGATCTCGCCCGCGGTCAGCGTCTCGTAACGCCACTGGTCGGCATGGGCGTACCAGGCCGAGGTCGAGTTCATGTGCCGGGGCGGCCGGCCCCAGTCCAGCGCGAAGGCGAGCGGCAGCCAGCCGGTCTGCGGGCGCAGCTTCTCCTGCCCGACATAATGCGCCCAGCCGCCGCCGGACTGGCCGACGCAACCGCACATCACCAGCATGTTGATGACGCCGCGGTAGTTCATGTCCATGTGATACCAGTGGTTCATCGCCGCGCCGATGATGACCATGGACCGGCCGTTGGTCTTCTCGGCGTTGTCGGCGAATTCACGGGCGACATGGGCGATCCTGGCGCGATCGACGCCGGTGATCTTCTCGGCCCAGGCCGGGGTGCCGGGCACGTCCTCGTCATAGGATTTCGCCACCCAGTCGCCGCCGATCCCGCGATCAAGGCCATAATTGGCGCAGTAGAGATCAAAGACCGTGGCGACGGAGACCTCGCCGGTCTTGGTCCTGATCCGCTTGACCGGGACATTGCGGGTCAGGATGTTCGGGCGCTTGTCGCCGGTGGAGAAGGCCTCGGTCGCGTCGGCCCCGAAATAGGGGAAATCGACGCCGGCGATCTCGTCGTGATCCGTCTCCAGGATCAGCGTCATCTGGAGCCGGGTGTCCGCGCCGGCGGCCTTTTCCTCCAGGTTCCACTCGCCCTGCTCGCCCCAGCGATAACCGATGGAGCCGTTCGGCGCGACCAGCGCGCCGGTGGCCTCGTCAAGCGCGACAGTCTTCCATTCGGGGTTGTTCTCCTCGCCGAGCTTGCCGTCGAGATCATCGGCGCGCAGGAACCGGCCCGGAACCAGCCGGCCGTTCTTCTTCTCCAGTTTCACCAGCATCGGGAAGTCGGAATACTTGCGGCAGTAATCCTCGAAATATTCGACCTGCCGATCCAGATGGAACTCGCGCAGGATGACATGGCCGAAGGCCATGGCCAGCGCCGCGTCGGTGCCCTGTTTCGCGTTCAGCCAGACATCGCCGAATTTCGCCGCCTCGGAATAATCGGGGCAGATCACCGCCGATTTCGCGCCCTTGTAGCGGACCTCGGTGTAGAAATGGGCGTCTGGCGTCCGGGTCTGCGGCACGTTGGAGCCCCAGAGGATCAGGTAGTTGGAATTGTACCAGTCCGCCGATTCCGGCACGTCGGTCTGCTCGCCCCAGATCATCGGCGAGGCCGGCGGCAGGTCGCAATACCAGTCATAGAAGGACATGCAGACGCCGCCGAGAAGGCTCAGGTAACGCGAGCCGGCGGCGTAGGAGATCATCGACATCGCCGGGATCGGGGAAAACCCGAACACCCGGTCCGGTCCGTAGGTCTTGGCGGTGTAGGCGTTGGCGGCGGCGACGATTTCGGTCGCCTCCTCCCAGGTCGCGCGGACGAAACCGCCCTTGCCGCGGGTCTTCACATAGCCGCCGCGCAGGATCGGGTCGTTCTGGATCGCGGTCCATGCCTCGATCGCGCCCTTGGATTTCCTCATCTCGCGCCAGACCTTCATCAGCCGGCCGCGGATCAGCGGGGTCTTCACCCGGTTCGCGGAATAGAGATACCAGCTATAGGAGGCGCCGCGGGCGCAGCCGCGCGGCTCATGGTTCGGCAGATCGGGCCGGGTGCGCGGATAGTCGGTCTGCTGGGTCTCCCAGGTCACGATCCCGGATTTCACATAGATCTTCCAGGAGCAGGACCCGGTGCAGTTCACCCCATGGGTGGAGCGGACGATCTTGTCGTGCCGCCAGCGGTTCCGGTAGGTGTCCTCCCAGTCGCGGTTCTCGCGGGTCACTTCGCCGTAACCGCCGGCGAAGGTCTCCCGCTCCCTGTTCTCCAGGAAATTCAATCTGTCGAGCAGATGGCTCATCTCGCTGTCCTTTCGTCAAATCGGGGGGTCGGGCGACGCGCGCCGCCCGGCCCGCATGTCCCTCAGGCGGCCTGCCGCGACGCCGGCGCCGCACCCTTGCCGCGCTCGATGTCATGGAGCAGCCCGCCCGGGCGCGTGTAGCAGACCCAGGTGATCGCAAGGCAGATCACATAGAAGCCCATGAAGCCCCAGAGCGCCGCCGCAGGTCCGCCGGTCATGGCGATGGAGGAGCCATAGGCCTTCGGGATGAAGAAGGCGCCATAGGCCGCGATCGCGCTGGTGAAGGCGATGATCGCCGCGCTTTCGCGCTCCGCCTGCCGGCGCACCGCGACCGCGTCCAGATCCGGCATCAGCCGCGGCACCTCGCGCCCCATGATCGCCGGGATCATCTGGAAGGTGGAGGCGTTGCCGACCCCGGTCAGGAAGAAGAGCGCCATGAAAGCCGCGAAGAAGAAGGCGAAGCTTCCGGCCTCCAGCGCATAGATCACCCCGAACACCGCCACGATCATCCCGGCGAAGGTCCAGAAGGTCACCCGCCCGCCGCCGAACCGGTCGCTGATCCAGCCCGTCGCCGCCCGGCTGAGCGCGCCCACCAGCGGCCCGAGGACCACGTATTGCAGCGCGTTCTCCTCGGGGAAGGCCAGCTTGGTCAAGAGCGGAAAGCCCGCCGAATAGCCGATGAAGCTGCCGAAAGTGCCGGTGTAGAGAATGCACATCAGCCAGTGATGCTTGCGGCTGAAGATGATCGCCTGCTCGCGGAAGCTGGCCCGCGCATCGGCGATGTCGTTCATGCCGAGCCAGGCGGCGGCTGTGGCGAGCGCGATGAACGGGACCCAGACGAAGCCCGCGTTCTGCACCCAGAGATCGCCCCCGTCGGCCAGCGCCTGCGGCGCGCCGCCCATGGCCCCGAAGACGCCGGCGGTGATCACCAGCGGCACCAGGAACTGCATCACCGAGACCCCGAGATTGCCGAGCCCGGCGTTCAGCGCCAGCGCGTTGCCCTTCTCCGCCTTGGGAAAGAAGAAGGCGATATTGGCCATGGAGGAGGCGAAGTTGCCGCCGCCGAAACCGCAAAGAAGCGCAAGGGCCAGGAAGATCAGATAGGGCGTGTCCGGGTTCTGCACCGCATAGCCGATGCCCATGGCCGGCAGCAGGAGCGAGGCGGTGGAAAGCGTCGTCCAGAGCCGCCCGCCGAAGATCGGCACCATGAAGCTGTAGAAGATGCGCAGCGTCGCCCCCGAAAGCCCGGGGATCGCCGCCAGCCAGAAAAGCTGACCGGTGGAGAATTCGAACCCGATCGCCGGCAGCCTCGCGACCACCATCGACCAGACCATCCAGACCGAAAAGGCCAGGAGAAGCGCGGGGATCGAGATCCAGAGATTGCGCCGCGCGACCTTCCTTCCCTTCTCGGCCCAGAATTGAGCGTCCTCGGGGCGCCAGTCCTCGATCACCGCCGGCATCACCGTGCGCTCGGGGTCGTGGATCTCCTGCATCTCCGGCAGCGCCGGCAGGCGGTCCAGCGCCGCGCCCTGCGCCTTGCGCTCCATCGCCCGGATCGACATGTGCATCCAGACCAGCGCCAGCCCGACCAGGAGGAAGAGCAGCGCGAAACAGGAGGTGTAGATCCCGGTCAGGTCCAGAAGCGCGCCGAAGGTGATCGGCAGGATGAAGCCGCCAAGCCCGCCGATCATGCCGACAAGCCCGCCGACCGCGCCGACATGGTTCGGATAATAGACCGGGATATGCTTGAACACCGCCGCCTTGCCGAGGCTCATGAAGAAGCCGAGCGCGAAGAGGATGATGATGAAGGGCCAGCGATCCATCTGCGTCGAGAAATGGATCGGCCCGTCCTTGCCGGCGATCACATATTCGGTCGGCGGATAGGACAGCATGAACAGGAACACGAGGCTGAAGCCGAAGGTCCAGTACATGACCGAACGCGCGCCGAACTTGTCGGAAAGATGCCCGCCATAGGCCCTGAAGAGCGATGCCGAGAGCGAAAACGCCGCCGCGCTCATGCCCGCGGTTTCAACATCCAGCCCGTAAACGTCGATCAGATAGTGCGGCATCCAGAGCGCCAGCGCGACGAAGGCGCCGAAGACGAAGAAATAATAAAGCGAGAAACGCCAGACCTGGAGGTTCTTCAGCGGCGCGAACTGCTCGGCGAGCGAGGGCGCGCTGATCCCCTGCTCCCGCCGCGCGACCAGTTCCGGGTCGTCCTTGGCGAAGACAAGGAAAATCACGCCCATCGCCGCCAGCCCGATGGCCCAGGCATAGGCGACGCCGTGCCAGCCATAGGCGACCATGACGAAGGGCGCGACGAATTTGGTCACCGCCGCGCCGACATTGCCGGCCCCGAAAACGCCGAGCGCCGTGCCCTGATGACCGGCGTCATACCAGCGCGACACATAGGCGACGCCGATGATGAAGGAGCCGCCGGCGAGGCCGATGCCCAGCGCCGCGATCAGATACATCGTGTAGCTGCTGGCGAAGGTCAGCGCCCAGGTGGCGAGCGCGGTCAGGATCATCTGCGCGGCGAAGACCAGTCGGCCGCCATATTTCTCGGTCCAGACGCCAAGGAACAGGCGCGTGACCGAGCCGGTCAGGATCGGGGTCGCCACCAGCAGACCGAATTCGAACTCGCTCAGCCCCAGCTCCGCCTTGATCGCGACGCCGATGATGGAAAAGATCGTCCACACGGCGAAACAGGCGGTGAAGGCGATCGTGCTCAGCCCGAGCGCGCGATTCTGATCGGCGCGTGAGGCGGCTCTTGTCTGCATTGCTGACCTCCGGAACCA
>JBKECG010000352.1:0-5043 GCA_047974395.1 Pikeienuella sp. | reverse complement strand
CAGGATCAGCGTGTTGATCAGCGGCAGATGCCAGGGATCGAAAGTCTCGATCCCGGCCGGCGGCCAGATCCCGTCCGCAGCGTAGGCGGTGGCCACGGTCGCCTCCGAAATATCGGTCAGCGAGGGGTAGATCGCGCTCTTGAAGAAGGACCAGAACCAGGCGGCGAAGAACATCACCTCGGAGGTGATGAACAGGATCACGCCATAGCGCAGGCCGATCCTGACCACCGGGGTATGATCGCCGGCCTGACTTTCGACGATCACATCCGACCACCAAGCGTACATGGTGTAGAGCACGCCCAGAAAGCCGATGATGGCGATATAGGGCGTCACGTCATGGAAGTAGAGCACCGAGCCGAACAGCATGACGAAGGCGCTGACCGCGCCCATGAAGGGCCAGATGCTGGGCGCGAGTATGTGATAGTCGTGGTCTTTCTCGTGGGCCATCTTATCCCCCTTCGCAAGCGTCTTGTTCACCCGGCCGGATCGGTTTCGTCCACATCGTCAAGCGATGCGGAACCTTTCGGCGGGTCGATTTCGTAAAACGTGTAGGACAGCGTGATCGTGGTGGCCAGAACGGCCTCCGGGTCGTTGACGATCTCGGGATCGACATAGAAGGTGACCGGCATCCTCACCGTCTCGCCGGGCCGCAACACCTGTTCGGTGAAGCAGAAACAGTCGATCTTGGTGAAATAGCCGCCGGTCGAGAACGGCGCCACATTGTAGCTGGCCGAGCCTGCGACCACGCGGTCGGTCGGGTTGGTCGCCTCGTAGAAGGCGAGCCCGGTTTCGCCGATCCGGATCTTCATCGTGTTCTGCTCCGGCCGGAACCGCCATGGCATGTCGCGGTCGGTCGAGGCGTCGAAACGGATGGTGATCTCGCGGTCGAGGATTTCATCCGCGGCCACGTTCGATTGGGAGGGCGTGCCGCCATAGCCGGTGACCTTGCAGAAGAGGTCATAGAGCGGCACGGCGGCGAAGCTCATGCCCAGCATGAAGAGGCCGACCCCGACGAGCCCGGAAACAAGCTTGAGGTTCTTGCCCCTGTCGGTCATTCGGACTGGCTCCAGCTCATCTCCGGCTTGATCACATTGGCGCCCATCTTGGCGATGGTGACGCCGAAGAGCAGCGCGACGAAGGCCAGCAGCACCGCGCCGAGCGCAAGATTGCGCGCCTTGCGGCGGCGGTGCAGTTCATGCTCCTCGCGGCCGATCATGACCAGAACCCCGCGACCGGCTGCGAAAGACCCGCCGCCTTCAGCCCCGCCTCAAGCGCGAGGGCCGAGAAGATCAGGAAGAGCCAGAGGATCGAGAAGCGGAAGAAGCGTTTCTCCGCCCGGTGCCCGTCCGCCTCCGCCGCCTGTTCCGAGCGCAGGCCGACCAGCAGCGAGCGGCGCAGGAACTCCGCCGAAAGCACGCCGGAAATCATCAGATAGGCCATCCCGCCGACCTGGGTGAAGGCCGGCGCGACCGCCGCTGCAGCAGCAGCAGCAGCGTAAAGCACGATCTGCCGGCGCGTCGCCCGCGGCCCGGCGACCACGGTCATCATCGGCACGCCGGCGCGTTCGTAATCGCCGTTGCGGTAGAGCGCGAGCGCCCAGAAATGCGGCGGCGTCCAGAGGAAGATGATCAGGAACAGCAGCACGGATTCGACAGAGACCGTCCCCGTCGCCACCGCCCAGCCGATCATCGGCGGAAAGGCCCCGGCGGCGCCGCCGATGACGATGTTCTGCGGCGTCGAACGTTTCAGCCACATCGAATAGATCACGGCGTAGAAGAAGATGGTGAAGGCCAGGATCGCCGCCGAAAGGCAATTGGCGAACAGCGCCAGCATCGGCACGGCGAGAAGCGCGAGCCCGGCGCCGACCGCCAGCGCCTCGCCCGCCTCGACCCGGCCCGAGGGCACGGGGCGGTTGCGGGTGCGGGCCATCTTCACGTCGATATCGGCGTCCCACCACATGTTCAGCGCGCCCGAAGCCCCGGCCCCGACCGCGACGCAGATCAGCGCGCCGAGCGCGACCACCGGATGCACGCCGACCGGCGCGATCATCAATCCGACAAGCGCGGTGAAGATCACCAGCGACATGACGCGGGGTTTCAGGAGTTCGAAATAATCCCCGAATTCCGCGTCCCGTGGGGCGGTTTCGGCGTGGATGTCAAGCGCGCTGGTCATAAGCTGGCGTCAACCCTTCATGTTCGCGGCGGCGTCAGTCCATCGCTGACGCGAGTCTGACGCCGTTCCGCGCCGGCAGCCCCTGCGCCGTGCGGGTCTCTTCGAGCCAGGCGTCGTACTCCGCCTGGGTCACCACCTTCACGACGATGGGCATGTAGGAATGATCCTTGCCGCATAGCTCCGAGCACTGGCCGAAATAGGTGCCGACCCTGTCGGCGTTGAACCAGAGATCGTTCATGCGGCCGGGAACGGCGTCGACCTTCACGCCGAAGGCCGGAACCGCCCAGGAGTGGATCACGTCGGCGCCGGTCACCAGGACGTGGATGTCGGCGTTCACCGGCACGACCACGGCGTTGTCCGCGGCCAGAAGATATTCGTCATCGGCGTAGCCGTTGGCGGCCAGCTCCTCCCTCGGCAGGATGTAGGCGTCGAAGCTGATCTCGTCATCCGGGTATTCATAGGACCAGTTCCACTGGTTGCCGATCGCCTTGATGGTCAGCTGCGGATTCTCCGGCGCGATGAGCTGCTTGTAGAGGATCGGGATCGAGATCGAACCGATCACCATCAGGATCATGATCGGCACGCCGGTCCAGGCCACCTCCAGCAGCGCGTTATGGGTGAAGCGCGCCGGCTCCGGGTTCCGTTTTGCGGTGAAGCGCAGGATCACGATCGCCAGCAGCGTGCAGACCAGGGTCACGATCCCGAGGCTGAGCCAGTGCAGGATCGAATCGAACCACTGGAGATCGCGCGCGAGCTCGGTCGCGGCCGGCTGGAAGCCGACGCCGCCCGGAACGGGCTTGCCGACGCTTTCCGCCGCCGCCGGCGCGGCGACGAGCAGCGCGCCGGCGCTGGCGAGGATGGGGGAAATTTTGCTCGTTGCGAACATCTGATGGCGCTCCCGACGTTGACCGACTGCGCGACAGAGTCGCACTCCCGACCACAAACTAGCTATGACAGCTTCTTCCACAGGCCCCGCCGAAGGGCAAGCTGGACGATTGCGTCATTCAGCCGCTAAATCTGCGTCATGGCTGGCGTTGGAGGTCCGGGATGAAGCGAGAAGCGAGCAATGCGGCCGTGGACGAGGAGGCGCCCTTCCGCCCTTTCGAGACCGATCTCGACCGCGAGGAGACCCTTTCGATCCTGCGCGGGGCGGTGGCGAAGGCCGATGACGGCGAGGTTTTCCTGGAGCGGCGGCGCTCCGAATCGCTGGTTTTCGACGATGGCAGGCTGAAGGGCGCAAGCTATGACAGCGTCAGGGGATTCGGGTTGCGCGCCGTCGCCGGCCCGGTCGCGGGCTACGCCCATTCGACCGAGCTGACCGCGGCCGCGCTTCGCCGCGCGGCGGAGACCGCCCGGCTCGCGGTCGCCGAGGGCGCGCCCGATCCGGCGCCGCCGCCCAGGGCGACCAATCGGCGGCTCTATCCGCAGGACAGCCCGCTTTCGCCGATGAGCTTCGGCGCCAAGGTCGGGCTGCTGGCGGAGATCGACGATTATCTCCGCGCGCGCGATCCGCGCGTCGCGCAGGTTTCCGTCTCGCTCGCCGGGGAGTTGCAGGAAGTGGAGATCCTTCGGCCCGAAGGCGCCTCGCTGGCGGAGGCGCGGCCGCTGGTGCGGCTCTCCGTCTCGGTCATCGTCGAGAAGGACGGGCGGCGCGAGTCCGGCAATGCCGGCGGCGGCGGACGGATGGGCTATGACGCGCTGATCGCCCCCGAAGCCTGGAAGGCGACGGCGGAGGAGGCGCTCCGCATCGCCCTGGTGAACCTTGAGGCGAAAGACGCCCCCGCCGGGGTGATGGAGGTGGCGCTCGGCGCCGGCTGGCCCGGCATTCTGTTGCATGAAGCCATCGGCCATGGGCTGGAGGGCGATTTCAACCGCAAGCAGACTTCCGCCTTTTCCGGGCTGATGGGACAGCGCGTCGCCGCGAAGGGCGTCACCGTGGTCGATGACGGGACGATACCGGGCCGGCGCGGCTCGCTCTCCTTCGATGATGAGGGCACGCCCACTTCGCGCACCGTGCTGATCGAGGACGGCATCCTCACCGGCTACATGCAGGACCGGCAGAACGCCCGCCTGATGGGCATGGCTCCCACCGGCAACGGCCGCCGCCAGAGCTTCGCGCATATCCCGATGCCGCGGATGACGAACACGGTGATGGAGAATGGCGAGGCCCGCCCCGAAGACGTGGTGGCGGCGGTGAAGGACGGGATCTACGCCACCGGCTTCGGCAGCGGCCAGGTGGACATCGTGAACGGCAAGTTCGTGTTCTCCTGCACCGAGGCCTATCGGGTGAAGGACGGCAAAATCCTGCATCCGGTGAAGGGCGCGACGCTGATCGGCGACGGGCCGACCGCGCTCGGGCGGGTGCGGATCGTCGCCGACGACATGGCGCTCGACCCCGGGATCGGCACTTGCGGCAAGAACGGGCAGGGCGTGCCGGTCGGCGTCGGCCAGCCGACGCTGCTGATCGACGGGCTGACGGTCGGCGGCGCGGCTGCCTGAGCCGGCCGCGTCCGGGCGGGAAGCGATTGGACCCTCGCCCGAAGCCTGTGTTAATGAATTCCGGGACGTTCGTTCCGTTCAGGTTCGGGTCATTTGCTGGGGAATAGAATGATGGCGAATTTTGCGGGAATCCCATTGCTCGAAGGCCTGCCCGAAGATGCGGCCGAGAAGGCCGCGCCGCGCTGCCGCTGGCGCACTTTCGAGGCGCATGAACTGATCGTCGACGATGGCGACGAATCGAACGATGTGCTGTTCATCATTTCCGGCCAGGTTCGGGTGCTTATGTCCTCGGCCTATGGCCGGCATGTGATCCTGACCCAGCTCGACAAGGGCGACGTCTTTGGCGAGATGTCGGCCATCGACGGGCGGACC
>JBKECG010000408.1:0-10010 GCA_047974395.1 Pikeienuella sp. | reverse complement strand
CGCATCCCCTGCGTTCATGACCGGCGAAAAGAATCCGGGATCAGACCGCGATCAGCGCGGCCGCGACCCTGCGCCCTTCGGACAGGAGCACGTTATATGTGCGGCAGGCGGAGCCTGTGGGCATGATCTCCGCGCCGATCCCCGCCGCCTCCAGCGCCGCGCGGGCGGCGCGCTCCAGCGGGGCGATATCGGCGCCCATGCCGATCAGCAGCACGTCGATGGCGGAAGCCTCGGCGATCACCGGCGCAAAATCGGCCTCCCGCGGCGGGAATTGCACTGGCCAGAGGCCGGCGCCGCCCGGAGTGATCAGCAGCGATCCCTCGTGAAAGACGCCGGAGATGCGGAACCCGCCGCCGCCATAGCTGTCGATCGGCGGCGGCCCGTCCCAGGATAGCTCCGCGATCCGCACCGGCTCAGGGCGCGTCGGCGGAGCCGAAGCGCACGCCCTGCGGCCCGTCCGAATCCTGCGGTTTGGACCAGTCCCGCTTCACGCCCAGCAGCAGCACCAGCATCGCCGCGATGAAGATCGAGGAATAGGTGCCGATCACGATCCCCCAGATCATGCCGAAGGTGAAGCCGCGAATGACCTCGCCGCCCAGCACGTAAAGCGAGATCAGCGCGATCAGCGTGGTGAAGGAGGTCATGGTGGTGCGGCTCAGCGTCTCGTTCACCGAAAGGTTCAGAAGCTCCGCCAGCGGCATGGTCTTGTAGCGGCGCAGATTCTCGCGCACCCGGTCGAAGACGACCACCGTGTCGTTGAGCGAATAGCCGACGATGGTCAGCAGCGCCGCGACGATGGAGAGATTGAACTCCAGCTGGATCAGCGAGAAGAGCCCCATGGTCAGAATCAGGTCATGGGTCAGCGCCGCGACGGCGGAGACGGCGAACTGCCACTCGAATCGCAGCCAGACATAGACCAGCACCGCGCCAAGCGAGAGCAGCACCGCCGTCAGGCCGCCCCAGATCAGCTCATCGGACACTTTCGGCCCGACATATTCGACCTGCCTCTCCTCGACCCCGGGCAGGATCTCCGTCAGCGCGCTCATCACCCGCGCGCTCGGCGTCTCCATCCCCTCGGCCACGGCGTCCGAAGCGATCTGGATCAGCACCTCATGCGGGTCGCCGAATTCCTGCACGGTGAAGTCGCCAAGGGCGAGCCCGTCGATCACGCCGCGGATCTGGGCGAGATCGGCCGGCTCCTGCGTCCGGATCTCGATCGTGGCGCCGCCCTTGAAGTCAACGCCGAAATTCAGCCCCATGCTGACGAAAACCACCACGGCGGCGAGCATCGCGGCGACCGAAAGGCCGACGAAATTGCGCCCATAGGCGATGAAGGGGAAATTGGTCTCTTGCGGGATCAGATGCAAACGGAACGCCATGACGTCAGACCTCCAGCGTCTTCGGGCGCCGCCACCCGTACCAGGTGGCGACGATCAGCCGCGTGACCAGAACCGCGGAGAAAACCGAGGTGATGATGCCGATGGCGAGCGTGACCGAGAAACCCCGCACCGGGCCGGCCCCCATGGAGAACAGGATCACCGCCGCGATCAGCGTGGTGATATTGGCGTCGACGATGGAGCTGAAGGCGCGCTCGTAACCGGTCTCGATGGCGCGGGCGACGCCCTTGCCGGCGCGCAGCTCCTCGCGGATGCGCTCGAAGATCAGCACATTGGCGTCCACCGCCATGCCGATGGTCAGCACGATGCCGGCGATGCCCGGCAGGGTCAGCGTCGCCCCGATCAGCGAAAGGGCGCCCATGATCAGCGCGACGTTCACGATCAGCGCGATATTGGCGAACAGCCCGAACAGCCCGTAGCTCGCCGCCATGAAAACCATCACCGCGAGAAAGGCGACGATGGTCGCGATCTTGCCGGCGGCGATGCTGTCCGCGCCCAGCCCGGGGCCGACGGTGCGCTCCTCCTCGAAGCTGATCGAGGCCGGCAGCGCGCCCGCCCGCAGCAGGATGGAGAGCTGCTTCGCCCCCTCGACGCTGAAATTGCCCGAGATCTGCCCGTCCCCGCCGAGGATCGGCTCGCGGATCACCGGCGCGGTGATCACCTTGTCGTCGAGCACCACCGCAAAGGGCCGGCCGACATTTTCCGCCGTGGCGCGGCCGAACTTGCGCGCGCCCGAGCTGTCGAAGCGGAAATTCACCACCGGCTCGCCGGTGCGGTCGTCGAATCCGGGCTGCGCGTCCTGCAATTCGTCGCCGGTGACCAGCGCCCGGCGCTCCACCACATAGCCCAGCCCCGGGGTGTCGACATCCTCGAACACCGCCTTGCCCGGCCCCGGAGCGCGGGAAAGATCGCCGGTCTGCCCATCCACCAGATGGAAGGTCAGCTTCGCGGTCTTGCCGATCAGGTCCTTGATCTCCTGCGTCGAGGCGACGCCGGGCACCTGCACCAGGATCCGCCGGTCGCCCTGGCGCTGGATCGAAGGCTCGCGCGTGCCGGCCTCGTCGACGCGGCGGCGGATGATCTCCAGGCTCCGCGCCATGGTGCGGTCGCCAAGCGCCTTGACCGCGCTTTCCGTCAGCCGCGCGACCAGGGTCTGGTCCGGCCCGGGCTCGATGGAGAGATCCGGGGCCGAAACGCCCAGGGTCATGTCCGCGACCGGCCGCGCCAGACCGGAAAGCGCCTCCTGCGCCGTCGGTATCTCCGCAGCGTCGGTGATCCTGACCGAGACATGATCGTCAGTCGCGACCAGCCGCGAATACCGCCGCACCCCGGCCTTGCGCAGCGCCTCGCGCGCGTCGGCGCGGATCGACTCCATCCGCTCGGCGATCACGTCCTCGATCCGCACCTCCACCAGAAGATGCGCGCCGCCGCGAAGGTCGAGCCCGAGATTGACCACATCCGGCGGCAGGAAGGCGGGCCATTGCGCCGCCTGCGCCCGCAGATCCTCGGGAACAGGATTCCCGTCCCGCTCCAGCCGCTCGATCTGCTTGCGCGCCAGCGCGGCGCCATCGGCGGTTTCATAGGCGAGATTCGGCGCGGCGAGAACGATCCCGATCAGGCACAGGCCGATGACCAGCGCCTTTTTCCATAGCGAAAAATACAGCAAGCTCGTTTTCCTGTCGCGCCGTTAAGCCGGACTCAGCCTTCGGCCGGTTCGGATTTGGAAATGACGCTGCCCACAGAGGAGCGCAAGACCCTGATCTTCACATTCGGCGCGATCTCGACCTCGATCTCCTCCTCGCCGTCCTTGACCTTCGTGACCTTGCCGAGAATGCCGGCCTGGGTCACCACCTGGTCGCCGCGCCGCAGCGCCTGCACCATCGCCTTGTGCTCCTTGGCCTTTTTCTGCTGCGGCCGGATCAGAAAGAAATAGAAGATGACGAAGATCAGGATAAGCGGAATGAAGGAGGTGAGCATGTCACCGCCGCCGGCGCCGCCGGCTCCCTGCGCATATGCGGGCGTTGCGAACATCATGGGTCCTCTGGGTCCGAAATTCGGCGCGGACTATAGCCGGGGCCGGTTCCGATGCAACCCGGCCCGATCCGGCGACGCCAGGCCTGTCTTCGCCGCTTGACGGCGCGCGCCGGCTGGCGCAACGCTGAGCGCATGACAGAAGCGCGCCCCCTCGGCGATCCGGTCGGAGACTGGACCCCGCCCCCCGCCCCGCCCCGCGAACCGATCGAGGGGCGCTGGACCCGGCTCGTTCCCTTCGACCCCGCCCGCCACGCCGCAGAGATCCACGCCGCCAATGACGGCTCGGTCTCGATGTGGGACTATATGCCGAACGGCCCCTTCGCGGATTATGACAGCTATATCGCCTGGGCCGAGGAAGCCGCGAAAAGCAGCGACCCGCTGTTCTTCGCCGTGATCGACAAGACCGACGGCAAGGCCAAGGGCGTGGTCAGTTATCTGCGGATCACCCCCGTCATGGGCGTGATCGAGGTCGGCAACATCGCCTTCTCGCCGCCCCTCCAGCGCACCCGCGAGGGGACGGAGGCGATGTATCTGATGATGCGCCGCGCCTTCGAACTCGGCTATCGGCGCTATGAATGGAAATGCAACCATTTCAACTCCCCCTCGCGCCGGCTCGCGCAAAGGCTCGGGCTCTCGTTCGAGGGCGTCTTCCGCCGGCACATGGTGGTGAAGGGCCGCAATCGCGACACCGCCTGGTACGCCGCGATCGACGCCGAATGGCCGCAGCTCCGGGCCGCGTTCGAAACCTGGCTCGCGCCCGATAATTTCGACGGGAACGGCCGCCAGCGACAGAGCCTGACCCCCCTCACCCGCCCGATCCTGGTCGCCACCGGCTGAGCCCCGCATGGACCGGTCCGAGGTCATGCGCCGGGTCAAGGCGCGGGACACGCGGCCGGAACTGCGCCTGAGGCGCCTTCTGCGCGAGATCGGCCGCCCCGGCTACCGGCTCCAGCGCCGCGACCTGCCGGGGCGGCCGGATGTCGCCTATATCGGCCGCAAGCGCGCAATCTTCGTCCATGGCTGCTTCTGGCACGGCCATGATTGCAGGCGCGGCGCCCGCGAACCCAAGACCAACGCCGAGTACTGGCGCGCCAAGATCGCCCGCAACCGCGCCCGCGACGAAATCGCCGGCGCCGCGCTGGCGGGCGCAGGCTGGCGCGTGCTCGTCATCTGGGAATGCGAAATGAAGGATGAGGCGGCGCTCAAGGCCCGGCTGGCGGCTTTTCTGGCGTAGCCGGGGGAAAATTCTTGCCTTCGCCATTTATTTCCATAATACATGAAATATGGAAAAGAATCAGGCCATCGCCGCTCTCGCCGCGCTCGCGCATGAACAACGCATCGAGATCTTCCGCCTGCTGGTGAAGGCGGAACCCGCAGGCGCCATCGCCGGCGACATCGCCCGCACGCTCGACATCCGCGCCAACACGCTTTCCAACAGCCTCAACATCCTCTCCATCGCCGGGCTGGTCCGTTCGATGCGCGAGGGGCGCTCGATCCGCTATTTCGCGGAAATGGAGGGCATGCGCCGGCTCCTTTCCTTCCTGATGGAGGATTGCTGCGGCGGACGCCCTGAAATCTGCCAGCCCGTTCTCGACGAACTCGCCTGCTCCTGCTGAGGTCCAAATGTCCAATCCGATGAACGTCCTGTTTCTCTGCACCGGTAATTCCGCCCGCTCGATCCTCGCTGAGGCCATTGTGAACCGTGAGGGCGCCGGTCGTTTCCGCGGCTTCTCCGCCGGGTCGAACCCGAAACCCGAAGTCCATCCCTTCACGCTGGAGCTGCTGAAGGGGCTCGGCCATGACATCTCCGGCCTCCGCTCCAAGGGGTGGGAGGAATTCGCTCTCGCCGGCGCGCCGAAACTGGATTTCGTCTTCACCGTCTGCGATCAGGCCGCGGCGGAGACCTGCCCGGTCTGGCCCGGCCAGCCGATGTCGGCGCATTGGGGCCTGCCGGACCCCGCCGCCGCGACCGGCAACGAGGCCGAACGGCGGCTGGCCTTTTCGGAAACCTACCGGATGCTCCGCAACCGGATCTCGATATTCATGAACCTGCCGATCAAGACGCTCGACCGGATGTCGCTGCAACGCGATCTGGACGGGATCGGCAGGACAACGGCCCAGGCGGACTGATCCGGACATGACCGATGCCGCACATCCCCCCGCCGGCGGGCTTGGGACATTCGAACGCTGGCTCTCGCTCTGGGTCGCGCTCGCCATCGTCGCCGGGCTCGCCCTCGGCAATCTCTTTCCCGGCGCTTTCGCGGCGCTGGCCTCGCTGGAGATCGCCTCCGTCAACCTGACCGTGGCCGCGCTGATCTGGGCGATGGTCTATCCGATGATGGTCGGGGTGGATTTCGGCGCGCTCCGCCGGGTCGGCGACCAGCCGAAAGGGCTGATCCTGACGCTGGCGGTCAACTGGCTGGTCAAGCCCTTCACCATGGCGGCGCTGGGGGTCCTGTTCTTCGAACACGTCTTCGCCGGGATGATCCCCGCCGATGACGCGCAGGCCTATCTGGCCGGCGTGATTCTCCTCGGGGCGGCGCCCTGCACGGCGATGGTGTTCGTCTGGTCCCATCTGACCCGCAGCGACGCGACCTATACGCTGGCGCAGGTCAGCGTGAACGATGTGGTGATGGTCTTCGCCTTCGCGCCGATCGTCGCCCTGCTGCTCGGCGTGACCGATATAGCCGTGCCCTGGGACACGCTGCTCCTCTCCGTGGGGCTTTACGTGATGCTGCCGCTGGTCGCGGGCTGGCTGACCCGCCGGCGCCTTGGCGACGAGACGGCGGTGGAGGGGTTCAGGGCCCGCGCGCAGCCCTTTTCGATCATCGGCCTCCTGCTCACCGTGACGCTGCTCTTCGGCTTTCAGGGAGAGGTCATCATCCAGCGCCCGCTCACCATCGCGCTGATCGCGGTTCCACTCCTGATCCAGTCCTACGGGATTTTCCTCCTCGCTTACGGCGCCGCGAGGGCCTGGGGCGTTCCCTTCAGCATCGCCGCGCCCTGCGCGCTGATCGGAACCTCGAATTTCTTCGAACTGGCGGTGGCCGTCGCCATCAGCCTTTTCGGCCTCGGCTCCGGCGCCGCGCTGGCGACCGTGGTCGGGGTGCTGGTGGAGGTGCCGGTGATGCTGTCGCTCGTCGCCTTCGCCAACCGGACGAAACACTGGTTTCCACGCTGACAACAGAAAGGGCGACGCCGAAGCGCCGCCCCTTCCCGCGCCATGTCCGGTTCAGATATCGAACACGCGGTTGCGCTGGTTGATCACGTTGGTCTCGAAATTCTTCGTGTAGTCGCCGAGATCGCGCAGGTTCTCCTCGAAGGACGCATGGATGCGCTCCGCGATATCGGAATGCTGGCGGGTCTCGTCGAAGACCTCCATCGCGGCGTCGCCGAACCCGTCCCAGGTGTCATCCGAATAGGCCCGCAACTGAACGCCATGCTCATCCACCAGCTTCCTCAGGTAGACGCCGTTATTCGAGGTCCCCTCGTCCATGCCGATGGAAAGCTCCTCGGTCACAGCGGCGGTGAGCGCCCGTTTCTCCCAATCGGTGAGCGACCCCCACCAGGCGGCGTTGAACCCCATGGAGATGTTCGCGCCCGGCTCCTGGAAGCCGCTGGTGTAATAGAATTTGGCCGCTTCGTAGAGCTTGAGGAAATAGTCGTTCCATGGGCCGATCCAGTCGGCCGCGTCGATCGAACCGGAGACGAGGTTCTCATAGATCTGGCCGCCCGGCAGCGAGATCGTGGAGACGCCGAGCTTCGCCATCACCTGACCGCCAAGGCCGGGGATGCGCATCTTCAGCCCCTTCAGGTCATCGACCGAGTTCAGCTCCCGATTGAACCAGCCGCCGGCCTGGGTGCCGGTGGTGCCGCAATGCAGGCTCTTGATGCCGAACTGGCCGCCCAGCTCGTCCCAAAGCTCCTGCCCGCCCCGGAACTTGATCCAGGCGTTCATCTCGTTATAGCTGAAACCGAAGGGCACGGTGCAGAAATAGGGCCAGCTCGGGTGCTTGCCCGCCCAGTAGTAATCCGCCGCGATATAGGCTTGGGAGTTGCCCGAGGCGACCTCGTCGAAACTGTCGAACGCGCCGACGCGCTCGCCGGCGGCGTAATATTCGGTGGTGATGCGGCCTTCGGTCAGCGCGGTGATCCGCTCCGCCAGCCGCTGGGCCGAGGTGCCCACGCCCGGAAAATCGCGCGGCCAGGTCGAGACGATGACCATGGTCTTGCGCTCCTGCGCAATGGCCGGCGCCGCAAGCGTCGCGCCGGCGCCGGCGAGCGCCGCGCCCTTCAGAAACAGTCGACGTTCCATTTGTTCTCTCCACATTGGTTTACGCCGCGCGACTGGCGCGGCGCTGCGGTTTGTTTGGCAAAGAACGCAGGCGGCGGCAAGTTGTCCTGCGGGAAGGGCGGCTCCTGCCGCGCGCGGGCGGGGCCTCCTTGACACTTCCCGCCAGAATTCAGAGATCAAGGCCACCTACCGGAAGGATGCCCATGCCCGCACCGAACCAAGCCGCGCTCGACTTCCTCCTCACCCGCCGCTCCCGCCCGGCCAGGACGCTGAGCGACGAAGCGCCGAAACGGGCCGAGATCGAGCAGATGCTCACCGCCGCCGCCCGCACGCCCGATCATGGCAAGCTGGAGCCGTTCCGCTTCATCGTCGCCACCGGCCCGGCGCGCGCCCGGCTCTCGGCGGCGTTGGCGGCGCGGATGCGAGAGGCCGGCGAGGATGAGGCGCAGATCGCCAAACAGGCCGGCGGCATGACCCAGGGCGGCGCGGTGATCGTGGTGGTCCATTCGCCGAAACCCTCGGAAAAAATCCCCGGCTGGGAGCAATATCTGGCCGCCGGCGGCGCCTGCCTCGCGCTTCTGAACGCCGCGCTGGCCATGGGCTGGGGCGCGAACTGGCTGACCGGCTGGGCCGCCGGCTCGCGCGCCTTCATGGAACAGGATCTCGGGCTTTCAGCGAAGGAAAGCGTCGTCGGCTTCGTCCATATCGGCGGCGAGACCGTGACCCCGCCCGACCGGCCGCGCCCCGATATCTCCGCCATCACCCGATGGGTCGCCGACTGATGCTGAACGATATCTCCCTCGCCATCGGCCAGGTGCTCGACCGGCGCTTTCTCGGCGTCGTGGTGAAATCGCTCGCCCTGACGGTCCTGCTTCTCGGCGCGCTGGTCGCGCTGACGATCTGGTCGCTGGGGGCGTTGCCTTCGCTGGATTTCACCATTCCCTGGCTCGACATCCAGACCGGTTTCCTGAACGACGCCGCCGGGGTCGCCTCGATCGGGCTGATCCTGATCCTCTCGGCCTTCCTGATGTTTCCGGTGGCGGCGATCTTCGTCGGGCTGTTCCTGGACGAGATCGCCGACGCGGTGGAGGCCCGCTACTATCCCGGCCTGCCCGCGCCGCGAAAACAGCCGCTTGGCGAGGTGATCGTTCAGGGTCTCAAATTCGCGCTGGTGCTGATCGCCGCGAATGCGGCGGCGCTGATCATCTATCTTCTTTCGACCGTGCTGGCGCCGGTGATCTTCTGGATCGTGAACGGCTATCTTCTGGGGCGGGAATATTTCGAACTGGTGGCGATGCGCCGGATGGACGCCGGGGCGGCCAGGGCGCTGCGCAGGCGCCACCTGCTCTCGATCTGGATCGCGGGCGCGCTGCTCGCCGCGCCGCTATCGGTGCCGATCCTCAACCTGATCGCGCCGCTGATCGGAGTCGCCGCCTTCGTCCATCTCTATCACCGCAAGACGGGCCAGCCGGCCAGCGGTTGAGCCGCCGCTATTCCGGCCGCGACAGCACGGAGGCGATATCCTCCACCGTGATCACCTGATAGAGAATGATCAGGTAGATCGCGATCCAGATCAGCGTCGCGACGACCGTGGTCCAGATCAGCCTTTTCTTCATCATCGGCTGGTGCGGCGCGCCGGCGGAGGTGCCGGGCTCCACCCGCCCCGCCTCCTCCTGACTGCGCATGAAGAGCGGCAACACCATGAAGAGGACCATGAACCAGGTGACGGCGTAAACCGCGAGGCCGGAGGTGAGGCTCATATCTGCTCCAGCTCCACCAGCGTTCCCTGGAAATCCTTCGGATGCAGGAACAGCACCGGTTTGCCATGCGCGCCGATCTTCGGCTCACCCGAACCCAGCACCCGCGCCCCGGCCGCTTTCAGCCTGTCGCGCGCGGCGATGATGTTCTCCACCTCATAGCAGATATGGTGAATGCCGCCCGACGGATTCTTCTCCAGAAACCCTTTGATCGGGGAATTTTCCCCAAGCGGGTAAAGCAGTTCGATCTTCGTGTTGGGAAGTTCGATGAAAACGACCGTGACGCCGTGATCCGGCTCGTCCTGCGGCGGGTTGACCTTCGCGCCCAACGTTCCGGCGTATTGCGCCGACGCGGCCTCCAGATCGGGCACGGCGATGGCGACATGGTTCAGACGGCCGATCATCGGCGACTCCTCTTGCTTCGCGGCTCTGAGCTTCACCTACCCCTTGGCGCGCGACAGGTCCACGCGGCTTATGGCCCTTCGCGTCCGCGACGAAACAGGGCGTCGAAAGGGCGGAGACAGATCT
>JBKECG010000380.1:0-2216 GCA_047974395.1 Pikeienuella sp. | reverse complement strand
CCGGCGCGCCGCCCGGACGCGGGATCGGCGCCGGGCTGTTCGCGACCGCGGCGACCCGCGTCCCCGAAGCGCCGCGCGGGCTTTGCGCGCCATAGCGCGCGGCGAGCGCGGCGGTGGCGATCACCGGCGCGCGGCGCGGGGCCTTGCGGAAGCCGAGATCCAGAAGCTCCGCCACCCTCGCATTGCGCGTGGTCGCGCTGCGCCCGCCGAAAACGACGGCGATCACCCGTTCCCCGTTCCGCTCGGCCGAGGAGACCAGATTGTAGCCGGCGGCGTTGGTGTAGCCGGTCTTGATCCCGTCCGCGCCGCGATAGCCGCGCAGGAGCCGGCGGTTGGTGTTATAGACGGTCCGGCCCATGGCCGGCGTCGATATCCGGCTGAAGATGTTGTAATATTGCGGATAATCGTAAAACAGCGCCCGCCCCAGCAAGGCCATGTCGCGCGCGGTGGAGTAATGCCCCCGCGCGGTCAGCCCATGGGCGTTGCGAAAGCTGGTGTTCATCATGCCGAGCGTTCTGGCCTTGGCGGTCAAGATCACCGCGAATTACGCCTCGCTGCCGCCGATCGCTACGGCCAACGCCACGGCGGCGACCATGGCCGATTTCACCGCGGCGGCGCGGATCAGATCGCGCACGCTCGCCCGTTGCCCCACCCGCATGCCGATCTTGGAGGCCGGCTGCGACGCGGCGCGGCGGGAGATGCGCACCTTCTGGTTCAGGCTGAGCCGGCCCCGGCTCACCGCCTCGAAGGTCAGGTAGAGCGTCATCATCTTGGTGAGCGAGGCGGGATGGAGCCGCCGGTCCGCGCTTTCGCCGTGCAGGACCTCGCCGGAGCGCGCATCCATCACCAGAGCGGCGTAAGGCGCCGCCAGCGCATTATGCGGCGCCGCGAAAACGACCCCGGCGAAAACCGCCGCGATGGCGATCGCCCTCAGCAGCCTGTTCATGTCCACCTCACGCCCGTAGTTCACTCGATTCGCGTCCGGCCCGGCTCATTTTTGCGGCCTGCTCGCACACATGCTCGGATACCATGCTAACATCGTCCGACAGACAATGGAAACAAAAAGTAATTTCGGCGGGACAGGTCGCGGAATCTTTTCAGCCTCCGCGATTGCTGCACTGCAAAACATCCCTTGACGCGGCGCAGCATAGGAGCCATATAGGCAGCGTTACAAGATTTCTGCCCGGCGATCCCCCTTGGCCCGGGCGCAATGGAACCATAAGGAGACCCGATCATGGCTACCGCCAAAGACGCCGCCGCCAAAGTTGAATCCCTCGCCGCCGACGCCCAGAAGGCCGCGACCGATCAGTTCGAGAAATTCGCGAAATCCCTTGAGGACGCCGCCGCCTTCGGCCAGGACAACATGGACGCGCTGATGAAGTCCTCCAACATCGCGGTGAAGATCGCCGAGGAGATGAACGCGGAGATCATCAGCTTCTCGAAGAAGACCGTCGAGGAAGGCGTCGCCGCCGCGAAGGAGATGACCTCGGTCAAGACCATGCCCGAATTCGTCGAGAAGCAGGCCGCCTTCGCCAAGAGCTCGCTGGACGGCTACATGAAGCAGGCCGCCAAGTTCAACGAGATGTTCATGGCCGCCGCCAAGGACATGGCCGAGCCGATGAACGCCCGCGCCGCCGCCGCCGCCGATCTGGTCAAGTCCTACCGGGCCTGACCTCCGGCGCGCCAGGCGCGCATTGCGAATACCGGGAAAAGGGGGCTTCGGCCCCCTTTTCTTGTCCGGGCCGGTCATTATATCATCCTCCCGACCCCAGGGTGGAGACTCGCCCCCGGACCCTTCGTCTGAAAGCCGACAAACGCCTGAAACGCGATGAACCCCGAGCGCCAATTCCCGAAACCGACCCGCGCCGCGGATGACGGCGACGATGATCACCGCGCCGACGATGGCGGGCGCAAGGGCGGCGCGGACACGGCGATCATCGCCAAGCCGAAATCGAGGACGCAGCGTCCGTCGCTCTACAAGGTGATGCTGCTCAACGATGATTACACGCCGATGGAGTTCGTGGTCCATGTGCTGGAGCGCATCTTCGGCATGACCAACGCCCAGGCGGTGGAGCTGATGCTGACCGTCCATCGTCGCGGTCTGGCCGTGGTGGGCGTGTTCTCTTTCGAGGTGGCCGAGACCAAGGTCACCCAGGTCATGGAATATGCGCGGCGGAACGAACATCCGCTGCAATGCACGATGGAAAAGGAATAGG
>JBKECG010000357.1:0-4293 GCA_047974395.1 Pikeienuella sp. | reverse complement strand
AGTTCCGCGACGGCCTCCGCCAACTTCAAGCCGCCGCCTGATCAGGCGTCACCAACTTTCGCGCATATCTCGGGGAAATGGCTGCGGGTCCGAACTGTGCGGCGGATTTTCGAATTCGGCGTTTCAATGGTACGGACCATGTGAATCAACGTTTTTCTTACCCCCGCCGACAGTCCATAATCTCACCCAGAGCTTCTTGTGCGGGAGCGTTGGGCTTCCCCACACTCGGCCTGCCGCCTGCCTTTCCGGTTCCGCGAAGCTGACCCTGAAGCGCCCCGGCGGCGTGACACTGATCGAAAGCTGGGGGCCTGCAATGACGCTCGACCTCAGCGGCTGGCCCGCCTCCCCCAGCATTGAGACCGTTGCCGAGGGCAGGATCCGCATCAGACTCGCCCTGTCGGTGGTCGAATTAAGTCCTGTGCCGGACAATGGGTCAGTCCCAACA
Source organism: Pikeienuella sp. (assembly GCA_047974395.1). GTDB lineage: Bacteria > Pseudomonadota > Alphaproteobacteria > Rhodobacterales > Rhodobacteraceae > Pikeienuella. The sequence goes on along the minus strand of JBKECG010000357.1, from coordinate 3,848 downwards.
AAGGAACGTGATGCGACATTTGGTCAGGCTTGGTCGCGCACGCGCATGATGGTCTGTCGGCTGGTGCTGAACTTGCGCGCGATGGCCGAGATTGTCTCTCCATTTTCGAGCCTTTCGCGGACGATGCGCTGTTGATCTGCTGAAAGCGCGGCCGGTCGCCCGAGCGGTTTTCCTTCTGCCTTCGCGCGCGCGAGCCCGGCCTGGGTACGCTCGATGAGAAGGTCGCGCTCGAACTGGGCGACGGCGTTGATGACGTTCATGGTCATTTTTCCGGCGGAACTGGTGAGATCGACGCCGCCCAGGGCGAGGCAATGGACGCGTATGCCCATCTCTTCCAATCTGGCGACGGTCGTGCTGACATCGATGGCGTCTCGTCCGAGCCGGTCGAGCTTGGTGACGATCAGCACGTCGCCCTTTTCCATTTTGTCGACGAGCCGGGAGAAGCCCTCGCGCTGCGCGATGGCCATCGACCCGGAGATGGTCTCAGTGACGATCCGGTGCGGTTCGACGTCGAAGCCCGCTGTCTGGATCTCCCGGACCTGGTTTTCCGGGGTCTGTTCGACGGTGGAGACGCGAGCGTAAGCGAAGGTTCGAGACATGGCGGCATGTGTGTAAATAAAAGGCTGTCCGGAACTATACGGATGTTCTATATGTCATCAAGCTAATTTTTGGACAGGCTTTTGACCCCTGACCGGAAAGGGACGTTTCCGGTCATCTACACGCAGGTTCCTCATGCCCCGAATGCGTATTCTCACCGCCCCCGAACAGGAGGCGTTCGACAAACCGCCCCGCTTCGATCATCATGAACGCAAGAGAGCCTTCGAATTTCCAAAGGCGTTGCTGGATATGGCGAAGAGCATGCGCAGCCGCGGTCACCGGATCGGCTTTCTGGTGAGTTGCGGGTATTTCCGGGCGACCCGGCAATTTTATGCGCCTGCGGATTTCGCGCCCCGTGATATCGCCCATATCGCCAGGCTGATCGGCGCCAGTGACGCACCTGCAATCGCCTATCCCCCGCGTACCCGGCAACGACACCAACAGCGCATTCTCGAATTTTACGGCTTCGCCCCCTTCGACAAGGCGGCGGAAGCAGCCTTGACCGTCGAGATCGCCACGATGGTGCGGACGCACCTGAAGCCGCGCCTGATCTTCGGCCGCTGCGTCGATTTCCTCATCCAGCGCCGTGTGCAGATTCCACGGGCCGGAACCCTGCTGGAACTGATCCGTTCGGGACTGCAGGCGCGCAAGGCGGAACTCGTTGCGCTGATGGCGGCCCACATCACCAACGATGCGCGGGGCCTGCTGGAGGATCTGTTCACCGCGCCGACTGAACAAAACCGCTATCGGCTAACGCTGCTCAAGAAGCTGTCGCAATCGACCAAACCGACGCGGATCAAGGAGGCGATTGCGGATTTCGAGACACTGGCGGCGCTGCATGGTGAACTGGGCAGCATCCTCACGGTCCTCGATCTCGGTGTCGCAGGCATCCGCTACTACGCGGGTAGCGTGCTCAAATCCGATATTTTTCAGATACATCGGCGGGAGACGAACGACCGCCACATCCACGCCGCCGCATTTGTCGCCCACCAGTTCTTCCGTAGCCAGGACAATCTGGCCGATATCTGGCTCAGCGTCATGGCGTCGTTCCACACCACCGTGTCGCGCGAGCACAAGGAAAAGCTGCTGGAAAACCGCAAGGATCAGCATCGACGGCTGAAGACCGCTGTGCATGATCTCGACAGGGAAATTTCCGGCCTGATCCGGGAAATCCGCCGTCTGGCCTTGGCCGGCGATCTGTCGGATAGCCAGAAGGTTGCCGCCATTCGCGGGGTTCTCGAAGGCGAACGCACCGGTGCGCTCGACCGGTTGAAAGCCGGGCTGGACGATACGGGGCCGGACCGGGACTGGCACGATGTGCTGGAGGCGCACTCCCTGCGGCTGCAGAACCGGCTCAACCCGATCCTGCGGGTCCTCGCCTTCGAACCGAACCAACGGGCCTCGCGGCTGATCGCCGCCATCGACCATTTCAAGGCCCATGACGGCGCCGTCACCGCCCGTTCGCCGATGGATTTCCTCGATCCCGACGAACGCGCCGCGCTGATCCGCGAGGATAGCGCCTTCCGGCCCTCGCTCTACAAGGTCTTCCTGTTCCAGCATGTGACCGGCGCGATCAAGTCCGGCGATCTGAACCTCGCCAGATCCTACAAGTACCGCCCGATGGACAGCTATCTGATCGACGCCGGCCGCTGGCGCCGGGAAAAGGCGCAGCTTCTGGAGCGCGCCGGGCTGGCTGATCTCGCCGATCCCGCGCCGGTGCTCGCGAAGCTCGACGCGGCGCTGCACAGGCAATACCAGGCGACAAACGCCCGCGCGCCCGATAATCCGTATCTGAAGGTACATGCTGATGGCGTCTTCCATGTCGCCACTCCGGCGGCTGACGCCGCCGAGACCGATCCGCTCGGTGACCTTTTCCCCGAACGCCATGATGTGCCGCTGGCGCAGGTGCTGGAAACGATCCATGGGCACTGCGGCATGCTCGACGCCCTCGAGCACTGGCAACAGACGCATATCCGTCAGGCTGCATCACGCCCGGCCCTTCTGGCCGGGATCATGGGCCTCGGATGCAGCATCGGCGTGCGCAAGATGGCGCGGATTTCCTCGCGCGTTACCGAGGGCGAGCTGGAACATGCCGTCAACTGGCGGTTCTCGCTCGACAATATCCGCGCCGCCAATAATGCCGTGGTCGGCGCAATGGACGAAATGGAACTGCCCAACCTTTATCGTCGCCACGCCGCCACCCTCCACACCGCCAGCGACGGGCAGAAATTCGAGGTCCGCAGCGAGAGTTTGCACGCCTGCTGGTCGTTCAAGTATTTCGGCCAAGGCCAGGGCGTCAGTGCCTACACCTTCGTCGATGAACGCCATTTCCTGTGGCATTCGTTGATGATCAGCGCCGCCGACCGCGAGAGCGCCTACGTGATCGACGGGCTGATGCACAACGACGTCGTAAAGAGCGACATCCATTCCACCGATACCCACGGCTACACCGAGGCCGTCTTCGGCATGACGCATCTGCTTGGCTTCTCCTTCGCGCCGCGTATCAAGGGTATCGGAAAGCAGCGGCTCTACCTCTTCCATGGTCATGACAAGGCCGAACGTGAGGGTTGGGCCATTGCCCCATCCGGATACGTCAACGACGCACTGATCCGCGACAACTGGGACGATCTCCTGCGTCTCGTCGCCACCATCAAGTTCAAGGAAAACACCGCCTCTGACATCTTCCGGCGCCTCAACTCCTATTCCCGCCAGCATGCGCTCTACCAGACCCTTAAAGCCTTCGGACAGATCATCAAGTCACTGTTTATCCTGCGTTATATCGATGACCTCGACCTTCGACAGGCCGTCGAGCGCCAGCTCAACAAGGTCGAACTGGCCAACCGCTTCACCCGCGCCGTCGCCGTCGGCAATCCCCGTGAGTTCACCCAGTCCGAGAAGGAAGAGCAGGAGATCGCAGAAGCCTGCAATCGACTCATCAAGAACTGCATCATCTGCTGGAACTATCTGTATCTCGCCCGCCGGATCGAGAAGACCGACGACGCCGAAGCCCGTGAGGCGCTGCTCCGCCTGATCGCCGTGCACTCGCCCATGGCATGGGCCCATATCAACATGCTCGGCGAGTACGACTTTTCCGATGAAAAGCTCCGAGATTCCGTTGGAATCCTCCCCTTGAAATCTGCGGCATGAAACGGCATCAAATCCAGGAGGAACAAAACCGGCGAAAGACCAAGGATATCAGACCGCTACGCAATCCTCTATGTCGCCTCACGTTCCTTTGTTGGGACGAACCC
>JBKECG010000225.1:0-1721 GCA_047974395.1 Pikeienuella sp. | reverse complement strand
GCCTCCGCCCGCGCCGCCGGCCCGTTCGTCGCGGTCAATTGCGGCGCGCTGCCGGATATGCTGGTGGAATCGCTGCTCTTCGGTCACGAGAAAGGCGCCTTCACCGGCGCCGACGCCCGCCGGATCGGCAAGTTCGAGGAGGCCGATGGCGGCGTTCTCTTCCTTGACGAGATCGGCGAATTACCGCTTGGCGCGCAGGTCAAGCTCCTCCGCGCGATCCAGGAGGGCGAGATCGACCCGGTCGGCGGCGCCCGCACGGTCAGGACCGATTTCCGCCTGATCTCGGCGACCAATCGCGATCTGGCCGGGGAGGTGGCGGCGGGCCGTTTCCGCGAGGATCTCTATTACCGGATCGGCGTCTTCCCGCTGACCCTGCCGCCGCTGCGCCGGCGACCGGAGGACATCATCCCCCTCGCCGAACGGTTCCTGGCCCGTTTCGCCGCGCTTGAGGACCGCCCCGCCCTCCACTTCGATCAGACGGCGAGGGCGCGGCTTGTCGGCGCGCCATGGCCGGGCAATGTGCGCGAACTGGAGAATGCGATCCACCGCGCGGTGGTGCTGGCGGAGGGGTCGTCGCTCGGGGGCGGGGACCTCCGGCTCGACGCCATCGGGCCGGAAAATGGCGAGGCGGGGGGCTTCTTCACCGAGGATGGCCACATCCGCCCGCTGGCCGAAATCCAAGCCGCCGCGCTCTCGGCGGCGCTGACGCGCTACCGGGGTTCGATGACCGAGGCCGCGCGCCGGCTGGGCGTCGGCCGCTCTACGCTTTACCGCAGGATGCGGGGGGAGGAGGCCGGTTGAACTGGGCGTCTCTCTCCCACCTATTACTACAGTTGCCTGCAAACGCCGAGAGTCGACTCGACGGTGATCCGGGCGCATGTCTCCGCCGCCGGCGCAAAAGGGGATACTGTCCCGAGGCGTGGTGTAGGAGCGCCGACCCTCGGAGAGGTCAGGGCTTGATCAGGCGGTCACGGCGGACAGCCTGATGGTTGGATTGTCGGTGACGCGGGCGAGCGTTTCAAGCGACATGTATCGCCGGGCGACCGCCCACTCGTCATTGGTCTCGAGCATCAGCGCGCCAACCAGGCGGATGATGGCCTCGTCGTTCGGGAAGAGCCCGGGAGAAACCGTCGGTCGTCTACATGATCTCGCCATCGGCATGGAGCCCGAAGACGGCGTTATCTGGGTTTATGGCGCCACCGAGGCCGAAGTCCTCGCCTTCACCTCGTTCGGGGTCGAAGACCTTATCGAGATGATCGAAATGGAAGGCCGCCGCCAAGCCTGATCCCTCACGGCCTTCACCGGATGGACACGAATGATCGCCTCGGTATCCCTGATGTGAGACGGGCGGCGCTGCTGTCGCAGATCCGGCGGATTGATGGCCTGAAGGATGAGATCGCCGGACTTGATCGCGAGATACGGGCCTGGCGCCGCGCGAGCGAAGTCAGCCAGCGACTGGCTGCGATCCCCGGCGTCGGCGTGCTCACCGCAACAGCCCTCGCAGCCACCGCCGCCGACCCTGCGCAGTTCCGGTCCGCACGCCAGTTCGCCACCTAGTGAGGAGCCTCATAGCCCGATCCAGTTCTGTTCGACCACCGCCTCCATCGCAACATAGCTCGTCGTTGATGTGACAAAGGGCAGGATCGAGATCTTCTCCGCCATGATCCAGCGAAAATGCGCCATGTCGCGCGAGCGGAGCTTGATCTGGTAGTCGAAGCCGC
>JBKECG010000157.1:0-1870 GCA_047974395.1 Pikeienuella sp. | reverse complement strand
TGACAGCTATCTGCGCGTCCATGCCTATCGACTGTATCGGGACATGGTGGCGGAGGTGCTGTTCCGTCCCGTCGGCGCCTCCGGCGGCTGCAATGTCTACACGGGCGCCAACCACCGGGCCTTCACCTATGACGGCCCGGACAGCGAAACCGGCGTGGATCGGTCGGAGGAGGGGCGCCCCTGCGCCATCGGCGGCTGGTTCATGTCCACCCGCGATCTTTCGGCGGTGGTCCACCGGATCGTCAATACGCGCGAAGTGGTCGACGCCAATCACGACTTCATGTTCTCCGCCGGCGACGACCGGCTGGTCTTCGCCAGCAGGCCGCAGGTCGCGGGCGGTTTCGCCGTGGCGCATAACGGCAGCCGCTGGGGCGGCGACGCCAAGGCCGAGATCATCGTCTTTCCGAACGACTATGTCGCGGCGGCGATCGCCAATTCCCAGGACGATGAGGAAGGGCCGAACCTGCGCGCGGCGATGATCCGCGGCTATGACGCGGCCCTGGTCTCCAATTAGGGCGGGCCGGTCAGGTTGTTGCGTTTCCCGTTCGGAATGGCGATCCAGCCCGAACGGGAAACGCTCCAACCTGGCGGCGAAAGCAGAACCGCCCGGAAGCGCGTCGCGCTCCGGGCGGCTGATTTTCAGGATGACTGCGGATGCGGTCAGGCCGCTCTGGATTTACGCCGTCCGACAAGAGCCATCAGCCCGAGACCCGCGCCGAGCAGGGGCAGCGCGGCGGGCAGCGGTACGGTCGAGATCTCGGCCGTCTCGACCGACCATTCCTTGATCAGCGCGACCGTCTGGCCGGCGAGATTCGGGAAGGCGAGATCTTTGCCCACCCAGTCGTCGCGCAGGGTGAAGCTGTCATTATAGGGGCTGTAGGCGTAGCTCAGCAGCGCGGCGAGATAGGGGGTGACGACCAGTTCGGTGCCCTCGTCAGTGGTCTCGCCAAGGGTGAACATCGGGTCGAACCAGTCGCCGTCGCCATCGCGGTCGAGGACCAGGTTCACGATGCCGTCCATCTTGTTTCCGGCGGTGTCGAGCCGGAGATATTGCAGCGCGTTGCGGCAGCAGGTCCGCACTTCGCCTTCCGGGGTGCTCTCGAAGGAGGTGATCTCGTTTCCGTCAGCGTCCAGCGGGAAGATGTAGACGCCGCCATTGAGCCAGAGCGAGTATCCGCCATCGGTCACCTGGCTGCCATACTGATAGTCGTCGCCCATCGTCGCCATGACCGGAAGCTCGATCACCGGATTGCCGGCCGCGTTGATGGTGGCGGGCGGAGAGCCGGCCGCCGCCGTGCCCCAGAGCCCGAGGCTGCGAAGGTCATATGTCACCTCCACGACGACATTGCCGCCGGTGACGATGGTTCTGGCGTCCGCCTTGTCGGCGGCGCCCGAAATGACGGCGAGCGCGAGCGCGCTGGCGAGAAGAGTGCTTTTCATTGTGGGGTCTCCCGTTTTTGGTCTTTGGTCTTCACCCATTGGGGGCGGGGTGGGTAGGGACGCTGAACGATCGTGAATTCAACTCCATCTATTCGTTCTGGCTGCCTGCGGGGGACGTTATACAACTTTTAAGGGTAGTCAACTATAAGTTGAATTTACTTGCGGTTTTTACATCCGCCACATGACGGGCCTGTTCCCGCCCGACCGTAAAGCCGGACAAGAGGAACGGCGCGCCTTGTAATGGGCTTCCACGCGTCTAAAATAGAGGGGCGCGGCCGAGCTTTGTCCGGCGCGCGGAATCCGAACGGAGTGAGAGATGTCGTGGACTGACGAGCGTGTCGAGCAGCTGAAGGCCATGTGGAACGAAGGTCAGAGCGCGAGCCAGATCGCGAAGACCCTCGGCGGGGTGACGCGCAACGCCGTGATCGGC
>JBKECG010000151.1:0-3207 GCA_047974395.1 Pikeienuella sp. | reverse complement strand
TCCTCCGGCGGCCCCGCCGTTCCGCCCAAGTAGCCCATCCAGCCACGCAAGGAGGCGGACATCTTTCCGCCTCCGCCCCTCACCGCCGCGCGCGCCCGAACACCCGGGCGAGCAGCAGCGCGAGGGATCAACCCCGGCACCGCGATCGCGGCGAAGAGCCCGAGGTGGTGCCAGATCCAGGGCCGCGCATCCGCCTCGCGGCCGAGCCGATAGGCGAGCGTGGTCCAGACCCCGACCCAGAGCGCCGCGCCGACGACAGTCGCGGCGAGGAAATGCGTCCAGGGCATCCGGCTCGTGCCGGCGACGAGGCCGTTCAACGGTACGCGGCGTCTGGGCCCCACCTTCCAGGCCGGCTGACGAATTGCGAAGGCGTTCTTGTCGTGAGGCAGGGAGAGCGTTTCGCAATGTGTGCTACGAATGCGTTTCTCAGATCGCTGGGTGTGGAGATCCACGCGTCGGGACATCGTCGCTAGCCGGATGAGGTAAAGGCGCTCGCCGTCGCGGAGACGCTTCGGCCGGGCGCGACGGTCAACGGCGTGGCCGCGCGCTTCGGGATCCGCCCGAACCAGTTGTCGGGGTGGCGGCGTCTGGCGAAGGCTGGCGCGCTGGTCCTGCCTGTGGAGGATGGTGATGTCCCCGAGGCGGTCTTCGCCCCGCTCGTGGTGTGCGACGCGAAGGCTCCGGCGCCTGATGCCGACAACCGACCGGCCGGACGCGGGATCCGGATCGCCGTCGGCGATGTCGTGCTTCACCTCGATGCCGACACCCCGGCCGGTCGCGTCGCCGAGATCGTGCGCGCGCTCGGAGCGCCGTCGTGATGCTGCCCTCGCACAAGATGCGCATTCTGATCGCGACGCGGCCGGTGGATTTCCGCAGGGGCCATGACGGGCTGGCGGCCCTGGTCCAATCGACGCTGAAGGAGGATCCGTTCACCGGCACGGTGTTCGTGTTCCGGGCGAAGCGGGCTGACCGACTGAAGATCCTGTTCTGGGATGGGACCGGGCTCGTGATGGCCTACAAGCGCCTGGAGGAGACCACCTTCGCCTGGCCGACTCTCCGGGACGGCGTGATGACGTTGAACCAGGTGCAGTACGAAGCCCTGTTCGCGGGCTTGGACTGGCGCAAGGTCCGTGCGCTGGAAGCCCGGAAACCGGCCGTGGCGGAATGACTCCTCGCGGTCGAAATCGCGTGTCGTTCCAATCGGTTCGGGTTATCCTGGCCGCATGCCGCCTGCCACCGAGATCGACCTTTCGAGCCTGCCCGAGGACCAGCGCGCCGTCGTCGCCGACCTCCTGCGCGAGCATGCGGAACTGCTGGCGGCGAACGCGGCGCTGACGGCGGAAGCCATCGATCTGAAGCAGATCGTCCAGCGGCTCGAGCACCTCGTCGCCGAACTGAACCATGTCGTGCATGGCAAGAAGTCCGAGAAGCTCAGCGAGGACGACCGGCAACTCGCCTTCGAGGGTGAGCCATTGGCGCGCCATTGGTCCGAGCGACAATGGCGAACGAGACGGCGGTGGCCGAGATCGAAACGGAGCGCGATGACCGCGCCACCCCGAGCGAAGCGTCGCGCCGCAAGGTCATGCCCGCGCAACGCAACCGCGGAAACCTGCCGGCGGGCCTGCCGCGGATCGAACAGATCGTCGAGCCTGACAGCCAGGAGTGCCCGTGTGGCCGCCGCCAGATGCACAGGATCGGCGAGGACCGAGCGGAACGCCTCGACATCGTGCCCGCGCAGCTGCGCGTGCTCGCCACCATCCGTCCCAAGTACGCGTGTCGTGTCTGCGCCGACGGCGTCACCCAGGCGCCCGCGCCCGCGGCCCTCATCGAAGGGGGACTGCCGACCGAGGGCGCCATCGCCCACGTGCTGGTCAGCAAATATGCCGATCATCTGCCCTTGTTCCGCCAGAGCCAGATCCTTGCCCGGTCGGGCATCAAGATTCATCGCAGCACGCTGGCCGACTGGGTCGGTGTGGCGGCGTTCCACCTCCGCCCCGTCGTCGACCGGTTGGCCCAGCATCTGAAGGCTTCGACCAAGCTGTTCATGGACGAAACCACCGCGCCGGTGCTGGACCCAGGGCGGGGCAGGACCAAAACCGGCTACCTCTGGGCTCTCGCGCGCGACGATCGTGGCTGGGGCGGTGACGACCCGCCCGGAGTGGTCTTCTTCTACGCCCCTGACCGCGGCGGGCTGAACGCGGAGCGGTTCCTGAGCGGCTTCAACGGCACGCTGCAGCTCGACGGCTATACCGGCTACAACCGTCTCACCCGCCCTTCCCGGATCGGCGGCGACCCGATCCGCGTGGCCCACTGCTGGGCGCATGCACGGCGCAAGTTGAAGGAAGTCTTCGACCGCGACGGTTCGGAAGTCGCAGCAGAGGGCCTGCGGCGCATCGCCGAGTTCTATGCCGTGGAAGCCGACATCCGGGGCATCGAGCCGGGCCAGCGCCTGTCGGCACGGAAGGCGCGAACCGCCCCGCTGGTCGCCGCCTTCGGGGAATGGCTCCAGCAACAGCGGCTGCGCATCTCCGCCAAGTCCCGGCTTGGAGAGAAGCTGGCCTACATCCACCGCCACTGGGACGGCCTGGGGACCTTCCTCCAGGACGGCCGCGTCGAAATCGACTCCAACAGCATCGAGAACCTGATCAGGCCGATCGCCCTGAACCGGAAGAATGCGCTCTTCGCGGGTCATGATGAGGGCGGCAACGCCTGGGGCCGCATCGCGTCGCTGATCGAAACGGCGAAGATCAACGGCGTCGAGCCCTTCGCCTACCTCAAGGCAACTCTTGAGGCGATCGCGAACGGCCATCCCCAGTCCGCCATCGACGACCTGCTTCCCTGGAACTTCAGGCCGTCAAGCTGAAGGTCAGTGGGGCGCAGCCGCCGCTTACGTTCAACTGCCGCAGCAGCACGACGAAGCGCGCGCCGACCACGATGATCGGCCCGCGCCGGCGCATGATGTCTTCGGCCTTGGTGACCGCGGCCTGGGTGATGCCGAACCGTCTCCCGTAGCGCAGGATCGCCGGCTGTCCGAGCTTGCGCCCGATCAGATAGCCGATGTTGTCGCCGAGCACGGATCCGAGGAAGGCGGCGAGCGCGACATGCACGATCGAGACCTTGCCGAGCGCGGCCTTGGCCGAGGTCGCGACCATCACCGATTCCCCGGGCAGCGGCGCGCCGAAGGATTCGAGCGTGACGGTGACGAAC
>JBKECG010000110.1:0-4469 GCA_047974395.1 Pikeienuella sp. | reverse complement strand
ACGGCTCGACCATGTACTCGTTTGCCTCGTAGAAGTCGATGCGTCCACGCTCGTCCTTCAACCAGCCATCTTCAGGCCGTTCGTCGCTGTCTCGGAGCGACCATCGCTCGTGCTGGCTCGTTGCCTGCAAGTCCTCAAGGCCGGTCGGATAGATGCTCACCTCGATTCGATCAAAGGTGACGGTTGCCGCCTCGCCAATGATGAAGGCGTGGACACTGGACAAGTCGAGCTTGCCAGTCGCGCGAATGTACTCACCCGACAAGAAGCCCGTCACGCTGTCAGGCCGCTTCTTGGGGTCGAGTGCCGGAGGGGGCAGGATCGTATCATAAGGCGCTATTCCGGTAGCGTTTCATGATTTCGAGCACTGTGTTCTTGCTGATGGCGAGATCTCGGGCGATCCAGCGGTAGGACCGGCCTTCCTCGACGGCTGCGATGACTTTTTCTGCGACCCTGTCGGCCGTGGGGCGCTGGCCCGGTTGACGTCCGAGCTTCTTTCCTCGCGCACGGGCGGCGGCAAGCCCGGATTTCACTCTCTCGCTCAACAGATCGCGCTCGAATTGGGCGATGCCCGCGAGGAGCGTCGCCATCATACGGCCGTGCGGGGTGTCGAGTTCGAAGGTCATGCCGCTCATGGCGATGACGGATACTTTCCAGCCCGCCAGCCGATGCAAGGTGTCGAGCAGGTCCTGGGTGGATCGGCCCCAACGCGAAAGCTCGGTCACCAACACGGCGTCGACTTTCCGGGCCTGAGCCAGATCGATGATCTGGTTACGCACGGCCCGGCTTGCGACCGTGCCCGACGCGGTTTCCTTGAAGACGCCGACCACCTCGTATCCGCCGCGCTCGGCGAAGGCTGTCAGCTCATCCAACTGACGTTGGCAGGATTGGTCGGATGTGGAGATCCGGGCATAGAGGGCGGCTCGCTGTCCCAATTGAACTCCCTCACGATTTGCGGTTGCAAGCCACTGATTTTGCTGCTGCGGAATATGTACTGAACAGAGTATAGCTTAAGAGGGACGCGCTCAATGCCCAGACGTCAGGTTCTTACTGATCGCCAGCGTTCTTCCTTGTTCGACCTGCCAACAGATGACGCGGCCCTCCTGCATCACTACACGCTCGCTGACGAAGACCTCGAGCAAATCCGCCGCCGGCGACAGTCGCGCAACCGCCTGGGCTTTGCCCTGCAGCTTTGCGCCTTTCGATATCCCGGGCGGCTGTTGTCACCGGGCGAGGTAATCCCGATCGAAGTCGCCAGATTCATCGCCGCGCAACTTGGCGAGAGAGCCGACGACCTGAGTTGCTATGCTGAGACAGACGTCACGCGCCGAAGGCACCTTGTCGAATTGCGCGAGACCTACGGTTACAAGATGTTCACCGGGCGGGGCGCCCGGGATCTGAAAGCCTGGCTTGAGGATGCCGCCGAAACCGCCCGATCGAACGAAGATCTGGCACGGCGCTTCGTCGAGCAATGCCGGGCGACCCGGACCATCCTGCCCGGAATCACGGTCATCGAGCGGCTTTGCGCGGATGCGCTTGTCGCGGCTGAACGGCGGGTCGATGCCCGGATCGCCGGTCGGCTGGACGATGACATGCGAACGCGGCTCGATGGCCTGTTGACCGACGATACGGGCGGCTCGGTCACGCGATTTGTCTGGCTGCGTCAGTTCGAGGTCGGGCGAAACTCGGCCGACATGAACCGCCTGCTGGACCGCCTGGAATACCTGCAGGCTCTGGCACTGGACCGGGGCGTTCTTGGCGATGTGCCACCGCATCGCGTTGCCCGACTGCGCAGGCAGGGAGAACGGTACTTCGCGGGAGATCTGAGGGATATCTCGGGTGATCGCCGCCTCGCCATCATTGCAGTTTGCGTACTGGAATGGCGCAGCGCCATCGCTGACACCGTGGTCGAGACCCATGACCGGATCGTCGGAAAGACATGGCGCGACGCGAAATCGCGATGTGACGCCCGGATGGACGATGCCAAATCGGCGCTGAAGGACACCCTGCAATCCTTCAAGACATTGGGCGCGGCGCTTCTGGAAGCACATGAGGACCAGGCCTCCCTTGAAGAGGCCATCGGTACTGCGGGCGGCTGGTCATCCCTCAAAGGGCTTGTCGCCACAGCCGCCCAACTGACCGACACATTCGCCGCCGACCCGCTGGCGCATGTTGTTCACGGATATCATCGCTTCCGGCGCTATGCGCCCCGGATGCTGCGGGCGCTCGACATTTGTGCCGCGCCCGTGGTGGAACCGCTGCTGGCGGCAAGCAGGGTCATCGCAGGCACGGAGACGACTGACGACCGACCGCTGACCTTCCTGCGCCGCACTTCAAAGTGGCATCGCCACCTGAATGGTGAAGATGAGCACCGAATATGGGAGGTCGCGGTCCTGTTCCATCTGCGCAAAGCCTTCCGTTCCGGTGATATCTGGCTCGCGCATTCGCGCAGGTATGGCGATCTGAAGGACGCGCTGGTCCCGGTCGAGGTCGCTCGCGACACGCCGAGGCTGGCGATGCCGTTCGAGCCGGAAACCTGGCTGGCTGACCGCAAGGCACGCCTGTCCGATGCTGTATGCCGCCTGGTGCGCGCGGCAAAGGCCGGGGCGATCCCCGGTGGCTCCATCGAGGACGGCACCTTGAAAATCGACCGGCTGACCGCGGCGGTTCCCGAGGAAGCCGACGCCCTGGTGCTCGATCTCTATGGCCGCCTGCCGGAAGTCAGGGTCACGGATCTTCTGTTGGAGGTGGACGATGAGGTCGGCTTCACCGAAGCCTTTACCCATCTGCGCACCGGCGCGCCCTGCAAGGACAGGATCGGCCTGCTGAATGTCCTGCTTGCCGAGGGACTTAATCTTGGTCTCGGCAAGATGGCCGGGGCCACGAACACGCACGACTTCTTCCAGCTCTCCCGCCTGTCACGATGGCATGTCGAGAGCGAGGCGATGGCCCGCGCCCTGGCGATGGTGATCGAAGGGCAATCCACCCTGCCGATGGCGCGGTTCTGGGGAGCCGGGCAGACCGCATCGAGCGACGGCCAGTTCTTCCCGACGACACGCCAGGGCGAGGCAATGAACCTGATCAACGCCAAGTACGGTCATGAACCCGGGCTGAAGGCCTATACCCACGTCTCCGACCAGTTCGGACCCTTCGCCACACAGACCATTCCAGCCACCGTGAACGAGGCGCCCTACATCCTTGACGGTCTGCTGATGACCGATGCCGGCCAGAAGATCCGCGAGCAATATGCAGATACAGGAGGCTTCACCGACCATGTCTTCGCGGTCACTGCGCTACTTGGATTCCAGTTCATTCCCCGCATCCGTGACCTGCCGTCCAAGCGCCTCTACCTCTTCGATCCGGCCGCCTGCCCAAAAGAGCTGAAGGGGCTGATCGGCGGCAAGGTCCGGCAATCCCTCATCGCTGCGAACTGGCCTGATATCCTGCGCAGCGTGGCGACCATGGCGTCAGGAGCCATGCCTCCCAGCCAGCTCCTGCGGAAGTTTGCATCCTATCCCAGACAGCACGAGCTGGCGGTGACCTTGCGGGAAATCGGACGGGTCGAACGGACGCTCTTCATCGTCGACTGGCTGCTCGATGCCGACATGCAGCGTCGCGCCCAGATCGGTCTCAACAAGGGCGAGGCCCATCATGCCCTGAAGAACGCCCTCCGTATCGGCCGCCAGGGCGAAATCCGCGATCGCACCTCCGAAGGCCAGCACTTCCGCATGGTCGGGCTGAACCTCCTCGCCGCAATCGTCATCTACTGGAATACCAAGCATCTCGGCCAAGCCGTCACCAGCCGCGGACACGAAGGCCTGGACTGCCCACCCCATCTTCTGGCCCACAGCTCGCCCCTCGGATGGGCACATATCCTGCTCACCGGCGAGTACAGATGGCCAAAACGCCGTTGAAACCCTTATGATACGATCCTGCCCCCTCCGGCACTCGACCCCTAAGTGCCAAGGGCACCTGGTCCCGGTTTGCGTTCACTATCGTAACCGGGCTTCTTTTTAGTGGCGAGGGTCTGGTTCAAAAAGGAACTCGCTATCGGACTTGGAGGGAAAAATTCGTTTGCACTCAAATTCGTGAAGCGATGCAACCCTGAACTCGACGTGCGTAGCTCCATAATATGTCTTGAATAAAAAGCCGTCATCTGATGGCTGCGCCTCAATTTTTTCAACGTAAGCTCCGCTTTCCGAAAAAAGCCGCGTCTTGCCGCGGAATTTCTGAACGGTGCCGTAGTATCTCCAAAGCTTGTCGCGCGAATTTGCGCGACGGTATGCGATGTGAATACAACGCGGCGAATCGCGAGTTGATTCAGGGAAGCTAATCAAAACATCAGCATATTGTTTATCGTCCCATCGGCCCGATGCTCGAACTCCTTCGAAAACCAAGGGCGTCCATAGTTTTTTTGGCCAAGCTGTCGTTAGGCCATTTTACGCGCGGAGCCATAAGGTCAAGGATAGATC
>JBKECG010000311.1:0-6232 GCA_047974395.1 Pikeienuella sp. | reverse complement strand
CGGATGACGCGCGCGCCGCGGTCATCGCCGCCGCCGACGCGGCGCGGGCGGAGGGCCGCGCCCATGGCGTGGCGGAGACCGGGGCCGGCAGGTTCGTCTTCGCCGCGACCTCCGCCTTCGGGGGGCGGGTGGATCTGCTGATCTTCGACGCCGGGCGCGCGCCGGCGCCGGCGGATGCGTTTTTCGAACAGGCGCCGGTGGCGCTTGTCCGGCTCGACGCCGACGGGGCGATCGAGGCGGCGAATCAGGCGGCGATCGCGCTTCTCGGGCCGGATGCGGCGCCCGGCGCGCGGTTTTCCGATCTTGTCGACGGGCTGGGCCGGCCGGTCGCGGCGCGCATCGCCGAGGCGATCTCCGGCTCCGGCTGCGGGCGCGCCGATCTCGCCCGCGCCGCGCGACGCGACCGGGAGCTTTACCTTCAGGTCGCGATGCGGCGCGCCGGCGAGGAACCCGCCGCCGGGGTGCTGGCGGTGATCTCCGACGCCACCGACATGGAGGCGCGGGAGCGTCAGTTCGTCCAGTCGCAGAAGATGCAGGCGGTCGGCCAGCTCGCCGGCGGGGTGGCGCATGATTTCAACAATCTCCTGACCGCGATTCTGGGCCATTGCGACCTGATGGCGATGCGCCGCGACGAGGCCGATCCCGATTTCGGCGACCTGACCCAGATCCG
This sequence comes from Pikeienuella sp., assembly GCA_047974395.1. Taxonomy (GTDB): domain Bacteria; phylum Pseudomonadota; class Alphaproteobacteria; order Rhodobacterales; family Rhodobacteraceae; genus Pikeienuella. The sequence continues at coordinate 5,562 of JBKECG010000311.1, read as the reverse complement.
CCAGAACGCGAATCGCGCCGCCGGGCTGGTGCGGCAACTGCTCGCCTTCTCCCGTCAGCAGAAGCTGGACCCGCGCGCATGTCGCCTGCCGGAGGTTCTGGGCGATCTCAGCCATCTTCTGGACCGGCTGATCGGCGAGCGGGTCTCGCTCCGGGTCTCTTGCGACGATTCGATCTGGCCGGTCTGGGCCGATCAGCAGCAATTCGAGCAGGTGGTGCTCAATCTGGTGGTCAACGCCCGCGACGCGATGCAGGAGGGCGGCGAGGTGCGCATCCTCTGCCGCAACCAGTCGCTGGAGGAGGAATGGCGGCGCGACCGCGCCGTGGTGCCCATGGGCGACTATGTGCGGATCGAGATCGCCGATGACGGAACCGGAATGAGCGAGGAGATCCGCGCCAAGATCTTCGAGCCCTTCTTCACCACCAAGCGCGCGGGGGAGGGCACCGGGCTCGGCCTCTCCACCGCCTATGGCATCGTCAAGCAGACCGGCGGCTTCATCTTCGTCGACAGCGCGCCGGGCAAGGGCACGGTGTTCACGCTGATGATACCGCGTCTGGAGGGGGCGCCGGAGACCATGCGGGCGGCGGCTTCGCCCGGCGTGATCGACCTGACCGGCGCCGGGCGCGTGCTGCTGGTGGAGGATGAAGCCCCGGTCCGCGCCTTCGCCTCGCGGGCGTTGCGCCTGCGCGGTTATGAGGTGATCGAGGCGGAGCATGCCGAAGCGGCGCTGGGAATATTGGCGGATGAGGCGCTGTGCGTCGATCTGGTGATCTCCGACGTGATGATGCCGGGGCGCGACGGCCCGGACTGGGTGCGCGAGGCGCGGCGCGCGCGCCCGGACATGCCGGTCATCTTCACCTCCGGCTATGCCGAGGACATGTTTCGCAAGGGGTTGAAAGGGCTAGGTAATTGTAGCTTTCTGGCGAAACCTTTCTCGCTGGAGGAACTGGGCGCGGCGGTCAAGGACCGGCTGCCGGCGCCGGAGCGGGCGGGCGCGCCGGAATTCGCGTGACCGGCCGAAGGGTGAATGGGGTGTAAATTGCATATTCCCTATTTGTTCCCGTCATGATAGGAACATTGCCAGAACATGTGGCGAAGGACGTCTCGCCGGTTGCACTGGGAAGGGGAATCCGCAATGTCGCAGACCGTACTGGAGCTGGCGGGGAGACGAGAGATGGACAAGGCGAAGGCGCTGGAATCGGCGCTGGCTCAGATCGAGCGGAATTTCGGCAAGGGCTCGATCATGAAGCTCGGCCAGCGGAGCGCGGCGATGGACGTCTCCGTGATCTCCACCGGATCGCTCGGGCTCGACATCGCGCTCGGCGTCGGCGGGTTGCCCAAGGGCCGGATCATCGAGATCTACGGGCCGGAAAGCTCCGGCAAGACCACGCTGGCGCTGCATGTGATCGCCGAGGAGCAGAAAAAGGGCGGCGTCTGCGCCTTTGTCGATGCGGAGCATGCGCTGGACCCGGCCTATGCCCGCAAGCTCGGCGTCGATGTGGATGAGCTGCTGATCTCCCAGCCCGACGCCGGCGAGCAGGCGCTGGAGATCACCGACACGCTGGTGCGCTCGGGCGCGGTTTCGGTCGTCGTGGTCGATTCGGTCGCCGCGCTGACGCCCCGTTCCGAGCTTGAGGGCGACATGGGCGACAGCTCCGTCGGCGTTCATGCAAGGCTGATGAGCCAGGCGATGCGCAAGCTCACCGGCTCGATCTCCCGCTCCGGCTGCATGGTCATCTTCATCAACCAGATCCGGATGAAGATCGGTGTCATGTTCGGCAGCCCGGAGACGACGACCGGCGGCAATGCGCTGAAATTCTACGCCTCCGTCAGGCTGGACATCCGCCGGATCGGCGCGATCAAGGACCGGGATGAGGTCGTGGGCAACGCGACAAGGGTGAAGGTGGTGAAGAACAAGGTCGCGCCGCCCTTCAAACAGGTCGAATTCGACATCATGTACGGCGCCGGGGTCTCCAAGACCGGCGAGTTGATCGACCTCGGCGTGAAGGCCGGAGTGGTGGAGAAATCCGGCTCCTGGTTCTCCTATGGCGATGAGCGGATCGGTCAGGGCCGCGAGAACGCCAAGCAGTTCCTGAAGGACAATCCCGACATCGCCGCCGCGATCGAGGACCGGATTCGCGGCGCCCATGGGCTCGACCTGGCCATGGCCAAGGACGATCCGGACATCCCCGAAGGAGAGGATGTGCTGGAGGCCTGAGCCGCGCAACGGAAAAACCCGGGTCGCAGCCGTTCCGCCCGTGCGGCCGGGCGCCCCGCGCGGGTGTGAACCGCCCGGCCTCCGGCGTCGTTCGCCGTCGCCATTCCTTGTGGCGCCACCGCATAAGCGGCGCGGCCGCGGTTCTGACGATTCATCGCCGCCGTCGATCCCAGCAACGCCGTGGCGATGTCATCGTGGTGTCGCGTATGTGTTGTACTTTTCGACCAGAATTTCGCCGATGAAATTCTGGTCGAGGTATCCGATATGGTCGAAACCACCGCATATGGCGCAGACGGTGAGGCGCTGGAGCGGGCGCCGAAGAAAGGCCTGTGGCTGCAATGGGTCGCAGTGGCCGCGCTGGTCTACCTGCTCATCTGCGCCGTGGGGTTGATCGGCTCCGGGTTCAAGGCCGCGGCCGGGGACGGGGCGAAGGAGCTTTTCTCTTTCGCGGTCAATCCGTTCGCCGGTCTTGTTGTCGGCACGGTGGCGACGGCGCTGATCCAGTCCTCCTCCACCGTGACTTCGATCATCGTCGGGCTGGTCGCCGGCGGCCTGCCGGTCTCGGTCGCCGTGCCGATGGTGATGGGCGCGAATATCGGCACCTCGATCACCAACACCATCGTCTCTCTCGGTCATGTGCGCGAGAAGAAGGAATTCTCCCGCGCGTTCTCCGCGGCGACGGTGCATGACTTCTTCAACCTCCTCTCCGTCGTCATCTTCCTGCCGCTGGAGATCAGCTTCGGTCTGCTGGAGAAGATCGGCAAGCTGCTGGCCGCGCCCTTCTATGGCGGCGGCGACGCTTCGATGCAGGGACTGAATTTCGTCAAGGCGGCGACTGCGCCGGTGACCGAAATCTTCAAATCCCTGCTGTCGCTCGGCGATCAGGTTGGCGGCGTGCTGCTGATCCTGATCGGCGTGGCGCTGATATTCACCTCGATCCATTTCATCGGCAAGCTGCTGAAGCGATTGATGGTCGGCAAGGCGAAGGAGATCATGCACACCGCCATCGGCCGCGGGCCGCTTTCCGGCATCTTCTCGGGAACGCTGGTGACGGTGCTGGTGCAATCCTCCTCGACCACCACCTCGCTGATGGTGCCGCTGGCGGGATCGGGCGCTTTCGGGCTGAAACAGATCTATCCCTTCACCCTCGGCGCCAATATCGGCACCTGTATCACCGCGCTCCTGGCGGCGACGGCGGTGTCCGGCGATGGCGAGGCGGCGCTTCAGATCGCCTTCATCCATTTCGCCTATAATGTCCTTGGGGTCGCGATTATATATGGGGCGCCATTCCTGCGTTTCCTTCCGGTCAGGGCGGCGGAGCGTCTGGGCGCGACCGCGTCGGAAAGCAAGATGGTGGCGCTGGTTTACATTCTCGGGGTTTTCTTCGTGATCCCGGGCCTGTGTCTGGCCGTAACGGCGGTCATCTGAACGGGAGAGAGAAAATGAGCGACCTGACCTATGTGCCCCGTGAGAAACTCGTCGGGCTTATCAATGAGACCGAGAACACCCTGGCTGAGCTGAAATCGGAGCTGGACCGACGTGAGGAGGCGGGCCAACTCCGCGAGATCGACCGGCTGGACGAGCATATGGAGAGCGCGGTGATCAGTCTGGAGACGATCCGCGATTTCTGCCGCACGGTGATCGAGGAGCTGCGCGGCGGCAAGAACGCCGGTTGAACCGGCCCGGCCGCCGGATCGAATGCGAAAGGGACGCCCGGCGGGCGTCCTTTTCCTTTTCCGGCGGCGCGGCGGATTTCAGAAAACTGTCGTCAATCCGACGTTGATCCGACAATCGCAGGGCATAGTGAGCCGTTTCACTATTCCCCCTTGACGGAGACAGGCATGAAGATCGCCTCCCTGTTCGCGGCCCCTCTGGCGGCCGCCATCGCCCTTCCGGCCGCCGCGGATGCGGTGAAATTCGACGCTGCGCTGAAGGCCCATGCGCAGCTCGCCGCCGCCAGCTTCGTGCCGGCTCCGGCCGATGCGCCGAATATGTTCCAGATGTCAGGTCGCTTCACCGGCAAGGAGGGGCGGGTCGAGGCGCTCTACGGGATCTACGACGAGGACACCGGCCTTTCCCGCCCCTTCCCCGGCCAGCCGCTGCAGGGCTTTTCCGGCATCCGCAGCCTTGGCGACGACCGCTTCCTGATGCTGACGGATAACGGCTTCGGCCGGAAATCCAACTCCGCCGACGTGATCCTGATGTTCAATATCGTCAAGGTCGATTGGGAGACGGGCCGCGTCGCGGTGGAGAAGACGGTTCAGCTTTCGGACCCGGACCGCAAGGCGCCCTTTCCGATCGTCACCGAATTCACCGACAGCCGCTATCTGACCGGCGCCGATTTCGACATCGAATCGATCCAGCCGGTCGGTGACAATTACTGGCTCGGCGATGAATTCGGCCCCTGGCTGCTGGAGGTCAACGCCGAGGGCGAGGTGCTGAACGTGGTTCCGACCGCGCCCGGCGGCAAGCTCCACCGCAGCCCCGACAACGCCTTCGTGCTGACCCCGAATCCGGGCGAGGAAGCGGATGCGGAGATGATCACCAAGCGTTCCGGCGGTTATGAGGGCATGGCGGTATCGCTCGACGGCGAGACGCTCTATCCCCTCCTTGAAAAGCCGGTCTGGGACGCCGCCGCCGGCGCGTCCGAGACCATCGCCGGCAAGCCGGTGATCCGCATGTTCGAATTCGACGTCGCCAGCCGCGCCTGGGGCGACAGGATCCGCTATTTCCCGCTGGAGGCCGCCAATCACGCCATCGGCGATTTCAACATCATCGACGGCGACCGGGCGCTGATCATCGAGCGCGACGGCGGGCAGGGCGACGCGCGCGAGGGCTGGGCCGAGAAACCGGCCGCGTTCAAGCGCGTCTATCTGATCGACCTGAACCGCGCCGATGAAAACGGCGTGCTGGAGAAGATCGCCTATATCGACCTTCTGGACATCAAGGACCCGAACGGCGTCGCCCCGCGCGGGACCATCGACGGGGTGTTCACCTTCCCCTTCGTGACCATCGAGGATGTCGATCTGGTTTCGCCGGGCGTGATCGTTGTCGCCAATGACAACAACTATCCGTTCTCGGTCGGCCGCGAGAAGGGCCGGGCCGACGATAACGAGATGATCCTGCTGGATGTCGCTGATTTCCTGAAGGCGGAATAGGCGCCGCCCGAAACGAAAGCCCCCGCCGCGGCGGGGGCTTTTTTGCCGGCTTGGCCGGGATCAGTTCTTCGACTTGTCCACGAGCTTGCCGGCGGCGATCCAGGGCATCATGCCGCGGAGCTTCTCGCCGACTTCCTCGATCTGGTGGGCGTCGTTGTTGCGGCGGATCGCCTTGAACATCGGCAG
>JBKECG010000464.1:0-10621 GCA_047974395.1 Pikeienuella sp. | reverse complement strand
AGCGCGGGCCGGATGGCCCCGGCGGCCCCGGCGGCGGCGTCACCGCCGAGACCATGCGCCGCGCGCTGGGCGAGCGTTATCTGCAATATGCGCTCTCCACCATCACCAACCGCGCGCTCCCGGATGCGCGCGACGGGCTGAAACCGGTCCACCGGCGCATCCTCTACGCCATGCGCGGGCTGAAGCTGGACCCTGGCTCCGCCTTCCGCAAATGCGCGAAGATCGTCGGCGAGGTGATGGGCAACTACCACCCCCATGGCGATCAGGCGATCTATGACGCGCTGGTGCGGCTGGCGCAGGATTTCTCCGTCCGCTACCCGCTGGTGGAGGGGCAGGGCAATTTCGGCAATGTCGATGGCGACAACGCCGCCGCCCAGCGTTACACCGAAGCGAGGCTGACCGAAGCGGCGCAGGCCCTGATGGAGGGGCTGACCGAGGACGCCGTCGATTTCCGCGACAATTACGACGGTTCCGAACGCGAGCCGGTGGTGCTGCCGGCGGCCTTTCCCAATCTTCTGGCCAATGGCTCTTCCGGGATCGCCGTCGGCATGGCGACTTCGATCCCGCCGCATAATGTCCATGAGCTCTGCGACGCGCTCCTGCATCTGATCAGGACGCCGGATGCGCCGCGAGAGAAGCTCTACGACCTGATTCCGGGGCCGGATTTTCCCACCGGCGGCGTGCTGATCGACCCGCCCGACGTGATCCAGAAAGCCTATGAGAGCGGGCGCGGCTCCTTCCGGCTGCGGGCGCGCTGGGTGACGGAGGATCTGGGCCGCGGCCAGTATCAGATCGTCGTCACCGAGATTCCCTATCAGGTGCAGAAATCCAAGCTGATCGAGCGGATCGCGGAACTGGTGAACGCGCGCAAGGTGCCGATCCTCGCCGATGTGCGCGACGAGAGCGCCGAGGATGTGCGCATCGTGCTGGAGCCGAAAAGCCGCTCCGTCGACGCGGCGATGCTGATGGAGACGCTGTTCCGGCAGACCGATCTGGAGATCCGCTTCAGCCTCAACATGAATGTGCTGATCGACGGGCGGACCCCGGTGGTCTGCTCGCTGCACGAGGTGCTGATCGCCTTTCTCGACCATCGGCGCGAGGTCCTGCGCCGGCGCTCCGCGCACCGGCTGGAGCAGATCGCGAAACGGCTGGAGGTTCTGGGCGGTTATATCGTCGCCTATCTCAATCTCGACCGGGTGATCGAGATCATCCGCTATGAGGATGAGCCGAAACAGGTGCTGATGGCGGAGTTCGAACTGACGGACGTCCAGGCCGAGGCGATCCTGAACATGCGCCTGCGCAATCTGCGCAAGCTTGAAGAGATGGAGCTGAGGCGCGAGCGCGACGCGCTTCTGGAGGAGCAGGCCGGCCTGAAGGCCCTGCTGGATTCGGGCGTGAAGCAATGGGCGAAGGTCGGCGAGGAGATCGCCGCGATCCAGAAGAAGTTCGGCAAGGACACGCCGGGCGGCGCGCGGCGCACCGCGATCCAGGACGCGCCCGAGGTCGAGGAGATCTCCTTCGATGCGATGATCGAGAAGGAGCCGGTGACGGTCGTCTGCTCCGAAAAGGGCTGGATCCGGGCGCTGAAGGGCCATCAGCCGCTGGATGCGGAGATGAAGTTCAAGGATGGCGATGCGGGCCGCTTCATCCTCCATGCCGAGACCACCGACAAGCTCTTGCTCGCCGCCTCCGGCGGGCGGATCTTCACGCTGGACGTTCACAAGCTCCCCGGCGGGCGCGGCATGGGGGAACCCGTGCGGCTGATGATCGACATGGCCAATGACGAGGAGATGGTGGCGCTGCTGCTGCACCGTCCGGGTGGGAAACTGCTGATCGCGTCTTCGGCCGGCGACGGGTTCATCGCCGCCGAGACCGACCTGATCGCCCAGACCCGCGGCGGCAAGCAGGCGCTGAACGTGAAGGACGGCGTGAAGCTGAAAGTTTGCAGCCCCGTCGCCGGCGATCATGTCGCCGTCGTGGGCGAGAACCGCAAGGTATTGGTCTTCCCGCTCGCCGAACTGCCGGAGATGACCCGCGGCAAGGGCGTGAGATTGCAGAAATACAAGGATGGCGGCCTCTCCGACGCCACGACCTTCACGCTGGCCGAAGGCCTCGCCTGGCGCGACCCGGCCGGGCGAACCCGGACCGAGACGGCGCTGGAGGACTGGCTCGCCAAACGCGCCGGAGCGGGGCGGATGGCGCCGCGGGGCTTCCCGCGGGACAACCGGTTCAATTGAACGGGGACGCCCGGTTATTCCGGGGGCCTGTCGCCCCTCGCATCTGCAAGAGCCCGCCGCGGAAGGAAGAGGGCGTTCAGAAGACAAAGCGGCTCGTTGTGGTTGAGCGCGCCGCGCATTTCCGCCTCCAGATCGGCTGAACGGTTTCCCTTGTTCTCTTCGATGGCGCGCAAGGCGCTCCTGACGCTCCAGTTCACGAATTCATACCGGCCACGTCCAGTCTCGACGATGAGCTTGTAAATGGGAAATCTGGCTTCGCGGCGCGCCTGATCTATCTTCGGCAAAGGTATGCTGAACCGACCCCTGAGGCGATTTATCGCGTGGGCGACAAATACAAGGCGAAAATTGGTGACATACAGATGTCCGCCGATCGCTTCCGCGCCTTGCATTCCGGCAAGCCACATCAGTTGATCGGCGAAAAACCGGTCGAGATCGGCTTCCGTCACGGATGCGATGAAATTCGCCCCCTTCCGGTACAGGGCCCTCTCGCCACTGATCATTCCGGGTTCTGTGATGGGCATCGACGCCTCCGCTTGGCCGCTGGGCGACCTGAACGGTCCTGAGTTCCAGCGGGATTCGGGACAAAAGCCCTTCGGCGTCGGATCCGCCTCCGTCCGGCTGCTGTCAGGCTCATGCGAACTCCAGCGCCACCGCCCCGTATAGAACGACAGTAGCCGCCAGCACGAAGACATGCCAGATCGCGTTCTGGAAGGGCAGGCGGCTCCAGAGATGGAAGAGCACGCCGGTCGAATAGAGCGCGCCGGCGATCACGATCATGATCAGCGAGGCCGCGCCGATTCCGGCCGCGACATCGCCGGCGACCGCCACGGCGGCCCAGCCCATGCCGAGATAGAGGATGATCGAGAGGGCCTCGAACCGGCGCGGATAGATCAGCTTCAGGCAGATGCCGAACCCGGCCGCCAGCCAGACCAGCGCCAGCAGCGCATGCCCCGCCAGCCCGCCGACAGAGACCGCGGCGAAGGGCGTGTAGGCGCCGGCGATCTTCAGATAGATCGTCGAATGGTCGAGCCGGCGCAGCCAGTCCTTCGCCCCCTTGAGCGGGATCAGGTTATAGGAGGCGGAAAGCGCGAACATGGCGATCAGCGTCGCGACATAGATCGAGACCGCGACGAGCGACCCCGCCTCGCCGCGCGCGGCGACGAAGCCGATCAGGATCGGCCCGCCGATCAGCCCGAAACCGACGCCGAGCGCGTGCACGACGGCGTCGGCGGCGATCTCGTATCGGGTCTGGGCGCGTTTCATCATGACATGATGATGGGGGCGCCGGGCGGTTTCGCAAAGATGCGCGCTGCGAAGAAATATCCGCATGGTGAGGAATCGCAAATGTCGTCGCCGGGCCGGCTTGCGGCGAAGAGGAGCCTGTTCAGCGCCGCGCCGAAGGTCTAAACATCTCTGGCGACAAGCCCTTGCGGCTTCCGGCGTTTGACTGACGGGCAGCCTGTTTTCGCAACCCACATGCCGGGCGACGGCCGGATCGCAACCGTGATCACGGGCGTCGTCGTCGGATTCGCAACAGGAGCAGGCCCGGATGCCGACCCGATTTCCACCCTCCCGCGATGAGTTGAGCGCCGTCTTTCCCGGCGTCGCGGTCTCCGCGTTGATCGCGGCGACGGCGCAGTTCCTGTCGGAGCATTACAACGCGCCGGCCATGCTGCTGGCGCTGCTTCTGGGGCTGGCGCTGAATTTCCTCGCCGAGGACGGCGCCCGCACCGCCGCCGGCATCGCGCTGACCTCGCGCACCGTGCTCAGGCTGGGCGTGGCGCTTCTTGGCGCGCGGATCAGCGCCGAGATGCTGGCCGATCTGGGCGGGCCGATGATCCTGCTGGTGATCCTCGGCGTCGTCGCCACCATCCTCTTCGGGCTGGTCGCCTCGCGTTTCGTCAAGCGGAGCTGGCGTTTCGCGCTGCTGACCGGCGGTTCGGTGGCGATCTGCGGGGCCTCGGCGGCGATGGCCATCGCCGCGGTGCTGCCGAGGCATGAGAAATCCGAGCGCGATCTGGTCTTCACCGTGCTTTCGGTGACCGTGCTTTCGACCGTCGCCATGGTCGTCTATCCGATGCTCTCGAATCTCTTCGGGTTCAGTTCGCTGGACAGCGGCGTCTTTCTGGGCGGAACCATCCATGACGTGGCGCAGGTGGTCGGCGCCGGCTTTTCGATCAACGAGGAGACCGGCGAGACAGCGACCCTGGTCAAGCTGATCCGGGTGTCGATGCTGGCCCCGGTGGTGCTGATCTTCTCGCTGATCATCCGCCGGCGCGGCCTCGCCGGCGGCGCCGACGGCGGCAATCCGCCATTGCTGCCGGGTTTCGTCATCGGCTTCCTGATCCTCGCGACGGCGAATTCGCTGGGGCTGATTCCGCAGGTCGCGGCGGATTTCGCCGGGGCGCTGTCGCGCTGGGCGCTGCTGATCGCGATCGCGGCGGTCGGGGTGAAGACCTCGCTGAAGAAGATGCTGGAGGTCGGCGGCGGCGCCATCGCCCTGATCGTGGCGGAGACCCTGTTTCTCGGCGGTTTCGTCCTTGTCGGGCTGCGCTTCCTCGACTGAGCGCCATGGCGCTGGAAACCGGGCCGGAAAAATGCGCAGAATGGCGCCCATGAGCGCGCAACCCGAACCCGGTTTCGACATTCCCGCCCTTCCCGGCATGGCGGAAGCCGAAATCGCCACGCCCTGTCTGCTGGTCGATCTGGACGCTTTCGAGCGCAATGTCGCGAAGATGCGCGATTTCTGCGCCGCGACGGGAATGCGCCTGCGCCCGCATGGCAAGATGCACAGGAGCGCCGATGTGGCGCGCTGTCAGATCGCCTTCGGCGGCGCCGTCGGCGTCTGCTGCCAGAAGACCTCCGAGGCGGCGGCCTTCGCCCGCGCCGGGATCGGGGATATCCTGGTCTCCAATCAGGTGCGGGGACGGGCGAAGCTGGATCTTCTGGCCCGGACCGCGCAGATCGCGCGCGTCGCGGTCTGCTGTGACGATATCGCCAATATCGCCGGGCTTTCCGCCGCCGCGACCGCGCATGGCGTCGAAATCGGCCTTCTGGTCGAGATCGACTGCGGCGGCGGACGCTGCGGGGTGGAGACCCCGGAGGAGGCCGTCGCCATCGCGCGCGCGGCGGTCGCGGCCAAGGGGCTGCGCTTCGAGGGGATCCAAGCCTATCAGGGCGCCGCCCAGCACATCGAGGACCCGGCCGCGCGCAAGGCCGCGATCGACATCGCCGCCGCAAGGGCCGAAGCGACCCGCGACGCGCTGGAGGCGGCGGGAATCCCCTGTCCCGTCGTGACCGGGGCCGGCACCGGCTCCTATCCGTTCGAAACCGCCTCGGGCGTCTATACCGAGCTTCAATGCGGCTCCTACACCTTCATGGACGCCGATTACGGCCGCATCCGCGACCGGAACGGCGAAAGGCTGGACCGGAACGAATGGGAGAACGCGCTTTTCGTCCTCACCGAAGTGATGAGCCATGTGAAGCCGGACCGGGCGGTCTGCGACGCCGGGCTGAAGGCGCTGGCGGTCGATAGCGGCCCGCCGCTGGTCTTCGGGCGCGAGGATCTCGATTACCTGAGCGCGACGGACGAACATGGCGTGATCGCCGATCCCGAAGGCGCGCTGAAGATCGGCGACCGGCTCCGGCTGGTTCCCGGCCATTGCGATCCGACCTGCAATCTTCACGACTGGCTGGTCGGCCTGCGCGGCGGGGTGGTGGAGGCGCTCTGGCCCGTCACCGCCCGCGGCAAGGGATACTAGAGACGGGGGGAGAACATGGCGGGGCCGCTCGAAGGGCTGAAGGTCGTGGAGATGGAGGGGCTCGGCCCCTGTCCGCTCGCCGGCCAGCTTCTCGCCGATCTCGGGGCGGAGGTCGTGATCGTCGCCCGAAAGTCCGGGCCGCCCGACCCGACCGCGCTGGTGAACCGGGGCAAGCGCTCGGTCGCGCTCGACCTGAAATCGGAGCGCGGGATCGAGGCCGCGCGCCGGCTGATCGCCCGCGCCGACATCCTGATCGAAGGCTTCCGTCCCGGAGTGATGGAGCGGCTCGGCCTCGGCCCCGACGCCGCGCTTTCGCTGAACCCGCGGCTGATCTACGGCCGCATGACCGGCTGGGGGCAGGACGGGCCGCGCGCCCATACCGCCGGGCATGACATCAACTATCTGGCGCTAACCGGCGTCCTGCACGCCATCGGCCGGCGAGGGGAGCCGCCGCCGCCGCCGCTCAATATCGCCGCGGATTACGGCGGGGGGACGATGTTCCTGCTGCTGGGCGTGCTCTCCGCGCTCTGGGCGCGGGAACGCTCCGGCGCGGGGCAGGTGATCGACGCGGCGATGGTGGACGGGGCGACGGCGCTGATGTCGCTGCTTCATTCCTTTCTCGCCAATGGCCGCTGGCGGAATGAGCGCGAGGCCAATCTGCTGGACGGGGGCGCGCCCTTCTACCGGACCTATGAGACCGCCGACGGGAAATTCCTCTCCGTGGGCGCGATAGAGCCGCAATTCCACGCCGAGCTGCTGAAGATCGCCGGGTTGCCGGCGGCGGATCAGGCGGGGCGGATGGACGCGCAGGCGTGGCCCGCGCGGCGCGAGAGCTACGCCGCGATCTTCCGCAGCCGGACGCGGGACGAATGGGTCGCGCTTTTCGAGGGAACCGACGCCTGCGTCGCGCCGGTGCTGGACTGGCTGGAGGCGCCCGAGGATCCGCACATGAAGGCCCGCGGGACGCTGGCCGCCGTCAACGGCGTGATCCAGGCCGCCCCCGCCCCGCGCTTCAGCGGCACGCCCGCCGCGACCCCGGCCCCGCCCCCCGCCCCCGGGGCGGATACGGAGGTGGTGCTGAGAGAGATCGGCATGGCGCCGGACTGATCGGCCACAGGTCGGCGCGCGATGGGGCGCGGCCGGGGAAACGGCTTTCGCTCGCCCTGCGCTTGGTGGATATTGGCGCCGACATGTAACGCAGACATCGTCTTGAGGTGGCATTCGATGAGCTTTTCCCGAAAGGCGGCCGCGGCCGCCATCTTTCTGGCGTCCGGCGCCCTTCCCGCCGTCGCGCAGGAGGAGATCGGCTTTCCCGACTCCTACGGATACGAGCCGGCCCAGGGATCGTTCTCGGTCACCGGCGTCCGGCCGGCCTCCGAAATCGTCCGGGGCTGTCCGGGTTTCGCCGCCGAAGCGCCGGCGATGGTGATGAATATCGCCGAGCCGACCGAGACGCCGGCGATCTTCTACGGGGTGGCGGCGGGTTCCGCCGGCGTGCTGATCGCCGATCCCGACGGGATTCACAGCTGCGCGAAGGCGGATGAGTTTGGCATCGCGCCCTTGCGCGCGTCGCGCATCACCACCGGCAAGTTCAGCATCTGGCCGCTGACGGTGGAAAAGGACGCCACGCTTTCCGGCGTCGCCATCGTCTCCGCGATGGAATTGAGCCTGCGCGACCTGGCGCGCATCGGCGGCCTGACCATCGACCCGGCCATTCTGCCGCCGCTTCTGAGCGAAGTCCCCCTGAACCCGACCGCCGAGCCCGCCGCCGGCCGGCTGACCACCCTGCCGGAAATCGGGGAGACGGTGATCGGCATCGAGGTCGCCGGGCTGGTCCCGGCGGAGGAGGCGGGTCCGTCCTGCGTCGGCTATATAGATCAGAAGCGCCCTGACGTGGTGCTGACCCTCGACGCGCCGACGCCGCAACTGATCATCCGCGGCGAAGGGGGCGATTTCGACGCCATGCTTCTGGTCGTCGATCCGGGTGGCGAGGTCTCCTGCAATGACGACCTCGTGAACTATGATCCGGTCGTCGCTTATCAGGACGCCGCGCCCGGCGATTACGCGATCTGGCTCGGCTCCATCGGCGAGAGCAAGGGCGAGGCCGCGACGCTCCGCGTCAGCCGCGAGCCCTCCGAGGAGATAAGCGCGCTGCTCGCCGCCAGAAGGCTCAACCCGGATGCGGAGCCCGCCTTCGGCCATGTCGAGATGCCCGGACCGGGGGCCGAGCCCACGCAGGCGACCCTCTCCATCACCGGGGAAATCGCCGCCCAGAGTTTCGAGGATGATTGCGCGGGAGTGATTGATCCGACCCGGCCGGATATCGCCCTGAACCTCACGGAGACGAAGCGCGTCGTCTGGCTCAGCGCCACGGCGGAGGATCTGGACACCACGCTTGTCGTCCGCTCGCCGGATGGCGATTTGCATTGCAGCGACGATTTCAACGGCGTGGATCCCGGCCTGGGGCTTTTCGACGCCGCGCCCGGCCGTTACGCGATCTGGGTCGGCGGCTATGCCGGCGGAAACGGCGAGACCGCGACGCTGACCGTCGCCAACGATATGCCCGACGATCCAGAGGAGCTGTCCAACCCGTTCGCGGGCGTGGAGCTGACCTCCGCCGCCCAGGCGCTTCGCCACCTGATGGAGACCACGGAGCTGGGACGGGCGCTCAGCTACGAGACGATGGAGGAGACCGGCCCCGAAGGCTTCACCCTGACCGGGGTTGCGCTGACCGACCCCTATGACGACGCGCCGCCGGTGAGCGTCGGGGCGATCCGCGTGACCGATCTCGACCTCGCCGGACTTTCCACCCATGGTGTTCCGGAGCGGTTCGTCATCGCCTTCGATAATGTCGAATACGCCGCCTTGCGGCGCATGGCCGATGAGGGCGACTATGCTGCGCTCCCCGCGCTCGCCGATCCCTCGCCGCTTTCGATCTCCGTGAGCCTGCTGCCGCGAGAGGGCGATGAGACCCTGCATGTTTTCGACGCCCGCTTCAGCCTGGAGAACCAGGTCGCGGTCGATCTTTCCGCGACCATGCGCCTGCCCGAGGGCGTGGACGGGCTGAATGAGATGTCGCCGGATCTGACCGCGCCGGGGACGTTCACCCTGAAGATCGACGATGACGGTTATATCGGCGCTTTTGCCGCGTCCATCGCCGCCGACATGGGGCAGAGCCGGGACGGGTTTGTCAGCGAGTCGCTGTCGGCGCTGTCGATGATGTTTTCATCGTCCGCTCCCGACAGCCCGGGCGCGAAGATCCATGAATTGATCCGCGCGCGGCTCTCCGATCTGGACCGGCCCGCGGTGATGACCCTTCGGCTGGAGACGTTCAAGGCCTTGATGACGGAGGAGCTGATCGGTTTCTTCATGATGGGCGGCGGCGATGCTTCGGTGGCGGTGTTTGAAACCGGCTTTGAACCGAAAGAGTAAACGGCGAATATTGGTCAATCAGGGGAAAAACCTGTAAAACCGGTCGATCCCGCTTTCCGGGCTGGGTCGGCGCGGCGCCGGGCGGGCGCCGGGAACATGCGGGAAGGTGGTGAGGATGGCCGGCGAAATCACGATTCAGCTTCCTGCGGATATCTCGCCCGACCAACTCAGGGCGATCATGGAGGCCGCCGGCCCCGCGACCGTGGTCGAAAGCGCGGATCTGGAGCCGGAGGCGGCCATCGGCTGGTTCGCCGCGGCATTCGACCGGGCGATGGCGGATTTCCAGAACCTGCCGCAGGCGATCGAGACCGGCGCGGCGGCGATCCGGGCGCAATCCGGGCAGAGCGTGATCGGCGTCCTCTTCGCCGCGCTGGCCATCGCCGCCGCCGCCTATCTGGTCGAGCTGCTGATCCGCCGCGTCACCCCCGGTCGCGGACAGGCGGCGGGGCCGGCCTTCTCCCAGCGGCTCGGGGCCGGGCTCTGCTGGCTGGCGGCGCGGGCGCTGTCGCTGGCGGCCTTCGTGGTGATCGCTCTCATCCTCGCGCGGATCTTCATCTCCGCCAGCGCGGGGCGACAGATTTTCATCGGCGAGCTGACGGTGGTGCTGGTGCAGCGGGTCTCCTACGCCATCGTCGCGCTGATCTATGCGCCCTTTGACGGCGCGCGCCGGCTGGCGGGGATGGAGGATGCGGCGGCGCGGAAGATCGGCCTCGCCTTCATCGCGCTCTTCTTCTTCAACGGCGCGCTCAGGATCGGCCTCGCGCTGATCGCGCTGCTGACCGGCGACGGGCCGGAGGACGATCTGCTCAGCATTTTCGTCTACGCCGCCTGGTGGCTCAGCTTCACCATCGCCTTCTTCCACGTCCGGCGGGAGATCGCTTCGCTGATCCGGGGCGTCTGGGGCCATTTGCGGATTTTCGGACGTTCGGTCTCCGATCTCGCCGGCTACTGGCCGGTCGTCGCCGCGGCGCTGGCGCTGGCGAGCGCGGTGGCCGGCTCCGCGCTGGTTCTGGGGCTGGAGCGGAGCGGCGCCTTCGCCGGCTCCTTCATCATCTTCGCGCTGACGCCCTTCGTCATCGCAGGGATCACCACGCTGAAGCGCGAGAAGGTGGAGGCGGCCGCTCCGGCGCGCCGCCCCGCGCTCGAAGGCTGGTTCTCGCTGGCCGAGGGCGGCGCCTTCGTGCTGTCCGC
>JBKECG010000405.1:0-3895 GCA_047974395.1 Pikeienuella sp. | reverse complement strand
GGGCGCATGGCGGGGTCGGGTGCATCTCCGTCACCGCCAATGTCGCGCCTCGGCTCTGCGCGGAGTTCCAGAACGCGCTTTCGGCCGGTGAATGGGGCGAGGCGCTGGAATTGCAGGACCGGCTGCTGCCGCTCCACCGGGCGATCTTCATGGAGCCGGGCGTCGTTGGCGCGAAGACCGGGCTTTCGATGCTGGGCAAATGTTCGGACGAGGTCCGCTCGCCGATCACCACCGCCCTTCCCGAGACGAAGGCGGCGATCCGCGCGGCGATGGTCGGCGCGGGGATCCTGAACGGCTGATGGCCCCGAAAAAGGAACCGAAGCTGCGCATCGCCGCCGAGAACCGGAAGGCGCGGCATCACTATTTCATCGAGGATGAAATCGAGGTCGGCGTCATCCTCGAAGGCTCCGAGGTGAAGGCGCTGCGCGAGGGGCGCGCCCAGATCGCGGAGAGCTACGCCAATGTCGAGGATGGGGAACTCTGGCTGATCAACGGCTATATCCCCTCTTACGACAAGGCCCGCACCTTCGGCCATGATGAGCGCCGGCGGCGGAAATTGCTCGCCCATCGGCGCGAGATCGCCCGGCTCTGGCAGGGGATCGGCCGCGAGGGCGCGACGCTGGTGCCGCTGAAGCTCTATTTCAACGAAAAGGGCGTCGCCAAGCTCTCGCTCGGGATCGCGAAGGGGAAGAAGATGGCCGACAAGCGCGAGACCGAGAAACAGCGCGACTGGGCGCGCGACAAGGCGCGGCTGCTGAGGGAACGCGGATGACCTCCGCCGTCAGCCCCGCCGCCGGGCGGCTTTTCGCCGCGCGGGAGGCGACATGGCCGCCGGCCGAGGTGACGGAGGCCGGCGGCTGGCGGCTCCGCCGCGGCGCGGGCGGGGGGCGGCGTGTCTCCGCCGCCAGCCGGATCGGGGGCGCGCCGGCCGATGCGGGCGCCATCGCCGCGGCGGCCGGGGCGATGCGGGCCTGGGGCCAGACGCCGCTCTTTCAACTCCGGGGCGGAGAGGAGGCGCTGGACGAGGCGCTCGCCGCCGAGGGCTACGCCATCGCCGACCCGACGCTGATCTTCCATGCCGAGGCCGCCGCGCTGCTCGATGAGCGGTCGGAGCTGATGCGGGTCATCCGCGGCGATTGCCGCATCGCCATCATCGAGGAGATCTGGGCCGCCGGCGGGATCGGCCCCGGCCGGTTCGCTGTGATGGACCGGGCGCCGGAGCCGCGGCATTACATCATCTCCCGTCTCGCCGACCGCTGCGCCGGCGTCGGTTTCGCCGCCGTGGACGGCGATGTGGCGATGGTCCATGCGGTGGAGACGCGCGAGGCCGCCCGCCGCAAGGGCGCCGCGCGGATGCTGATGGCCGCCGCCGCCCGTTTCGCCGTCGAATCCGGCGCGCGCTGGCTGGCGCTGGCGGTGACCGAAGGCAATGTCGCCGCCTGCTCTCTTTATCGTTCATTGGGGATGGAGACGGGGGCGCGCTATCATTACCGGACCATGCCCGACTGAACGACCCTTTCAGGAGTGAAGCGATGACCACGGAACTGCCCACGGCGCTCAACCTGCCGCCCGAAAATCCCCTGCCGGACGATATCAAGCGTTATTTCGAGGTCTGCCAGGAGAAGCTCGGCCTGGTGCCGAACGTGCTCCGGTCCTACGCTTTCGCGCCGGAGAAGCTCCGGGCCTTCTCGAAGATGTATAATGAGCTGATGCTGGGCGAGAGCGAGCTTTCCAAGGCGGAGCGGGAGATGATCTCCGTCGCCGTCTCGGCCGAGAATCACTGCCATTACTGCCTCGTCTCGCATGGCGCGGCGCTGCGCCAGCTCACAGGCGACCCCGAACTGGCCGACACCATCGCCGCCAATTACCGGCTGGCGAAGCTGGAGCCGCGTCAGCGCGCGATGCTGGATTTCGCGGTGAAGATGACCAAGGCCAGCGCCACGATCGAGGAGGCCGACCGCCAGGCGCTGCGCGACGCCGGTTTCTCGGATCGCGGGATCTGGGACATCGCCGAGGTCGCGGCCTTCTACAACATGACCAACCGCATGTCCTCGGCGATCGCGATGCGGCCGAACGAGGACTATTACGGCATGGCGCGGTGAAACGCCTCGCCCTCGGTCTCGCGGCGCTGGTCTTCTCCGTCGCGGGCGCGCGGGGCGAGGAGCAGGAGTTCACGCCAGAATTCGGCGCGCTCGAAGGGGCGGAGCTGACCCATACGCTTTCGCGCAGCTTCGACGCCTACAAGCTGCCCACCGGTCGTTTCACCCGCGAGGCGCAGCCGGCGCAGGTGATCGAGGGGGCGGTGCGCGAATTCGTCTACCGGCTGGAGGGGGAGACCTCCACGCTGGAGGCGGTGCGCAATTACCAGCGCCGCTTCGCCGAGCTTGGCTATCAGACGCTTTTCGAATGCGCGGGCGAGGAATGCGGCGGTTTCGATTTCCGCTTCAACACCTATCTGGTCGAGCCGCCGGCGATGCGGTTCGATCTGGCCGATTTCCGCTTCCTGGCGGTGGAGGACGCGGCGAAGGGGCGCGGCGCCTCCGTCATCGCCTCGCGCCAGGGCGGGCGGCTTTTCGTGCAGATCGTCGCCGTCGAGGGCGAGAGCGCGCCGGAGAAGATGACCGCCGCCGGCGAGGCCCCGCCCCCCGCCGCGAAACCCGGTCTCGCCCGGCTCTACGCGCTGGTCCGGCGGCTGACCGAAGACGGGCACGCCGCGCTGGACGATGTCGCCTTCGAGGCCGGCTCCGCCCGGCTGACCGCCGCGTCCGAGCCGGTTCTGGCCCAGGTCGCGGAAGTGCTGCGCGAGCGGCCAGACCTGAAATTCCTCGTCATCGGCCATACCGACAATCAGGGCGGCTATGAGCAGAACATGGCGCTGTCGCGCCAGCGCGCCGAATCCGTCGCCGCCCGCCTCGCCGCCGCCGAAGGGGTCGCGCCGGCGCAGGTGACGCCGCACGGGGTCGGCTATCTCTCGCCCCGCGCCAGCAACGCGACGGCGGAAGGCCGCGCCGCCAACCGGCGGGTGGAGCTGGTGCTGAACTGAGGGGGCGGTCCCGCCCTATCCGCGCGAGGCGGCGATCGCGGCCTCGATCTCTCCGATCAGCTGGTCCGGGTCCTCGATCCCGACCGAGACGCGGATGAAACCCTCCTCTATCCCGAGCGCGGCCCGCCGCTCGGGGCCGAGCCCGCGATGGGAGGAGGAGGCCGGGTGCGACAGGGTCGTGCCCACATCGCCCAGCGTCGGCGCGAAGGGAATATGCTCGGCGGCGCGAAGAAACGCGTTCACCACCTCGCGCCCGCCATCGAGGGTGAAGGAGACCATGTTGCCGAACCGCCCCTTCAGAAGGTCGCCGGCCCGGTTATGGTCCGGGTGGTCGGCGCGGCCGGGATAGATCACCCGTTTCACGCCCTTCAGCCCCGCAAGCCGGTCGGCGAGCCTCGCCGCGGTCGCCCCGGCCCGGTCATAGCGCAGATCGAATGTCGCCAGCCCGCGTTCGGCCAGCCAGCAGTCGAAGGGCGAGGGCGCGAAACCCCAGGTGACGGCGGCGTCGTAAAGCGCCTTGTTCTTCGCGGCGTCATTGGCGGCGACATAGCCGAGCATCACGTCGGAATGGCCGGCCAGCAGCTTGGTCAGCGAGTGGATGACGATATCCGCGCCGTTCTCGAACGGGCGCCAGCCGCGCGGGGTGGTGAAGGTGTTGTCCACCGCCAGCAGAACGCCGGCCGCCTTCGCCGCCGCGGCGATCCCTTCCATCTCCGCGATGCGCAGCGTGGGATTGGAGGCGACCTCCACGAGAATCATCCGCGTCTCCGGCCGGATCGCGCCCCTGATCGCGGCGGCGTCGGTCGGATCGGCAAGGGTGATCTCGAAGCCGAGCCGGATCAGGTCATCGGT
>JBKECG010000397.1:0-2982 GCA_047974395.1 Pikeienuella sp. | reverse complement strand
GCGGCGCTTTCCGCGCTCGCGCCCGAGGCGGCGGCGATGAAATTCATGGATTTCCGGCCGATGGAGATCATCGGCGCCGATTGCCTCATATCCCGCTCCGGCTACACGGGTGAGGATGGTTACGAGATTTCGGTTCCCGCCGGACGCGCCGTCGAACTG
The DNA here is from genome assembly GCA_047974395.1 of Pikeienuella sp. Taxonomy (GTDB): domain Bacteria; phylum Pseudomonadota; class Alphaproteobacteria; order Rhodobacterales; family Rhodobacteraceae; genus Pikeienuella. The sequence continues at coordinate 2,823 of JBKECG010000397.1, read as the reverse complement.
GCCGGGGCGCTGCTGGCGATGGAGGCGGTGAAGCCGATCGGCCTCGGCGCGCGCGACTCGCTGCGCCTTGAGGCCGGGCTTTGCCTCTATGGTAATGATATCGACCAAAGCACGACCCCCGTCGCCGCCGCGCTGGAATGGGCGGTGCAGAAGGTCCGCCGCAAGGGCGGCGCCCGCGAAGGCGGCTTTCCGGGCGCGGATGCGATCCTGCCGGAATTCGAGACCGGCGCCGCGCGCCGGCGCGTCGGCCTCGCCCCCGAGGGGCGGGCGCCGATCCGGGCCGGGGCGCCGCTTTTCGCCGACGAGACCGCGAGCGAACCCGTCGGCGTGGTCACCTCCGGCGGTTTCGGCCCCAGCATGGAGGCCCCCGTCGCCATGGGTCATGTCGAGAGCGGCTTGGCGGCGACGGGTCGCGCGCTCTATGCTGAGGTCCGTGGCCGGCGTCTGCCGGTCCGCGTCGCCGACCTTCCTTTCATAACCCCCCGCTACAAGAGAGGCTGAAACCCATGCTCAAGTTCACCGAGGATCACGAGTGGTTGCAGACGGAGGGCGAGATCACCACCGTCGGGATCACCGCCTATGCGGCCGAGCAGCTTGGCGATCTGGTTTTCGTGGAGTTGCCGGAGGTGGGCGCGGCCCTTGAGAAGGGCGCGGCGGCCGCAGTGGTCGAATCGGTCAAGGCGGCCTCCGATGTCTACGCGCCGCTCGATGGCGAGATCACCGAGGTCAACGAGGCCATCGTTGACGACCCCTCCATCGTCAGCTCCGATCCGCAGGGCGCCGGCTGGTTCTTCAGGATGAAGCTGAAAGACGCCGGCGATCTCGATGGCCTTCTCGACGAGGCCGCCTACAAAGCCCTTCTGGACTGACGCCTGCTCGGAGAGCCCGCCATGACCGCCGCCGAATACAATCCCTATGATTTCGCCAATCGCCGCCATATCGGCCCTTCGCCGGCCGAGATCGCCGCGATGCTGGAGGCGGCGGGCGCGCCCTCGCTCGATGCGCTGATCGAGGAGACGGTGCCGAAAGGCATCCGCCAGAAGGCGCCGCTCGACTGGGGGCCGGCGCTCTCGGAACAGGGGGTGCTGCGGCGGCTGAGGGAGGTTGCGGCGAAGAACAAGGTGCTGTCCAGCCTGATCGGGCAGGGCTATCACGGCACGGTGACGCCGCCGGCGATCCAGCGGAACATCTTCGAGAACCCGGCCTGGTACACCGCCTACACGCCCTATCAGCCGGAGATCAGCCAGGGCCGGCTGGAGGCGCTGCTGAACTATCAGACCATGGTTTGAGACCTGACCGGGCTCGATGTCGCCAACGCCTCGCTGCTGGATGAGGGCACGGCGGCGGCGGAGGCGATGGCGCTCTGCCAGCGCGGCGGGAAATCCAAGGCGACGGCGTTTTTCGTCGACCGCGACTGCCATCCGCAGACCATCGAGACGATCGAGACCCGCGCCGCCCCGCTCGGCTGGGAGGTGATCGTCGGCGATCCGTTCACCGATCTCGATCCCGCGCAGGTCTTTGGCGCGATCTTCCAGTATCCGGGGACTTACGGTCATATCCATGATTTCAGCGCCCCGATCGCTGCGCTGCATGCGGCGGGCGCGCTGGCCTGCATGGCCGCCGACCCGCTGGCGCTGACGCTCCTGACCCCGCCGGGCGAGATGGGGGCGGATATCGCCATCGGCTCGACCCAGCGTTTCGGCGTGCCGCTCGGCTTTGGCGGGCCGCATGCGGCCTATATGGCGGTGAAGGACGGGCTGAAACGCGCGATGCCGGGGCGGATCGTCGGGGTTTCGGTCGATGCGCGGGGGGGCAGGGCCTATCGGCTCAGCCTCCAGACCCGCGAGCAGCATATCCGCCGCGAGAAGGCGACCTCCAATGTCTGCACCGCGCAGGCGCTCCTCGCGGTGATGGCGTCGATGTATGCGGTGTTCCACGGTCCCGAGGGGCTGACCTCCATCGCCCGGCGCGTGCACAGGAAAGCCGTGCGGCTGGTCGAAAGCCTGACCCTGCTGGGCTTCAAGGTGGAGCCGGAGGCGTTTTTCGACACGATCACCGTTGAGGTCGGCCCGCTTCAGGGCGCGATCCTGCACGCCGCCGTCGATCGCGGCGTCAACCTGCGCAGGGTCGGCGCGACCCGGATCGGCGTGAGCGTGGACGAGGCCACCCGGCCCGAACATCTGGAGGCGGTCGCCTACGCTTTCGGCGGCGCGCTGGCGGCGGAGACGGAGGCGATGCGCCTGCCCAGACCGTTGATCCGCTCCAGCGAGTTCCTCACCCATCCGATCTTCCACATGAACCGGGCCGAGGCGGAGATGACCCGCTACATGCGCCGGCTCGCGGATCGCGATCTGGCGCTGGACCGGGCGATGATCCCGCTCGGCTCCTGCACCATGAAGCTGAACGCGGCGGCGGAGATGGCGGCGCTGAGCTGGCCGGAATTCGCCGACCTGCATCCGCTGGTTCCCGCCGATCAGGCGGCGGGCTATGAGGAGATGATCGCGGATCTGACGGCGAAACTCTGCCAGATCACCGGCTATGACGATTTCTCCATGCAGCCGAATTCCGGCGCGCAGGGCGAATATGCCGGGCTCCTGACCATCCGAGCCTGGCACGCCAGCCGCGGCGAGGGCGCACGCGATGTCTGCCTGATCCCGACCTCGGCCCATGGCACCAACCCGGCCTCGGCGCAGATGGCGGGGATGAAGGTGGTGGTGGTGACGGCGGCGGATAACGGCGATATCGACCTCGACGATTTCCGCGCCAAGGCCGAGGCGCATGCCGCGACCCTCGCCGCCTGCATGATCACCTATCCCTCAACCC
>JBKECG010000365.1:0-5713 GCA_047974395.1 Pikeienuella sp. | reverse complement strand
TCGCCTTCAGGGCGCGCTGCTGGCGGAAGCGTTCCGGCTGGTCGCCGAGGGCGCCGTCAGCGCCGAGGATCTGGACCTTACCCTCACCGACGGGCTGGCGCGGCGCTGGTCCTTCATCGGCCCTTTCGCAACGATTGAGCTGAACGCGCCCGGCGGCGTTCCCGATTACCTCACCCGCTACACCGGCTTCTATCGCCGCCTCGCCGCCGATGCGCCGGGGCCGGAGGCGTTCGAGGCGGAGAGCCTCGACCGGATCGCGGAAAGCTGGCCGCATGAAGCCGCGCCCGAGCGGCTGGCGCGCCGGACCGCGTGGCGCAATCGGCGCCTCGCCGCGCTCGCCGCTTTCCTGAACACCCAAGACGAAGATTGAAAAGGGACGCCCCATGCCGAAGAAGGTCATCATCACCTGCGCCGTCACCGGCGCGATCCACACTCCCTCCATGTCGAAGGCCCTGCCGGTCACGCCGGCCGAGATCACCGAAGCCGCGCTCGGCGCCGCCGAGGCCGGGGCTGCGATCATCCACCTTCACGCCCGCGATCCCGAGACCGGCAAACCCGATCAGAGCCCGGAGGGCTTCGCCAAATTCCTGCCGGTCATAAAGCAGGGCACCAACGCGGTGCTGAACCTCACCACCGGCGGCGCGCCCTACATGACCGTTGACGAGCGGGTGAAGCCCGCCCGCGATTTCCGGCCGGAGGTCGCCTCGCTCAACATGGGGTCGATGAATTTCGGGCTTTTCGGCATGCTCGGCCGCTTCACGGAATTCGAACATGAATGGGAGCGCCAGCACCTTGAAAACCGCGACATCGTCTTTCGCAACAGTTTCAAGGATGTCGGCTACATACTCGACACGCTCGCCGAATCCGGGACGCGGTTCGAGTTCGAATGCTACGACACCGCCCATCTTCATAATCTCGCGCATTTCCTCGATGAAGGCCGGGTGAAGCCGCCGCTCTTCGTGCAGACCGTCTTCGGCCTGATGGGCGGCATGGGCGGCGACCCGGAGGACGTGCTGCACATGAAGCGCACCGCCGACCGGCTTTTCGGCAAGGATTACGTCTGGTCGGTGCTCGGCGCCGGGCGCCATCAGCTTCCCATCGCCGCGATCTCCGCCGCCATGGGCGGCAATGTCCGCGTCGGGCTGGAGGATTCGCTCTGGTCCGGTCCCGGCAAATTCGCCGAATCCAACGCCCAGCAGGTGCGTCAGGTCCGCCAGATCATAGAAGGACTGGGGCTGGAGATCGCCACCCCGGACGAGGCCCGCTCCATCCTGTCGCTCAAGGGCGGCGATCAGGTCGGATTCTGAGACGGAAAGGCGCAAGGGGGGAAGGGAACGCGGATGCCGCGCAAGAACCGGATCGACGCGCTCGGAGGCGTCCTGCTTTTCGGCTTCGCCGCCACGATGGGGCTCAACCAGTCGCTGGTGAAGCTGGTCAACGCCGGCTATGCGCCCTTCATGCAGGCGGGGCTGCGCTCGGTGATCGCGCTGGTTCCGGTCCTCGCCTTCGCGCTGCTGATGCGCCGCCGGCTTTCGCTGACGGATGGGAGCCTGCCCGCCGGCGTCTTCTGCGGGCTGCTGTTCACCGGCGAATTCGCGCTGCTCTTTCTCGCGCTCGACTACACTTCCGTCTCGCGCGCTTCGATCTTCTTCTACACCATGCCGATCTGGGTCGCGGTCGGCGCGCATTTCCTGATCCCGGAGGAAAAACTGAACGCGGTCAAGGTGATCGGGCTGGTTCTCGCCGTCGCCGGCGTCGCGTTGGCGCTTTGGGGGAATGCGGCGCCGGCGAGCGACAAGGCCCTGCTCGGCGATCTGATGTGCCTGCTGGCGGCGATCTGCTGGGCGGGGATTCCGCTGACGGCGCGGGCGACGCGGCTTTCGCGGTCGTCGCCGGAGATGCAGTTGCTCTATCAACTCGCGGTCTCGGCGCCCCTGCTGATCGGCGCGGCCTGGGCGACGGGCGACATGGCGCGCGAACCAACCGCCCTGCTCAACGGCATCCTGGCGTTTCAGGGCCTCGTCATCGTCGGCTGCATCTTTCTGGTCTGGTTCTGGGTGCTGACGATCTATCCCGCCTCGGATGTCGCCAGTTTCGGCTTTCTCGCGCCGGTCTTCGGCGTGTTCTTCGGCTGGGTCCTGTTCGACGACGCGCTGACCTGGCGGCTCGTCGGCGCGCTGGCGCTGGTCGGGGCCGGGATCGTGCTGGTCAATCGAAAGCGCCGCGTCTGAGGCTCAGGCCTGGGTCACGACCCAGCTATTGCCAAAGGGGTCCTCGATCCGCCCCGCCCGCCCCGTGGCGGTCGGGTGCGCGGCGTCCAGAATCCGCCCGCCCCGCGTCGCCGCGCGGGCGAGCGCGACATCCACATCCGAGACCACGGCGGAACATGGCGCGGCGCCCTGACAGCGATCCCCGCACACCAGGCGATAGCGGCATTCGCGGATTCGCATCTCGCGCGCAGTTCCTGTACCTCTGATCGAAAGTTCAGCGTCGAAAACCGAAACGTAATATTCGCCGGCGGCCGAAATGTCCGGGACGGCGATGGCTTTAATCCCGCTTGCGCGAGCCATAATAAATTCCCCTTCATCAAATCGACGAAGGGAGCTTATCACGCCCCCTCCCCGAAAGCGAAACCCTTGCGGCGGCGCCCCCGCCCCGCTAGGTGAAACGGGTCGATACGGAGGCGCGCATGGATTCCTTTCTGGCGATCTTCAACATGGCGATCAGCCTGGCCTGGTGGATCATCATCGTTCAGGCGGTGATGAGTTGGCTGATCTCGTTCAACGTGCTGAACATTCGCCAGCAACTGGTCTATCAGATCTGGTCGGGCCTGAACCGGCTCACCGAACCGGTCTACCGGCCGATCCGCAATCTCCTGCCCGCCATGGGCGGGATCGACATAACCCCGGTGATCGTGCTGCTGGGTCTTTCGGCGCTGCGGATCGTCGTCAACAACAACTTCTATTGAGCGCAGCACGCCCCTGGCGCGCGCGGCCCGAAGGGCTGTCGCTATCGCTGCGCCTGACGCCGAAAGGCGGCGCCGACCGGCTGGACGGAATCGGCGAAGACGCCGAAGGCCGCCCCCTCCTCCTCGCCCGCGTCTCCGCCGCCCCGACCGGGGGCGAAGCGAACACGGCGCTGGTGAAGCTGATCGCGAAGGCGGCGGGCGCCCGCAAATCCGATGTGAACATCGAAGCCGGCGCAACCAGCCGCATCAAGCGCATCGCCATTCAGGGCGATGCGGAGGCGCTGGCGGCGACGCTGGAGCGGGCGATCAGCAAGGGGTGAGCCCCTTCAACCCTTCAGCCGCTTGTCGCGCATCGCCAGCAGGCGCAGGCGCAGGGCGTTGATCTTGATGAAGCCGGCGGCGTCCTTCTGGTCATAGGCGCCGGCGTCCTCCTCGAAGGTCACGTGCTGCTCGGAATAGAGCGAGCGGTCCGACCAGCGGCCGACGCAGCTTACCGAGCCCTTGTAGAGCTTCAGCCGCACCACGCCGGTCACATGTTCCTGGCTCTTGTCGATCAGGGCCTGAAGCATCTCCCGCTCGGGGCTGAACCAGTAGCCGAAATAGATCAGTTCGGCGTATTTCGGCATCAGCTCATCTTTCAGATGCGCCGCGCCGCGGTCGAGCGTGATGGATTCGATGCCGCGATGGCCCTCCAGCATGATCGTGCCGCCCGGGGTCTCGTAGATGCCGCGGGATTTCATGCCGACATAGCGGCCCTCGACCAGATCGAGCCGGCCGACGCCGTGGCGACGGCCATATTCGTTCAGCGCGGTCAGCATCGCCGCCGGCGAGAGATTCTCGCCATTCAGCGTCACCGGGTCGCCCTTCTCATAACCGATCTCGATATATTCGGGCGTATCGGGCGCATCCTCCGGGTTCACCGTGCGCTGATAGACGTAATCGGGCGCGGGCTGGGCCGGATCCTCCAGCACCTTGCCTTCGGAGGAGGTGTGCAGAAGGTTGGCGTCCACCGAGAAAGGCGCCTCGCCGCGCTTGTCCTTCGGCACCGGCACCTGATGTTTCTCGGCCCATTCGATCAGCTTCGTGCGGCTGGTCAGGTCCCATTCGCGCCAGGGGGCGATCACCTTGATGTCCGGCTCCAGCGCATATGCGGAAAGCTCGAAGCGCACCTGGCCGTTGCCCTTGCCGGTGGCGCCAGGGGCGACGGCGTCGGCGCCGGTCTCGCGGGCGATCTCCACCAGGCGCTTGGAGATCAGCGGCCGGGCGATGGAGGTGCCGAGAAGGTAAAGCCCTTCATAGACCGCATTGGCGCGGAACATCGGGAAGACGAAATCGCGCACGAACTCCTCGCGCACATCCTCGATGAAGATGTTCTCGGGCTTGATGCCCAGAAGCTCGGCCTTTTTCCGCGCCGGCTCCAGCTCCTCGCCCTGGCCGAGATCGGCGGTGAAGGTCACCACCTCGCAGCCATATTCGTTCTGCAGCCATGTCAGGATGATGGAGGTGTCGAGGCCGCCGGAATAGGCGAGAACGACTTTCTTCGGAGCGTTGGCGGCGGGCATCGCATGTTCCTCTGCATGGGGCGCGTCGCGCGTTTAGCCCGCGCCGGGGCGCGTTTCAATCGCGAAGCGGTTAACGCCGGGCTTGCGACGGCCGCCGCGGGCGGGGAAACTCCTCCGCCTGAAGGACAGGACCGACGGCGACCGGGAGGGAGGCGCATGACGCGCAAGGAATTCGACAGTTTCTGCGCCGCCCTGCCCGGCGCGCATAACGTGGTGCAATGGGGCGGGGCCTCGGTCTGGAAAGTCGGGGGCGAAGCCGGCAAGGTCTTCGCCATTCATTCCGACTGGAACGCCGAAGGCGTGGTGGTGAAACCCTCGGAAATGGCGCGGGAGATCTGGCGCGACGCGCAGGGGATCTCCCTCGCGCCCTATCTCGGCCGGGCCGGCTGGCTGCTGATCGAGACCGGCGCCATGGGGCGGGACGATCTTTGCGCGCTGATCGAGGGCAGTCACGCGATCAACGCCGCCAAGCTGACCCGGGCGGCGCGGGCCGCGATCGGGATGTGATCGGCGCACGGGACGCGCCGCCGCGATGGGGCCTAAACATGACTGCAACGAATGGACGCATTGGCCGTATCCTGCTCCGGGCCCTGCTGGCCTCCGGCCTTGCGGCGCCGGTTCAGGCGGAGCCGATCTGCAATCGGCGCGAACTGGCCTACGGTTTCTTTCACCCGGATACGGAGGGATCTTCGGTCAGATTCGCGACCGTGGCGGGCGAAGAGCTTTCCTTTCTTCTGAATAATGGTGAAGAATGCCGCTATCCGATAGCGGCTGACGCTACCGATGATCCGTCAGGCGTCTATGTGTCGGAGGACCTGCCCGACGCGGTGATTTCGATTGAGCGGCAAGGCGGCGAATACGTAATCACCGGCGATGCGTCTCATGAAAACAACGCCGGCGCGATTTCGGTGGGCGTCTTTTCCGGCGCCGGCTCACTGGATGAAAACACACGACGCGGGCGCGCGGATCATATCCCCCTGAATGGCGACCCGGATAATGGCTGCTATCTGGATATCCGCCTTCTCGGTCGCCTGATGATCGTTCTGGACAGCGGCTCGACCCTGGGAAATTGCGGCGGACAGGGCGTTTCCTTCACCGGCGTCTATCGGAAGACGCGGTAGGAGCCGGGCCAGCGGAACAAGGTCAGGCGAGAAGCGCCCCGGCCTCCGCCGCGATGGCGCCG